>CAMVIN010000061.1 GCA_947167565.1 uncultured Clostridia bacterium | reverse complement strand
AATGACCATTACCTCTTGCTGTGGGAGGAGTATACGGATGCTGAAAATGGAAATACCTATAAAACCAAGATGGTATTGATGGATGCCTCAGGAAACCCTGCCTCAGATATTTATGAGAGCAAACTGGCACTTTCAGCTTGTGACCCGGTTCTCACGAAGGATGGAAGAGTTGCCTGGTATGTGACAAATGCGGATGCTCCGATTCTGATTATAATAAACCCATATTGTCTTCTGGAAGTGCAAAAACAGAGTAGTGGAATTTCTACATTTAATAAGTTGAAATATTTTGAGGAAACAGATGAGGATAGTACAACAGATACTTCTGTCAAGGGAGCAGGCACCAAAAAGACCTCAATCAAAAAGGGGACAGTAGTAAAAAAATCCGGTGCATATTATACGATAACCGGAGCGAATACCGCAGCATATAAAATGCCTGTCTCAAAAAAGAAAAAGAGCATCACGATACCGACAACGATAAAAGTCGGCGGAAATACATATAAAGTCACCTCTATTTTGGCAGGTGCCTTGAAGAACATGAAAAAACTGAAAAAAGTCACAATAGGAAAAAATGTGACGAGTATAGGTAAAGGGGCGTTCCGAAACTGTAAAAAGTTAAATAAAATGGTGATTCGCTCTAAGGTCTTGAAAAAAGTCGGAAAAAAAGCATTTGTAGGAATTGCAAAGAAAGTGAAGGTCACTGTGCCTAAGAAGAAAAAGAAAAAATACAAAAAACTATTGAAAAAAGGTGCATTGAAAAAATATAAAATTGTGAGCTAAAGGATAGGATAATATGTGGTATGTATTTCAGACAATGAGTGGAGAAGAGGAGGTGGCTCTTCAACTCTGTAAGCAGCGAGTCAGTAAAGAGTTTTATAAGGAAATGTTTATTCCCCGCTATGTCGCAAAGAAAAAATTTCGTGGTGAATGGCATTCTGTCAAAAAAAGGTTGTTTCCCGGATACTTTTTTGTGGACACAGATCGGATAGATGATGTGCTGAATGATATGACAAAAGTGCAACGAATGACAAAAGTGTTAAGGGATGCGGATCAGATTTCTCCCATCACGGCGGATGAGCAGAAATACCTGAGCGATATGATGGATGAAAATCATGTTGTACCGGTTTCTTTTGGATTAATTATTGGATCCAAGATTGTGGTGACAGAAGGGGCTTTGCAGGACTATCAGGGGAAAATCTGTAAGATAGACAGACATCGGCGGATTGCCAAACTGGAGACAAGTCTCTTTGGCAGAAACACTCCGGTTGAAGTGAGTCTGGAAGTTGTAAAGAAGGTAACAGAAGAGGAATTTGAAGATTGGAAGAGAGAGCAATTAGAAAACTTTTCTAATATGGAAGAACTGGCAGAAGGGGAAAAACAGATTGAAGTGGGGGGCATGGTCAAAGTCGTGTCAGGTGTTTTTAACAATCTGATTGCCTCGGTAACCCATGTTGACTATAAGAACATGGAATTAAAAACAATGTTGGAACTGATGGGTACGAAGATGCCGGTTACATTTCGAATGGATGAAGTGGTGGCTTTTGAATTTGATGAAGACAAGGAGGATTAGTAAGTGAAAGGTATTATTTTAGCAGGAGGAAGTGGAACAAGATTATATCCACTCACAAAAGTTACGAGCAAGCAGTTGCTCCCGATTTATGACAAGCCAATGATTTATTATCCGCTCAGTTCGCTGATGCTTGCGGGAATTCGGGAGATTCTGATTATTTCCACACCGGAGGATACGCCGCGGTTTGAGACGCTGCTCGGTGACGGTTCTCAGTTTGGAATTCGGTTAAGTTATAAGGTGCAGCCATCTCCAGACGGACTTGCACAGGCATTTATTTTGGGAAAAGAATTTTTAAATGGAGAAGCAGGTGCCATGATCCTCGGCGATAACATTTTTTACGGAAATGGATTTGGAACAATGTTGCGAACTGCTGTGAAAAATGCAGAAGAGAATTCCAGAGCTACTGTGTTTGGTTATTATGTACCGGATCCGGAGCGTTTTGGTGTTGTAGCCTTTGATGGTATGGGACAGGCAACCTCCATCGAGGAGAAGCCGGTCAATCCAAAGTCCAATTACGCTGTGACCGGACTCTACTTTTATCCGTCAGATGTGGCAAAACGGGCAGAGCAGGTAAAACCGTCAGCGAGAGGAGAGTTAGAAATTACAACTCTCAATGAAATGTATCTGCAGGAGGGACTTTTGGATGTACAACTTTTGGGACGTGGTTTTGCATGGTTGGATACCGGCACAATGAATTCTCTTTTACAGGCTGCAAATTTTGTTGAAACAATTCAGTCTCGTCAGGGTATTGTAATCAGTGCTCCGGAGGAGATTGCGTATATCAATGGGTTTGTGACCAGAGAGCAATTGATGGCGAGTGCAAGTGAATACGGCAAGAGTCCATATGGGGAGCATCTGAAGGCTGTGGCTGAGGGAAGAGTGCAGTATTGATATTGAACTGAGCGTGAGAGGGAGATTACAATGAAAAAAATGATTCCGGTACTACAGGGAATTATTGTACTTGGAATGTACCATGGAAAAGTAGAGAAAATAAATTGATTCATATGAATTGATTGGCGAGGTTTATAACGGGTGAAAAAGAAAAGAGAGGGGAATTTTCAAGAATCAGAGAGAAACTTAAATGCGTTAGCATTTGCCGTTTCTCGATGGTTCTCGAAAATTCCCCTCTCGGGGCGTTGCAGCCGTTATTAAACTTTCGCCTTCATTTTTGCCTTTCTGGCAATGACAATACTCTGAATCAATAGGAACAGGCAGAGCATAACAGCTCTTGTGATTCCCGTCCACCATGCCTGATCAAGACCGGCAGAGGAGACGATATTCTGGATGGTTCCCAGAGAGAGAACACCAAATAATGTACCGATAATATTTCCGACACCGCCAGTCAGCATCGTTCCACCGATAATGGAGGAAGCGATGGCATCCATCTCTGCGCCCATGGCGTGGGAAGGGGAGCCGGAGCCGACGTGCAGGAAATAAACAAATCCACCGATACCTGCAAGGATACCACAAATCAAATGAGCAATGAACTTTGTCCGTTTTACATTGATACCAAGCATCATTGCGCTTTGACTATTTCCACCTACTGCGTAGAAAGAACGTCCAAGTTTAGTCCACTTCAGAACAACAAATAAGATTAGAACAAGGATGATTGCCACGATGACACCAATCTCCACATAGGCGTTGATATATACTCCTCTTCGGTTCAGTGACCCCATACCGGGAACGATAACACGTGTATCCTTTAACTTCTGAAATGCCTCATTTTCAACATTGAAAGGAGAGGTATTTACAATGGTTGTAAGGCCTCGTGCAAGGAACATGCCTGCCAGTGTAACAATAAATGGCTGGATTTCCAAATAGGCAATCAAAAAACCTTGAAACAGTCCGAATGCAATACCGATACCGAGTGCAAGCAGCATAGACATCCAGATGTTTCCGTTGTGCTTATCAAGATATACGGCACAGCTCATGCTCACAAGTGCAGTTACACCGCCAACTGAAATATCAATACTTCCGTTAATCATAACTAAACTCAGTCCGCAGGAGAGTATGATGAGAGCAGCATTGGCATTTAATATATTAAAAAATGCCTGTGGCTTTAAGAAACCACCTCCCTGAAATACGATTGCCCCAATGTACATAAGAAAGAAAATAACAATGGTGATGGACAAGAGTAAATTCGTATCACTAAGGCCTTTTATCTTTTCAATAAATTTGTTTGGTGAAGCTTTTTTTGCTGCCATATCATGCCACCTCCTTTTTTGTGAATTTTTTTGTGAGATTACTGAACCAGTTTTTCACGGTAGGAGCACTTACTACAACGAGAATGATAACAACAACTGCTTTGTAGGCAGGGAGTGCATCCGGCTGTACATTGAATTTGTAAAGTGTCGTTGTGAGAAACTGAATAACATAAGCACCAATAATAGAGGCAGTCATGTTAAATTTACCACCACTCAGGGCATTGCCGCCGAGTGCCACAGCAAGAATGGCATCCATCTCGATATCTTTGGCAATAACGGAGTAGTTGATGGTGGAAATACGACTTACTTTAATCAGTCCCACAACAGCAACACAAATGCCAAGGATAATAAATGCGAGGATTTTAATCCAAGCTGGCTTTAAACCATTCAGTCGTGAAGATTTTTCGTTGATTCCGACCGCTTCGGTAAACAAGCGGAGATTGGTGAATTTCAACACCAGCATGATAATGATAATACATGCGACCGCAATGAAAAATGGTGTCGGAATTGGAATTCCCGGAATAAATTCACCAAAATACTTGAAAGATGGTTCACTGATAACAGGGAGTTCATTATTGTTAATCCATGCTGCAATGGAACGACCTGCCGTGTATAAAATCAGTGTTGCAATCATCGGCTGAATCTTGAAGAAAGCAACCAGAACACCGTTAAATGCACCAAATAGCATAGCAACAACTACACTGATAAGGAAAGCCACTATAATCGGTGCCTGTAAGGTCTCCGGGCGTGTATTAGAACCGCAGAGAACACGGAGCAGAACACTTCCGGAAATAGCAACGGCAGCGCCCACACTGATATCCTGTCCACCGGATGCTGCGGTAACTAATGTCATACCAATGGCAAGAATTGCAAGTTCAGAACCACTGTCCAGAATGGTAATCAGGAAACCGGACAAAATCGGATTGCCCGCACTGTTATCTGCCAATGTGATTTTGAAGAAAGTCGGGTCTGCAATCAGATTAAAGATTACAAGTATGAGAAGAGCCATGAGTGGAATGAAGCACTGATGGCGCACAATTCTCATGACGAGACTTGTTTCATTAGATTTTATTGTTTTACTACTCATGATTGACTTTCACCTCCGGCTATTGTACTCATTACTTTTGTCTGATTTAAATCATCTCCGGAGAGTTCGCCGACTACTTTGCGATCTCTCATGACAATAAGTCTTGAACAGGTTCTAAGCATTTCGTCCATCTCAGAGGAGATAAAAGTGATGCTCATTCCTTCTGATGCGAGTTTTAGAACCAGTTTCTGAATGTCAACTTTGGTTCCTACGTCGATACCTCTTGTCGGTTCATCCAGAATCAGGTACTCAGGATGGGTAAAAAGCCATCTGGCAACGATAACTTTCTGCTGATTTCCACCGGATAGGGACTTGATTGGTGTATCTGCAGATGCCGTCTTGATACTGAGTAGTTTGATGTATTCATCAGCAATTTTATTTGCCTCAGCCTTGGAGAATGGTTTGAAAAATCCTTTTAATACCTGTTGTGCGAGAATTATGTTGTCACGCACAGACAAGTCTCCGATAATACCATCAACTTTACGGTCTTCCGGAAGATAAGCGATTCCATTTTTCATAGCATCCAAAGGATTGGAAATTTTGATTTCTTTTCCATTTTTTTTGATTTTACCACCAAGTACACGGTCGGCACCAAAGATGGCACGCACACATTCACTTCGTCCGGAACCGAGAAGTCCGGTAAAGCCGTTGACTTCACCTTTATCAATATGAAAATCAAAAGGCTTGATTCCTGCGTCGCTCACAAGTCCCGTTGCTTCAAATACAGGGACAGAATCTTTACCTTTTTCGTAGGCTTGCTGTTCCCCTTTGATATCAGACATATCATCCAGTTCTTTGCCGAGCATTTTGGATACCAGTTGTACTCGAGGCAAATCCTTAATAGGAAATTCGCCCACAAGCTGTCCGTCTCGCATAACAGTGATGCGGTCACAGACTTCATATACCTGATCAAGGAAATGTGTGACAAAAATAATTCCTACGCCTTTTTCTTTCAGACTGCGCATGAGTTTAAATAATTTTGCTACCTCCTGTTCGTCCAGAGAGGACGTTGGCTCATCGAGAATAAGAACCTTACAATCCATGTCCACTGCACGGGCTATGGCGATCATCTGCTGTACTGCAATCGAGCATGTCTCTAACTGCTGTGTTGCTTTTGCCGGAATGTCAAGATTTTTAAGAATTTTCTCTGTATCGGCATTCATTTTTTTCCAGTTTTGTATTGCACCGGTTCTGCCGATAAACATGTTTTCTGCTACAGAGAGGTTTGGGCAGAGTGTAATTTCCTGATATACTGTACTGATTCCTAAGTTTTGAGCATCTTGAGGAGAGTGTATCAATACCTGCTCACGGGAAGATCCTTTTCCTGCAAGAAAGATTGCTCCCTCATCTTTACTGTAAACGCCTGTCAGCACTTTAATCAAGGTGGACTTTCCAGCCCCATTTTCACCCATGAGCGCATGAATCTCGCCTTCTCGAAGTTTGAAATCAACAGCCTGAAGAGCTTTTACGCCAGGGAAACTTTTGTGGATATTTTTCATTTCTAATACAATGTTTTCTGCCACCTCTAAATTCACCTCCATTTTATAAAGTAAAAGCGCCGCACAGACTTGCTGCGCTGCGCTTTTATTGTATAGAAAATTTAATTTGGGAAGCGCACGTTTTAACTGCGCTTACGATTGCAATATCTTATTAATTAGATTCCGTACTGATCTACATCTTCCTGAGTGATAGTAGAAGCATCGAAACCTTTCTCATCCATGACAATTGTTTTCTCGGAAAGGGTTTCGCCTTTTTCGAGTTTCTGGATAACTTCATCAATGTAAGAAGACTGGAATGGATTACACTGTCCATCATAGTTCCAGTTCTTGTTGAGGAGTTCTTCCAGAGCCCATTTGTTGCAGTCGAAGCCCATAACGATAACATCTTTGCCAACACCATGAGCGATGTTTGCTTTGTCAAGAGCAGCAACAGCACCCTTTGCCATATCATCATTCTCTGCGTAAATAACGTTGAACTTATCTCCCTTGTCAATAACAGACTGTACAATCTGCTGTGCTTTCTCTGCATTCCACTCAGCGGTCTGCTCTACAACGATGTTCCATCCTTCTGTCTTAGCAGTATCTGTCAGAGCACCGGAGCGTCCCTGCTGAGCAGCGGAGCCCATAACACCCTGAATGTGGATGATGTTGTATTCACTAAGTTTCTGCTCTTTGAGCCAGTCAACAGCGGTCTGACCCTCTTTGTCCATATCTGATACAATAGATGCCTCATAAAGACTCTCATCTGCATCAATGGTGCGGTCGAAGAGGATTACTCTTGTACCCTGTTCTTTGGCATCTTTCAAAACGGAATCCCAGCCGGATGTATCAGCGGCAGAGAGAAGAAGATAGTCAACACCGTCCTGAATGAATTTCTGAGCTGCAGTAATCTGCTCATCGTTCTTCAAACTGTAAGCGAAAGATGCATCATAGCCATTTTCCTTGGTGAACTTCTCTTTGAGATCCTTATCGTTTGCTGTACGATAACCGGACTCGTTCGGATCATTGTTGATGATGCCGACTTTGATAAGATCACCGGAAGATGAACCACTGTCACTGTCAGCTTTTTGGGAACTGGAGCTGCTGGAACTCGAATTGCTGGAACTTGTGCCACTTTCCTCTGTGCTTCCGCATGCTACTAAGCCAAACGACATGCAGGCTACCAGAAGCATTGAAATAAGTTTACGTTTCATAACATATACCTCCTGTTTTTCTGCTTAAAAGCAGTTTTTCCAACATTATACACCATGCACAAAAAAAAATCCATAACAAATTTAGATTTATAACAATTTTATAAAAAAGACAACGATTTTCAACTTGATAATGTAGTAATATTCTGATATTATTATATGTATAAAAATGTGCTTTGTTGATATTTTATATTTGGATAATACATGTTAATTTCTTATTGTTCGGAGGTACAACATATGAAAAGAAAAAGAAAATTGGTCGGCAATCTGGTTCTCATGGCAATTATCGTTTTATTTGTCGCAACCGGGATTCTTGCAGCGATTGCCATGGTAGTACTCAGTAATGTTTATCACGATATGGTAAAAGAAGAACTGAGAGCGACAGCCGTTCATCTGGCGGATGCATTTGATCATGAATTTGACGGTGACTGGTACATATCATCCGATGGAAAGATTGGGAAAGGAGTCACAGTGGTTGATACGCTTTATGGGGAGCAGATGGATGCCCTTCATGAGCAGACAGGAATTGACTATACTGTTTTTTATGAGACAACAAGTATGATCAGTACAATGAAGAAAGAAGGATCTGATGAGAGAGCGGTGGGAACGGAAGTGTCAGAACGGATTGCGGCTTGTTGTCTGGATGAAGGGGTGGATTATTATTCGACCAATTTAAAGATAGAAGGAAAGTCTTATTATGGATATTATGTGCCACTGACAAAGGTCAATGGAGATACAACGGGGATGGTTTTTGCGGGACGAGAGAGCAGTGATATTCGAAAGACGATTACGGAATCTGCCGTCATTATGGTCTCGGTTGTTATTGGATTTATTTTGGTTATGGCTGTTGGCGGGTTTCTTGTTAATAAGAAAATCAGCCACGCTATGAGGAGTATTGTAGATACCCTTGTCACAATTTCAGAGGGAAATCTCAAGGTGGCTATTCCGGATAAAGTGATTAATCGAAAGGATGAACTCGGAATTATCGCGGAGAGCACGAAAAAACTGGATGAAGAACTTGCCGTTATTATTGATAATGCAAAGAAATTATCGGGCAGTGTTACGGCTTCCGGTGAGAATCTGACTCAATCAGTTGATATAGCTACGCAGGAGTCTGCCCATGTTACCAGTGCGGTGGATGAAATTTCTTCCGGTGCGCTCAATCAGGCTGACAGAGTAGAAACATCTGCGGGTAACACAGAGAGTATCGGCAGAGATATTGAGAGTATTACAGACAATGTCAATGAGTTGAAGAATTATGCAGAGAATCTTGTGGGGCTATGCAATGAAGTTAAAAGTGCTTTGAGTGAAGTTGCCGGACAAAATGCAGGTGTTATGGAAGAGATGCAGGAAATCAATCAGCAGATTCGTTCGACCAATGAGTCAGTACAGAATATTGAGGCGGCTTCTTCCTTAATTGCTAATATTGCAGATCAGACCAATCTTTTGGCGCTCAACGCATCGATTGAGGCGGCGCGGGCAGGAGAAGCAGGAAAGGGATTTGCTGTTGTTGCCACAGAGATTGGAGCATTGGCAGAACAGTCTGAGGAGGCTACGGAGGAGATTCGCCAGATTATTCAGCAGCTTGTATCTGAGTCAGAACTCAGTGTCAGCAAATTAGAGGAATTGAATAAGAGAGTTGAAGTTCAGAACCAGAAGCTTGACGTGACACAAAAGGATATGGAAGACATGGAGCGGGGCGCAAGAAATGTAAGCGGCAGTTCCGACAATATTTCTTCTGCGATAATGGATTTGAACAATTCCAAGGATAGTCTGATGGATATTATACGTGAATTATCTGCTATTTCAGAACAGAATGCAGCTTCTTCCGAGGAGACAAATGCCTCTATGGAGAAATTAAATTCTACATTTGATGTGATTAGTAATTCCGCTCAGGATTTGAAACAAATGTCGGAAAAACTGGATGAGGAGATGTCCTATTTTCATCTCTAATATATTATATAGAAAGGATTCGTTTTCGTTATGTTAAATCAATTTTCGAGAACGCAGTTGTTATTTGGCGAAGATGCCATGCAGGTTTTGAAGCAGTCTCGTGTTGCTGTTTTCGGTGTTGGCGGTGTCGGGGGATATGCGGTGGAGGCACTGGTTCGAAGTGGTGTTGGTGCGATTGACCTGATTGATGATGATAAAGTATGTCTGACTAATTTAAATCGACAGATTATTGCCCTGCGGAGTACCGTGGGGCAATATAAGGTTGATGTTATGCGTCAGCGAATTGCTGACATTAATCCGGATTGTGAGGTGTACACACACAAGTGTTTTTATCTTCCGGAAACAAGAGATGAGTTTGATTTTTCGAAATATTCCTATGTTGTTGATGCGGTAGATACAGTCACAGCTAAGATTCAACTCGTTCTTCAGGCACAGGAGACAGGAACGCCGATTATCAGCAGTATGGGTGCGGGGAACAAGCTTAATCCGGCGGCTTTTGAGGTGGCGGATATTTATAAAACTTCTATGTGCCCGTTGGCAAAGGTTATGAGGAGAGAATTAAAAAAACGCGGTGTGAAAAAGTGTAAAGTTGTCTATTCCAAGGAGAAGCCGATTCGGCCGTTAGATGATATGTCTATTAGCTGCCGGACAAATTGTATCTGTCCGCCGGGGGCAAAGCACAAATGTACGGAGAGAAGAGACATCCCCGGCTCAACGGCGTTTGTACCATCGGTTGCGGGGCTGATCATTGCCTCAGAGGTGATAAAGGATTTGACGATGGAAGAGAGAAAACAGGCATTTGCGGAGCGTGACAGATTATGAAGATAACAATAGAAGAACTACAGAAGATTGAGGATGCCTACATCATTGATTTGCGGAGTGAAGAGGATTTCATGAAGGAAACTTACCCGGGGGCAGTTAATATTTTTTGGGAAGAGTTTGATGAGCATTTGGATGAAGTCCCGAATAACTGTCCGGTATATCTTATTTGCTATACCGGACAAAAAAGTGATGAACTGGCAGAGGAATGGAATGGTAAAGGGTACCGGCTGTTCAGTGTGGAAGGCGGTTACCGTGCGTGGTTGAGAGTGAAACTGGCGAAATTAATGTCAGATGATGAGACAGATGTCAGAGAACAGAGACAGAAGGATGTGGAGAGAAGCATTGTTAAGAAATTCCGCAAACCAATCTGGCGTAAATTCACGAAGGCGATCAATGAATATGAACTGATTCAGGACGGTGACAAGATTGCCGTTTGTATTTCAGGTGGCAAAGATTCTATGCTTATGGCGAAATTGTTTCAAGAGATTTTGCGTCATGGACAGAAAAATTTCGAGGTCGTTTACCTTGTGATGAATCCGGGATATAATAAAGAAAACTATCAGAGAATTCAGGATAATGCCAGACTTCTTGGTGTGCCGATAGAAGTGTTTCAATCACAGATTTTTGATATTGTGGCGATAGAAGATATGGATTCGCCATGTTATTTGTGTGCGAGAATGAGGCGCGGGCATCTTTATAACCGTGCAAAAGAACTTGGATGCAATAAAATTGCATTAGGACATCATTTTGATGATGTGATTGAGACAATTCTCATGGGAATGCTGTATGGAGGACAGGTCCAGACAATGATGCCTAAACTTCACAGTTCCAATTTCGAAGGAATGGAATTAATTCGTCCGCTTTATCTGATTCGTGAGGAGGACATTATTCACTGGGCAAGTTATAATGATTTACACTTTATTCAGTGTGCCTGCCGGTTTACAGAAAACTGTGCGTCCTGCGGCGGAACAGAAAAAGGATCTAAGAGAAATGAGATTAAAGAGTTAATCCGGGAACTGAGGAAGAAGAGTCCATATATTGAAAAGAATATTTTTCGGAGTGTGGAAAATGTAAATCTGAGTACGATAGTTGCCTACAAGGAAAAGGGAGTGAAGCATCATTTTCTTGACACTTATGATGAAGGGAGAGGGGAAATATGACATTACAACAATTACAATATGCAGCGACAATTGCAGATTGCGGTTCCATGAATGAAGCCGCGAAGCAGTTATTCATCTCCCAGCCAAGCCTTTCCGGAACAATAAAGGAGTTGGAGAGAGAACTTGGTTTCGATATTTTTCTACGCTCAAACCGTGGTATTGTAATCACTCCGGCAGGAGAAGATTTTCTCGGTTATGCCAGACAGGTGATTGAACAGTATAATTTTTTGGAACAGCGATATATTGATAAGAAAATCAAGGAAAAATTCAACGTTTCTACGCAGCACTATTCTTTTGTGGTGAAAGCATTTGTAGAGACGGTCAAGCAGGCGGGGATGGAGAATTACGAATTTGCAATTCATGAGACGAGGACGATGGAAATTATCGAAAATGTGAGAAATTTCAAGAGTGAACTCGGCATTCTTTACATGAATGAATTCAATCATCAGGTACTTGAGAAAATTTTAAAGGAAAACCATTTGAAGTTTACAGAACTTTTTTCATGCGATACGTTTGTCTATCTTCGGTCCGGGCATCCACTGGCAGACCGGGAGATGATTTCCATGAAGGATTTGGAGCCGTATCCGTGTCTTGCCTTCGACCAGGGACAGAACCATTCCTTTTATCTGGCAGAGGAGATGAAAAGTACATATGAGTACAATCGGATGATTGTGGCGAATGATCGGGCGACAATGCTGAATTTAATGACTGGATTGAATGCGTATACGCTTTGCTCCGGAATCATATGCGATGAGTTGAATGGCGATGATTCAATTGCAATTCCGCTAAAGGAAAATGAGAAGATGACCATTGGATATATCAGTCGAATTGGTGCTAATCTCAGCTCGCTGGGTGAGATTTTTCTCTCAGAACTGATGAAATATCACGATAATCTGAGCAATGCATAAAATATAGTGAAATCGAATATGAAACGGAGAGCAAAATGGGGATTTATCATTTTCTGATACTGGGAAGTGAGGGACGGCAGAATTACCTCAGAGAGTTTTTAGAGATGTCAGGACAGGAAGTTGTGCAAGCGGAAAACTATCAGCCGGGGTATTATGATGCCGTTCTTTTGCCTGTTCCACAGACGGCAAAATATCTGGAAGAAAATCTTGATTCTTTTCAGCGTGGACAGATTGTTTACGGCTGTAATTTCCCGAGGGAATTAAAAATTCAGGGAGAAAAGAGAGGAGTACATTTTGTCGATTATATGAAGGTGGATGGCGTGGCAGAAAAAAACGCAGTTGCTACAGCTGAGGGGGCAATTGCCGAGGCATTAAAGGCGGGATGTCGTTGTATTGAG
Organism: uncultured Clostridia bacterium; assembly: GCA_947167565.1. Taxonomy (GTDB): domain Bacteria; phylum Bacillota; class Clostridia; order Lachnospirales; family Lachnospiraceae; genus Eubacterium_F. Next base: position 2,720 of record CAMVIN010000061.1, on the reverse strand, counting down.
AAGAGCCGGATTTTTGTGGTGGGTTATGGGCGTTGTGGGAGAGTGCTGACAGAAAAACTTTTAGCTCTTGGAGCTTATGTTACAGTGATTGACAGAAAAGAGGAAAAGAGGAAAGAGGCGGAAAAAAGAGGAGTTTCTTCTATGGATTTTTCTCAGATGACAGAAAACGCAGGGGAAGTGGATTTTGTGGTTAATACAGTTCCCGCACCTGTAATCCGGGAGTCCTTTCTGGGACTGGTTAAAATGGATGTAGTCATAATTGATATTGCGTCAAAACCGGGTGGTGTTGATTTTGACTTTTGTAGAAAAAAAGGGCTTAATGCAAATTTGTGTCTGGGATTGCCGGGTAAATATGCACCAAAATCTGCCGCTGAAATATTATGTAAAGTAATAGAGGTAGATTTTCCATTTACCTTGAGATAACAAAGGCAGGTAAAGCAAATGAGCAAAAAGAAACAGTGGACCGTTGGCTTTGCCATAACCGGTTCTTTTTGTACTCACGAAAAAATCAAGGACGCTGTGAAAAATCTGGTAGAGAACGGACATCGGGTAATTCCTATTTTTTCGAATTCATCACAGTCCATGAATACCCGGTTTGGAACTGCCAGAGATTTTATTATTTCTCTTCAGGAGATTACCGGAGAACACGGGATTTTTACGCTGCAGGAAGCAGAGCCAATCGGACCAAAGGCTTTTTTGGATGTACTGGTGATTGCACCCTGTACAGGAAATACAATGGCAAAATTGTGCGCCGGCATTACAGATTCGCCCGTGCTGATGGCGGCGAAGGCGCATATGAGAAATGAAAAACCGACGGTGATTTCTATATCAACGAATGATGCGCTCGGTATGAATTTTAAAAATATCGGACAGCTCATGAATACAAAGGATGTCTATTTTGTTCCGTTTGGACAGGACGATTATGAAAAAAAGCCGAAATCGATGATTGCCCATGTGGAATTGCTGGGAGAGACGGTTGAGGCAGCGATGGAGAAAAGGCAGATTCAGCCTGTTATTCACTCGCCATTTTGAAAGCAGAGGCAGCGCACAGAATTTGACTCATCAGTTCTGTGTGCTGCTTTTTTGAAATTTGTAATTTACAAAGTTCGGAATATATGGTAGAATGGAATAAATGTTTATAAATTTTTTAAAGGAGGATGGAACTCATGAAGGAAAGAAACATTGCGGTTTGTATTATTCTTTCAATTGTGACATGCGGAATCTACGGATTGTACTGGATGTACTGTCTGGTAGAGGAGACAAAGATTATGACAGGAGAAGACGAAGGACCAAGCGGGGTAATGGTTATTATTCTGTCAATCGTTACGTGTAGCATTTATCTGTGGTACTGGATGTTCAATACAGGAAAGCAGATTGATGACCTCAACGTGCGTGAGGGCAATGCATCCAGTAATTACGGTGTCCTTTTCCTTGTTTTGGCTATTTGCGAGTTGTCAATTGTTAACTATGCATTGATTCAGAATGAGCTTAATAAGAGAGCCACGATGTAATCTACATAGATGGTGTAGAGATATTGGAATTTGCCGGTCGAGACTGGCAGAACAATAAGGAGATTATCATGAAAAAAAGAGTGAAGTTGTTAGTTACATATCTGGCGGCGGCACTCTTTTTTGGTTTGCTGTACGCCTTTATTGGAACGAAATTGGGGCTGTTTGTCCCCTGTGTTTTCAGAAAAGTTACCGGGTTACAATGTCCTGGGTGCGGCATAACACACATGTGTCTGGACTTGATGAGATTTCGTTTTGGCGATGCGTTCAGAGACAATCAGGCAGTTTTTGTGATGTTACCGGTAGCTGTTTTTATTGGTGTTCGAAAAATTATACAGTATATAAAAACGGGAAGAGTAAAATTAACGAAAACAGAGAATGCAATCGCTGTTTTTGGGCTTGTGGCACTTCTTGTGTTCGGGGTGCTCAGAAATATCATTAATTTGATGCAAAATGGTTTGCTATAGGTGGAATGCAAGAGAACGCCCTGCCTGTCCTAGGAACCCCGGACCGGCAGGGCGCTTTTTAGAGAAACAAGATTTAATATCTTGTGTATACAACAAATCCGTCTGACTGCAGGGACGATTTTGTTATCTTTCTGTCCCAATGTACGGAGGAGTTATAGTTGCCCTCAACAACAGTGATATAGTCACTCTGTTTTGTAAGACAGATGACAGAATGACGATTGCCAATTCGGATGTTGTCTCCCACGCGAATATTGGCAAAGTTCGTGTGAGTCGCATATCGCTTGGTTGTTCCGAAAATTGTGTCACTCAGTTTTGCGGCAAAGCCGTAGCAGCCGTAACCGTGTCCGAAGACAGGAGAGTAGTAATAGTAGTTACTGTTAGTCAGTGACATGCCCTCCGGATAAGTGCTCCGCAGAGAATTTAATATCTGGTAGGCACCTGCCTCTGTGATAGTTTCTGTGTTATTATTTGTACTTGAATTAGTATTGGCAGTAGTGGACGGTGCAGTGGCTGCCGGCTTTGTGGTTATTGTTGGTTTTGCAGTGGATGTGCCGGAGTTGTCCGTGCATTTTTTTACCGTAATTTTGCAGGTGCAGGTTTTTTTGCCGCACTTGGCGGTGATGGTCGCTGTGCCGGCTTTTTTTGCTGTGACCTTACCGTTTTTGTTCACAGTCGCTACGCTTTTGTTGCTGGAACTCCATTTCACTGATCCGGAGCCACCTTTCACTCGTAGAGTGGAGCAGCT
>CAMVIN010000060.1 GCA_947167565.1 uncultured Clostridia bacterium | reverse complement strand
GGTTAAAGGTACTTCCAAAAAAGTCAAATGGACCAGCAGCAAAAAATCGGTTGTCAAAGTTGCTTCTACTGGTAAAGTTACCGCCAAAAAAGCAGGTAATGCAACAATTACCGCCAAAGTAGGAAAGAAAAAATATAAATGCAAAGTGACGGTTACCAAAAAGAGTACACTCGGCACAAAAGCCAATCCTCGCTCAGCCTATGACAAGTTTACCTTTAATTATTACGAAGAAGGCAAAAAAAGAGGTAAATTCCGTATACAATTACTCGACTTTGTTTCAGGTGACGAGGCTGCCGAATTGGCAAAGAAAAATTCAACCAATCCGGTTCCGGGAGCTAATCAGGAATACATCTATTTCAAATTCCAGATTCACTATTTATCCGGCACCCAATCCGTGAACGCAAAGGATTTATTCGATTACTATCACAATATTTACGGAGAGAACTCAACAATGCAGATGACTAACCTCGACTGGGGACTTTTCTTTGAACCAATTGAAGAAATTTACTCCACCGTTCTTCAACCTGGTAATAATGTTACCTGCGGAGAGGCTATTCTAGTAAATAAAGGATATGGACCATTTACCTATAAAATTCAGACCGGAAAAAGTTCTTATACTTGGTTTACAACAGAATTGTAGGCAAAATAAAAACAGCGGCAAAATTGCACAGCGGCAAACAGCGGCAAAATTGCCGCTGTTTTTATACAATTATGTTAGTTCCGTATCTCTTTCTGTGCAACCTCACCCTGTTTTTTATAAATACTTCCCGAAGGAACATATCCTCTCACACTCGACAAGGGATAAATATTTGTGTGTGCTCCAATCACAGAGCCCGGATTCAAAATACTTCCACAACCAACCTCCACTTCATCTCCCAGAACAGCTCCCATTTTTTTTAGCCCTGTTGCAAGAGGCTTTCCATTCACTTTAACCTCAACCAATGTCTTATCTGACTTCACATTTGATGTAATGGACCCTGCACCCATGTGTGATTTATAACCTAATATCGAATCTCCAACATAATTATAGTGAGGAACTTGAACACAATCAAACAATATAACATTTTTTAATTCTGTAGAATTACCTACAACCGCATTTTTTCCAACAATTGCACTGCCACGGATAAACGCACAATGACGAATCTCTGCCCCCTCATCAATAATCAAAGGACCATTTAAATAAGCTGTCGGCGCAACTGTCGCTGATTTTGCCACCCAAATATTCTCGCCCCTCTTTTCAAAGAGATCTTCTGACAACATATTTCCGAGTTTTACGATAAAATCACTGATTTCCGGCAAAATTTCAAAAGGATACCTCTTCCTCTCAAACAACTCCCTTGCAATTGTATGAGATAAATCAAAGAGATGATTAATTTCTATTTCTTTCATTTCTTGCGACCTCCTGTCTTTTTGGTTTTTTTTGTTTTAACTGCTTTGTAATGCTGAACCGCCATTCGATAATAGGAATTCAGCTGCCCTCTGTTATCTTCTGATTTGACTTGATTGACCAGTTTTGACACAAATTCAGATAGTTTATTCATATATTCATCTTCTGAAATCGTACCATCAGCAACCCCCGTCAAGCCTTTTTCCCAACTTGCTGTAAGTTTCGGTGATAGCATAGCGGGCATAGAATACCGAACAATGCTACACACGAGTTCCCCTTTCAGCGCTGGCGTTATAATCTGAGTTTTTTTATTCAGATTTAAATAACCAATATTAAATAGTTTCTTTAGTATTTCAGCCCTCGTCGCACTTGTACCAATGCCACTCCCCTTGATTTGTGCGCGCAGCTCCTCATCCTCAATCAACTGTCCGGCATTCTCCATCGCCAAAATCATGGAGCCGGAATTATAACGTTTCGGAGGTGAAGTCTCCCCCTCTTTGATGTTACAATCCGTCAAGGCAACGCTCACTCCTTTTTTTAACGAATCCAAAATATCTTTTAAATCGTTGACATCAATATCATTATTATCTTCCTCTTCCCCGGTTTCATTTTCAGAATCAGCCTGTTTCCCTTTCTTCTTGGCAAAGGAGAACTGGGATACCGGAAGAAATCCCTCTTCCATCAAAACCTTTGTAGAAGTAAAGAATTTCTCAACAGAAGTTTTCTCTCCGGCACATTCCGCTGCAACAATAACATTTACCTTCTGATAAACAGCCGGCGGATAAAAAATACTCAGAAATCGCCGAACAATAACCTCATACATCTTCGCATGAGTTGGTGAAAGAGACGAAAGTGCTCCTAACCCCTGTCCGGTTGGTATAATCGCATAATGGTCTGTAATCTGTTTATCGTTGACATATCTTGTTTTTTCTAAACCTTTATATGTCTGCTTTTCAGATATATAAGGCAAATACGGTGCAGCATGCTCATATCCTTGCAAACCACCAAGATTTTTCCCGATTTCTTTTGCCACAGCACTCGATAGCACCCGGGCATCTGTTCTCGGATAAGTAACAAGTTTTTTTTCATACAAGTCCTGTACCACAGCTAATGTCTCATCAGGACTTATTTTAAATAATTTAGAAGATAAATTTTGCAGTTCTGCAAGATTAAATAACAGTGGTGGATTTTTCTTTTCCTTCTTTTTCTCCACAGACTCAATCCGGGCAGGCGCCGGCTCCGGCTGCATCAAAGCATCAATCAGGGCAAGTGCATTCTCTTTCTCCTTAAATCCATTCTCCTTATAAAGTGCCGGCGATTGAAAATATTTAGAACCATCCACCGTTTTCCACTCACCCTGAAAATGTTTGTCATTCAACGCAAACGTCCCAAGTACACGATAAAACGGTGTCTTAACAAAGTTTCGGATTTCCCACTCTCTCGTCACAACCATGCCGAGCACGCATGTCATAACACGCCCTACCGAAACGGATGTCCATTTATCGTCTTTAAAATTATTATTTAGCCAATATCCATATTTTAGTGATAATACCCGGGAAAAATTAATTCCCATAAGATAATCCTCTTTGGCACGCAAATAAGCCGAATCACTGAGATTATCATACTCAGCCATCGGCTTTGCCTCACGGATTCCCCGCTTGATTTCATCTTCTGTCTGTGAGTCAATCCACACACGAAGTTTGTTCTTTGTATCCGGCACCTTGGCCATCTGGTCAACCAAACGATAGATGTATTCACCCTCTCGCCCCGAGTCTGTACAAATATAAATTGTATCTACATCTTCCCGGTTCAAAAGACCACTCACTGTCTGAAATTGTTTTTTTACGCTTGGAATAACCTCATATAAAAAGTGTTCTGGCAGAAAGGGAAGCGTAGCAAAATCCCATTTTTTCATGGAAGAGTCATAAACCTCAGGATAACTCATGGTGACTAAGTGCCCCACGCACCAAGTCACCACGGTATCCTCTGATTCTAAATAGCCATCGCCTCTCCGCCCTCTGACACCGAGAATATTGGCAAATTCCTGTGCCACACTCGGTTTCTCTGCTATAAATAATCGTTTTGCCATATTTCTATTCTATGTGTTTTCTAAAAAAAGAATGCTACTTTTAGTACAATGGATATTTGTCTGTAAGACTCTTAACAATCGCTTTTGCCTTATCAAGATTTGCCTCATGATCATCAATCAGCATAGCAATTGCTTCTGCCACCTGATCCATATCCTCTGTGTTGAAACCACGTGTAGTAACTGCAGCAGTTCCAAGACGAATACCACTCGTAACAAATGGAGACTGCGGATCATTCGGAATTGTATTTTTATTTGCAGTAATATTGGCATCATCCAACCAAGTCTCAACTTCTTTACCGGTCAATCCTTTCTTCACAAGGTCAACTAACATCAAATGATTATCCGTTCCACCGGACACAATATCCACACCGCGGCTCATCAACCCTTTACTAAGTGCCTGCGCATTGTCGATAATATTCTTTCCGTACTCTTTAAAACTTGGGTCAAGAGCTTCTTTAAAACAAAGTGCCTTTGCTGCAATCACATGCATCAACGGTCCTCCCTGAGTTCCAGGGAAAATGGATTTATTCAATTTATGCTCTGTAGCAAATTCCTCAGAAGAAAGTATCATACCACCGCGCGGTCCACGAAGTGTTTTATGAGTTGTTGTTGTGACAACATGTGCATAAGGAATCGGACTCTCATGATATCCGGAAGCAACAAGTCCGGCAATATGAGCCATATCTACCATCAAAAACGCTCCGACTTCATCTGCGATTTCACGGAATCTTTTAAAATCAATCTTGCGGCAGTAAGCACTTGCACCGGCAATAATCATCTTCGGCTTGCACTCCTTCGCAATGCGCTCCACCTCATCATAGTCAATAAATCCGGTATCATCCACACCATATGGAACAATATTATAGTAAGTTCCAGAAATGTTGGCCGGACTTCCGTGAGAAAGATGTCCGCCGTGGTCGAGATTCATACCCATGACTGTCTCACCCGGCTTTACCAAAGCAAAAAACACTGCCATATTTGCCTGCGCACCAGAATGTGGCTGAACATTTACATAAGTGCAGCCAAACAACTTTTTCGCACGCTCACGAGCGAGTTCCTCAACCATGTCTACATACTGACACCCGCCGTAATAACGTTTACCCGGATACCCCTCTGCATACTTATTCGTGAGAGTACTTCCCATCGCAGCCATCACAGCTTTACTGACAAAATTCTCAGACGCAATCAGCTCAATGTGGTCATTCTGGCGTCCTGTCTCCAGTTCCATAGCCTTTGCCAATTCTGCATCAGCGTTCTTTACTTCATCAAATGAATACATAAATCTATCTCCTTTTTAATTACTTTCATCAATCGCAAAACGATTATATTTCATCAATCGCAAAGCGATTATATTTCATCAATCGCTTTTCCTATATCACTTCTCATATACTTATTCTCAAAATGAATAAGTTCTGTTGCCTCATAGGCATTTGCTCTGGCTTCTTGCAAAGTAGCCCCTTTTGCCGTCACACCAAGGACACGGCCTCCATTTGTTACAATACCATCATCCGTCTTTTTCGTACCGGCATGAAAAACATAATATCCTTCCTTATGATCAAAGTTTTCAAACCCGGTAATAAGTTTTCCTTTTTCATAGTGCTCTGGATAACCGTCCGAGGCAAGAACAACACAAACCGCAGCATTATCTTCAAACTGAAGATCAATTTCGTCAAGTTTTCCATCAATACAGGCATTCATAACATCAATGATGTCATTCTCCATTCTAGGAAGAACTACCTGAGCCTCAGGATCACCAAATCTGGCATTATACTCTAACACTTTCGGTCCATCCTCTGTCAACATCAGTCCAACAAAAAGAATCCCGACAAAGTCACGTCCCTCTGCCTTCATGGCATCCATAGTAGGCTGATAAATTTTATCCTCACAGAATTTTTGAACCTCAGCCGTATAAAACGGACTCGGTGAAAATGTACCCATTCCACCGGTGTTCAGTCCCTGATCCCCGTCTTTTGCCCGTTTATGGTCCTGCGCACTCGTCATCGGCTTAATATGTGTTCCATCACAGTAACAGAGTACCGAGACTTCACGACCTGTCATGAATTCCTCAATAACAATCTCATTGCCGGCATCACCGAACTGCTTGTCCAACATCAGAGTTTTTACCCCTGCTTTTGCCTCTTCCAGAGTGTTGCAAATAAGCACACCCTTACCAAGTGCCAACCCATCTGCTTTCAAAACGATTGGCATCTTTGCTGTCTCCAAATATGCAATTGCCTTGTCCGGATCTGTAAAATTCTCATATGCTGCAGTCGGAATACCATATTTCTTCATCAGATCTTTAGAAAAAGCTTTTGACCCCTCAATAATTGCTGCATTCTTTCTCGGCCCAAAAACCCGTAAATTTCTCTTTTCAAACACATCAACCACACCACCGACTAAAGGATCATCCATACCAATAATCGTGAGATCAATTTTCTTCTCTTCTGCGAAATCAGCCAATTTCTCAAATTCCATCGCACCAATATCAACACACTCAGCAATCAAACCAATCCCGGCATTTCCCGGTGCACAATAAATCTTTTCAACCTGATTGTTCTTTGCCACACTCGTAGCAATCGCATGCTCTCTTCCACCGCTTCCAACAATAAGAACTTTCACTTTATACATCCTTTCTGTCACTTTAATTTCACAAGATTATTTACTATTTCAATTTTATCATTGGCAATCATATCAATGGCCTGTGGCAATATCTTCCACTCCGCCTGCTCCATAACACGTTTCTGTAATGTTTCCGGAGTGTCATCTTCTTCCACCTCAACTGCCTTTTGCAAAATAATAGGTCCACTATCCGTTCCTTCATCGACAAAGTGCACGGTTGCACCAGTCACCTTGTTACCACGCGCCAATACACTCTCATGAACCTTAAGTCCATAGAAACCGTCACCACAATGGGATGGAATCAATGATGGATGAATATTTATAATCCGTCCCTCAAAGGCTTTTACAAAATTCTCCGGGAGAATCACCAGATATCCCGCCAAGACCACAAGGTCAATCTCATGTTCATTCAGTGTACGAATTAATTCCTCCCCAAAAGCCTCACGAGATGTGAATTTTTTAGGGACTAAAACGGTTGAATAAATATTTTTATTAGCGGCCCGTTTTAATGCAAATGCGTCCTCTTTATTGCTGATAACGAGACGTATCTCTGTATTTGTTATCACTCCATCATCAACGCTGTCAAGAATAGCCTGAAGATTTGTCCCTCCTCCGGACACAAGAACTGCTACTTTTAGCATAATGTAATTCCTTTCTCTCCACTCACAATCTCACCCATAATATATGGTGTCTCACCAGAATTCTTAATTGCTTCTACAGCAGCATCAACATCTTCTTTCGCCACAGCAATGATCATACCAACACCCATGTTATATGTATTAAACATAGACTCCTCAGATACATTTCCGTCATTTGCAAGCATTCGGAAAATCGGAGGTATCACAAAACTGTTCTTTTCTATCTTGGCGTGAGTTCCCTCTTTGAGCATTCGCGGAATATTTTCATAAAAGCCGCCACCGGTAATATGACTACATGCTTTGATTCTCACACCACTCTCTTTAATTGTACGAAGAGCTTTCACATAAATCTTTGTCGGAACAAGAAGAGTCTCCCCGAGTGTCAAATCACTCTCCAATGACTCATATTTCTGGCTTAACGTCTCAACACTCATGGAAAAAACATTTCTAACAAGTGAATACCCATTGCTATGAATACCGGAAGACGCCATTCCAATCAAAACATCTCCCGCTTTCAAGTCCTGCCCTGTTATCATGTCTTTTTTATCAACTATTCCCACAGAAAAACCAGCCAAATCATATTCATCTCTCGGATAGAACCCCGGCATCTCGGCTGTCTCTCCACCAATTAATGCAGCACCTGCCTGACGGCATCCCTCTGCCACACCACTTACGATCTCAGCGATTTTCTCAGGCTCATTTTTACCACAGGCAATATAATCAAGGAAAAAGAGCGGCTCACCACCTGCGCATGCAATATCATTAACACACATTGCCACGCAATCAACACCTATCGTATCATGCTTGTCCAAAAGGAACGCAAGTTTCAACTTTGTCCCGACGCCATCTGTGCCGGATACTAAAGTCGGTTCCTCCATTCCCACAAAATTTTTCATTGAAAACGCTCCTGAAAAACCGCCGATATCCGTCAGCACCTCCGGTCTCATAGTAGATGCGATATGCTCCTTCATTAAAGATACTGCTTTGTATCCTGCTTCAATATCTACACCTGCTTTTTTATAATCCATCAGACTATCCTCCTAATTCTAGCATCATAACTGCCATATTATACCATATAATGTGTCATTGGTCAATAAATAGTAAATGTATACTTTTTAGTTCCTTTAAAATTACCCTTGCCGGTAATCTTCATCGACGCTGTTCCCACCCAACGGTTGTTGCTATAAGTGATTTTATAATCTCTTCCCTTCTTCAGTTTCTTGCCCTTCCACTTAAGTGTTATGGAAGGCTTAATCAGTTTTCCGGTACGATATATTCGCTTCTGGATTTTACTGAACTTCACTTTTTTCAGAGAAATCTTCTTGATTTTAAAAGTTCTAATAAGAGTCCCCTGATAATTATTTTTGCCGGTTATATATATTTTTGCCGTTCCGGCATTCTTGTTAGAAACATACTTAACTGTATAATCAGCTCCAATATCGAGTGTTTTGCCCCCTAATACGACCTTAACATCCGGTGTTATCTGTGCCCTTTTATACTTGTATGACTTCTTATACCCTGTCACTTCTGCCAAAGTCAGAGCCAATGCTTTAATCTTAAATGTCTTGGTCAGTTTACCGGAATAATTGCCGATTCCGGTAAAAAGCATTTTTGCCGTTCCCGCCTCAGTATTATCCGAAAAAGTGACCGTGTAATCTACATCTTTTACCAGGATAATGCCATTAAGTTTTACTGTAACAGACGGCTTAATGGCAACTCCGGAATACTCATACGTTCCGAGTCCTGTAACCGTTGCCTTTTCAAGCGATGTATTCAACTTTTTATAAGCCGCTTCAGCCGCAGTCAAAACAGAATAATTGCTAACCATCTGCTTCTGTGTGACATTGAGCGAATTATATGACGCTCTTGCTTTCTCAATAGGCTCTTTCGATTCTGCTGTCACATTCCCTATATTATTTATAAGTGCAGATGTGCGTGCAGCCACATTGCTGTTCAACGCATATAACTGCTCCTCAGCCGCATTCAACGCTGCTGTACGGCTGTCTCCAACATAGACCTTGGCATTATTGGTCAGCTCATTGTACGCATTCCGCACACTCTGGATATACTCTTCATCCTCTAACGTAAAGTTGTTCTGAATTCCGGCAATCATTCCAACCACTTTGTTGGCGTTCTGCGCATCATCGTAAATTTCATTTAATATGTCCGCATTGTAAATCTGAGGTTTCAAACTCTCTTTTAAATTGTCGTATGCATATTTTACACTGGTCAGTTGGGCAGCATTGGAACTGAGTGTCATATCTCCCGCTTGTGCCAACTGGGCAATACTCTTAACCAACGCAATTACCGATGTCTCATCATCCAGTACTTCAGCATTTGGAATCATATCAGCCACGCCCCGGACACCGGCATAGCGCATAAGGAACGTTCGATAATCCGCATATGCCTTTTCTAATCGTCCGGCAACGCCGGCTACATCATCCTCGCTCTCTACAATACCGATTTCATCAATTTCCTTGGCAATAGTATCCGCACCGGTATTGATAGCGAGTGCCTCTTTAATTTGTGTAAGATACTCATCCGGAACAAGTTTCTGTGTATCCGCATCAAGTTTCTCAAAAAAGCTTTCATAAATCTGAAGTGCCAGAGTGACCTCTGTTGTCGATGTCAGATTTTCCGAGAGCGCATCCACTTTCTCCTCAAATTCCACAACATCATCATATTTTTGAATCAAATCAAGAATCTCCCTGCGGTTATAAAGACTATTTACGCTGACATTCGCATATTCATCTGCCTCCGCAACCGCATCTTTAAGATCTTTTATTTTATCTTTTACATCCTCTGTCATCTTGGAAAAGGTTCCCACATTATAATACGCCTGCTCAATCTTCAACTTCATAAAAGCATTCTCATAATCATCATACCCGTCAATCAACTCTCCCACACCATTTTCGCTGGTAGGCAGACAGTCCTTGGCGTACTCAAATCCCTGTACCCGGTCAAACACAACCGATGCCGACTGACAAGCCTCCTGAGCACTATTTACTGCGGTTTCAAAACGACTGTACCCGGCAGAACTCAATGCCGGAATCTCACTAATTGCTTTCTCTGCTTTCTTAACAGCATTCATCAGGTCGATGATATTCCCAAAATGCTCCAATTGATCATCAGCCGGAATCTCACTGGAATTCTGATAATATGAAATCACCTCATCATCATCATAGAGTTCAAGAATCTGTTCATAAACGTCTTTGTCCAGTTTTTGGGAAAGAAACTCAACAATATCATCATGGAGTTTCTTTGCCCTTGTCAGCAAATCGTTTAAATACACGGACTGTTTGTAAGAATATGCCGCAAAAAACGCTTCTAATGTCGAATAGACAGAATTTGTTTTGGTATTAACATATCCATTCAACACGATCGTCTCTTCATCCGATAATGGCCGACCGGACAACCAGTTTGATAAATCACTTATATTCTTTACAAGTCTTTCTGAATAAAAGTAATCATCCACCGTAGACGCCTCACTCAAAATATCATCCACATATGCCATTCCTTTGGTCACATTTGCTGTCTCTCCCTCTGCCAGAACCACATTAGACGGCACAAGAGAAAACATCATCATGAATGCCATGATAAAAGAAATTGATTTCTTTTTCACAATATCTTCCTCCTTTTCTTTTATAAATCAACCATTTCCCATGGCTTTTTTTTGATTTTCTTCTTCTATTTTACCTTGTTCAGGCAAAAATATCAACAAAAAAAACCTTTTCTTTCTGTAAAAAGTCTGCTACAATAGGTGTCAGTTTAAAAATTTTTGATAATTAGCACAAAGGAGGCATAAGAAGATGGCAAAAAAAGGTTCTCTTCTCTCATTCAGACCGGATATTAAAGTTGTTGATGCAACAATTCGTGATGGCGGTCTGGTCAACGATTTTCATTTTAGCGACGAGTTTGTAAAAAAATTATACGAGGCAAATCTCAAGGCCGGCGTTGATTATATGGAGTTTGGTTACAAAGCTTCAAAAGATATTTTTGACGAAAGTGAATTTGGTCCATGGAAATTTTGCGACGAGGATGCCATTCGCCGTATTGTCGGAGACAATGACACCGATATGAAGATTGCAGTTATGGCCGATGTCGGACGATGCGACTACAAACGTGATATTATTAACCGGGCAGACAGCGCTATTGATTTAGTGCGTATTGCAACCTACATCAATACGATGCCGGGTGCAATTAACATGGCTGAGTACTGTCACAATCTTGGATATGAGACAACCATTAACATCATGGCAATTTCCAATGCAACCGGAGCTGAAATTGATGAGGCACTCGAACTCATCGGAAATAGTCCGGCAGATGGTGTTTACATCGTAGACAGTTATGGTGCTCTCTACATGGAGGAAATTGAAGAATTGGCGGAAAAATACCTTAACATGGCTGAAAAATACGGTAAATTTGTCGGCATCCATGCCCACAATAACCAGCAGTTAGCGTTTGCCAACACAATTGCGGCTCTGACAAACGGAGTAAGTTATCTTGATGCTACCATAAACGGCATGGGACGCGGAGCAGGCAACTGCTCAACCGAACAACTGCTCGGTTTCCTGAAAAATCCAAAATATGATTTGATTCCGCTCCTCAAGTTCATGGAAAACTACATGGAACCTATGAAGGCGGAAGGCGTTACATGGGGATACAATATACCCTATCTTCTGACGGGGCAGATGAACCGTCATCCCAGGAGTGCCATCTCAGCAACCGCACAAAAGCGGACAGATTATTTAAGATTCCTGTTAGAACTGGATGATAAGAGCTAAGAGAAAGAGACCGGGAAACAAAAACGGCAAATGCTTGCGCATTTAAGTTTTTGTTTCCCGGTCTCTTTTTTTACTTCCCTATTCCCTCTCCTTTACCAGTTTTTCAAAGGCAGCAACCGGAATCGGCTTTGAAAAATAGTACCCCTGAAACATATTACAGCCGAAACTGGTCAGATTCTTTAACTGTCCCTCCGTCTCAACGCCCTCTGTAATTACTCCCATATTCAGCCGCTTTGCCATATCAATGACAGACTGAAGAATGATATTACCCCTCTTCGTATTTTCGCTCTGACGGAGAAATCCCATATCAATTTTCAGGACATCTGCCTTAATATCTTTCAACATACTCAGAGAAGAAGAACCTTTACCAAAATCGTCAATTTCAACAACAAAACCTCTCTCTTGTAAAAGGCTGATAGTTGGCTTGTTATTCTGTGTCTCATCAGCAACCGCTGTCTCGGTAATTTCTACATGAAGCATCTCAGGCGCAATTTCATACTGCTCACACAGTTTCCGGAAAGTCTCTGCTACATCAATATAATAAAAATCTCTCGGTGACACATTCACCGATAAATACATGTTTTCAAATTCTGTTCCTTTCCATGAATGCAGCTGCGATGCTGCCAACTCCCACACATACTCGTCCAGTTTTGCGATGAGATCTGACTGCTCTAAAATACCGATAAATTCAAAGGGAGGAACCATCGTTCCATTGGGCAAAAGCCATCTAACCAGACACTCTGCCCCCTCGATTTTGCCATCTTTATTTACTTGCGGCTGCAGATATATAATAAACTGTCCGCTCTTTAAATTGTGTTCAAAATCACTGATGACCTTCTGCTCGTGAAGGGCATTTTCCAGCATCGAATTATCAAATAAGGCAATTACCTTATCGCGATTGTGCCGAATTGACTGCAGTGCCATATAGGAGCGGTCAAACATAATAGAGACCGGCAGATTAACATTGTCAACCTCATAGGCACCTATATGAATATTCAGATGATAAGAAGGGCTGTTAATGAGTGCTTTTATTCTCTTGACGCCCTCAAAAAGGAGCCGTCTGTGTTCTTCTCTTTTCGGAGTACACACGGCAAAAATATCGGAACCGGTCCTTGCACAGACACTTTTATCAGCAAATAGATCTGACAGTATATCAGCAATACCAACCAGCACCTCATCTCCTGTGTTGCGTCCAAAAAGATTATTTAATAATTTGAAGTTTCGAATATTGGCAGAAAGTATCATATAGGTCACATCAGGATTCTCGCTGAGCATTTCCCTGACTTTCCGGCAAAATCCATCCCAATTCAAAATCCCTGTCAGTTTATCATGGGTGGCAAGGTACCCGCTTGTCTCCCACTCATCTTTCTCAGGATTCACCTTATCGCCGCCATTGACCAGAAGATTGCTGAAATTTATCAGTTCAATATTACAGGAATACACGGTGTCATCTGCCAGTGCGATGCGAACCGGAACGGACTGTATCTGATAAGCCTTTCCGTCAAAATACTCGGTCCGGTTCTTTCTGGTGTTCGTGTGACAAGCTTGAAAACTTGTACAATTCGCACATCTGTGATCCGCATTCCACACGGCATAGCACTCCCGCCCGAACTCAATCATTCCGTCCTTGCTGACAAAGACCTCCCGGCACTCCTCGGCATCCACCAGACGCACCAAATCAAACATCGTCCTCATGGTATCTAACGATGAATTCACATCTTTCCACGTGTAATCGAGTACCTGCTTTAAGCCTGATTCCATAAATCCTCTCCCCTCTTCTCATATTTTTCACTCATGCAACTGTATTATCTTTATATTTTACCTTATATGAGAAAAGTTTGCAACAAGGCACGCACAGAAAAATCCCCTTATTTCTCCTCTTTCGCCGGTCTTAACACAAGACTGTCCCACATTTCTCTGATTTCATCCTCATTTTTCTTCCACCATGCTTTGCCACCTTTCTCTCCAAGGGCGAGGTTCATTATTCTAGAGTTCTTATCGTCATCCATGAAATCAACGTATTCCCACTCTTTTTTGCTGACATATCCCATCTCCGCAGGCATACCATTTATTGTCATTTTTTCACAGCGAACAATTCCAGTGCCACAAAGTCCCACAAAATCCGAGCAATGAAAGTCTATGGCAAAATTCTTCTCCTTCCCTTTCCAGCACTTGATTCCAAAATAATCTTTATCTTCCTGATATTCTGTAGTTTCATAGTTCCAGCCCTCCGGAAGATAAAAAGCGATAGCACCGAGCTCGCATTCATAGGATACATTGGTCTCTTTTGACTCCTCCTTGGCACTGCCTTCCGATATCTGCACTACGCTTCCCCCTGATACCGGACACTCAGTCTTACTTACCACACCATTTTTCCCCGCATCATTTCTGCAACCAGCGAGCGCCAGACACGTGCCCACTGACAACAACAAAAAAACCACTTTTTCTCTCATAATAAACATCCTTCCTCTCGTATTATATCTCTTTCAAGCATCTTCACCTATTAGACAACAAAACCTACAAATGTGTTGCAAAAATTTGAAAACAAAAAGAAGTATTACGAAAAACTCGGCATAACACGCTAATGTGCTATGCCGGGTTATTTTTCTTATTCTAAATCTGACAAATCTCTGACTTCCGGTTCCTCTGTCGGTTCCGGAGTATCTGTCGGAGTCGCCGTTGCCTCGGTTGCTTTCTCCGACTTATCAACCGGTGTCATATCTTTCACCATGTCTGACACCTTATCTTTTACTTCCTGTAAATTATCAATCATCTCATTCAGTTCCTGAATTGTAAGCTGCCCATCTTCCTCCGTCGTATTCTGAATGCCGGTCTTAATCCGGGAAGACATATCTGTAAGAACTTGTTTCATATCAGTAAAAGAACGATCCGCTGTAAGAGCATAATCCTCAACAACTCCCTCAATTTCCTGATACAAACTCACAGCACGATCCGATTTTTCAGTAACAATCTCAATCGTCTCTTTTTTGATACTGTCATCCTTTTTCCCACAGGCACTCATTCCTACAAGACAGAACACAACAACGGCAATAGCCATACATCTTTTTATTCTCTGCTCCATACTGTCCCCTCTCTCGTATCCTTCAAAACAATCCCCTTCGTTGCCAGTTCATCTCGGATTTCATCGGCTCTCGCAAAATTTTTCTCTTTCTTTGCCGCTTTTCTCTCCTCAATCATCTTCTCAACATAGGAGATAAATTCTGAATCCTCTTCCACCTCTTCCTTCTCGAATGCCCGGGTCAGATTCAGCGAGAGCACACGATCAAAACTCTCCACCAGATTCCTCTTTGTCGCATCACTTATGTCCGCCTTCAACATATCATACAGAACGGTAATTGCCGAAGAAGTATTGATATCATTGGCTAATGCCTCAGCAAATTTCTTCTCGTAGCCGACAACGGCCGACTCGTCAACTTCTCCTTCTTCAGAGAGATTTCGTATACGGGAAATCAGTTTATCATAGGCCGACACCACATTGTCCAGCGCATCCCACGAGAACTCAAGTGGTTTGCGATAGTGAGAAAGCAAACAGAACATGCGGTATGCCATCGGGTCATAGCCCTTTTCTTCCAAAAGAGCAACCGTCAGAAACTCTCCCTTAGACTTACTCATCTTACCGTTTTTTGTATTTAAATGGTTTACATGAAACCAGTAATTACACCATTTATGACCGATATAGGATTCACTCTGAGCAATTTCATTGGTGTGGTGAGGAAAAATATTGTCCACACCGCCACAGTGGATATCCATGTACTCTCCAAGGTGCTTCATGCTGATACAAGAGCACTCAATATGCCAGCCCGGGTACCCGACACCCCACGGACTATCCCACTTTAATTCCTGATTGTCAAACTTTGATTTCGTAAACCACAGGACAAAATCTGCCTTATTTCTTTTATTCGTGTCCTCTTCCACATCATCGCGGACACCAACCTGTAGATCCTCCTCATTCTGTGAGGACAGCACATAATAGTTCTCCAG
>CAMVIN010000059.1 GCA_947167565.1 uncultured Clostridia bacterium | reverse complement strand
TTTAGGAATAATGCTAATATGTTTATGGTTAATAATAATACTAATAATAATAAAATAACCTAATATACGAATAGCAGGAGGAATGAAAAATGGATAACCGTTCAATGATGAAATTTAGGGATGAACTCAAGGATAATTTTGACGAATTAGTAAAACGGAGCATGGATTCCGGGACGATTGATCTGAGTTTATATACAGAATATGATGTGAAGCGCGGGCTTCGCGATTCTAACGGGCATGGTGTTCTGACGGGACTTACGGAGATTTCGGATGTAATTGGTATGAAGAATAAAAATGGACACCAGATTCCATGTGAGGGAGAGTTGTATTATCAGGGATACAATGTAAAAGAATTGGTTGAGAGTTACAAAGATCGCCGATTTGCGTTTGAAGAAATTACTTATCTTCTCTTATTTGGTCAACTGCCGACTGCAGAGCAGTTAGAGAGTTTCCAGAAAATATTGTCGGATCTTCAGGCGCTTTCTGCTGAGTTTTCCACAGATGTTATTATGAAAGCACCGAGTGCCAATATTATGAATGCCCTTCAGAAATGTGTGCTGACACTGTATTCGTATGATGAAAATCCGGATGATATTTCAATCCCAAATGTGCTTTTTCAATCTTTGCAGTTGATTAGTAAAATACCGATGTTTGCGGTGTATTCCTACCATGCGTACCGTCATTTACGAGGGGTGGAAACGCTGTGCTTTCGAGCGCCGAATCGTGATTTGTCCTTTGCGGAAAATATTTTGCAGATGCTTCGACCGGGTGGAGAGTTTTCGGAATTGGAAGCAAAAGTACTTGATGTTGCCCTCGCACTTCACGCAGAGCACGGTGGAGGAAATAATTCCACCTTCACAGATCATGTTGTGACATCATCGGGGACAGATACATACTCAGCGATTTCGGCGTCAATTGCGTCGCTGAAAGGTCCTCGCCATGGCGGAGCAAATATCAAGGTTTTGCATATGTTTGATGATTTGAAGGAGAACTGTCGGGATTGGAGTGACGAGACGGCAATTCAAGACTATTTGGAAAAACTTCTGAATGGGGAAGCATTTGATAAGGCAGGTCTGATTTATGGAATGGGACATGCTGTTTATACGGATTCAGACCCGAGAGAAGTTATTCTCAAAGATTACGCGCGCAAACTGGCAGAAGATAAGGATCAGATGGAGGAATTCCATTTGTATGAGACGGTGGAAAATATGTCAAAAGAATTGATTATGAAAAAGCACCGTCGTTTTAAACCTGTTTGTGCCAATGTGGATTTTTACAGCGGGTTTGTCTACACAATGCTTGGTATTCCACGTGAATTATTCACTCCGATTTTTGCGATTGCCCGCATACCGGGATGGAGTGCTCATCGACTGGAGGAATTGGTGAATAAAGGGAAAATTATCCGTCCGGCATATAAATATATTGGTCATCACCGGACATTTCTTGATTTGAAAGACCGATGAGAGTTTTGACAGAAATAGAAAGAGGCGTAGATAACAATGAGACAGCGTTTATTATTTTTTGATATTGACGGTACCCTATTAGATGATGAGGAGAAAGTTGTGCCGGAGAGTGCCATAAATGCTCTGCAGCAGGTAAGGAAAAATGGACACCTCACATTTATCTGCACCGGCCGCTGTAAAAATATATGGCCAAAGGAAATTCTTGAAATTGGATTTGATGGTGTTGTGGGCGGCTGTGGGACCAATATTTTTTATCACGATGAGGAACTTCTTCACGTGACACTTCCACCGGATTTACAGAGGGAGATTGCGGATGACTTGACGAGATGGCACATTGACGGTGTGCTGGAGGGCAAGGTTAAAACATATTTTCGCAGAGATTACTGGATGCCGGTGGTAAAGTCAATTTTTAAGGAAAACGGCATGTTTTCAGAATTGTGTCAGAATTGCTGGGAGGATGAAGGAATTCCCGAATTTGACAAAATGGCTCTCTGGTTTGATGAGAGCAGTAATATGGCAGCTTTTAAGGAAAAGTACGAGGACCGTTTTACTTTTATTTTGAGGGATCCGACTTTTTATGAGGTGGTTCCCAAAGAGTACAGTAAGGCGACGGGGATTGCGTTCCTCTGTGATAAATTGAGTGTTTCGAGAGAAGATACCGTGGGATTTGGAGACAGTACAAATGATTTGCCGATGCTTGAGTATACAGGTGTCAGTGTGGCGATGGGAAGCGGTAATCCGGATATTTTTCCGGTGGTAGATTATGTGACGGCACCGGTCATGGAAGATGGAATAGAACAGGCATTAAAAAAATATAGATTAATCTAAAAAAAGCGGGATGGCAGGTTCGTACACTGACATCCCGTTTCATATATTCTTTGACTTCTTTTATTAAAAGAGAAACGTAAAAAAATGTTGGTTATTAACAAAAAGAAAAAGATTTGGATGAATATGTTATCCAAAATGCACAAAAAATAGACCGGATAAACAGGGATAACGACCGTTTAGACAGGAAGCGTTGACCGTAGAGGAAAAGGTCAATATAATGAATGCATGTGCATCGTTTCGATATGCGAAAATCGTGTGAAGGAGGCAAAAAAATGAATACAAAAAACATGAAAAAAGTTCTGGCTCTGGCCCTTGGTTTTGTGATGACACTGGGGCTCATGCCGGGTATGGAGACAAAGGTTTTGGCAGCCGGTAAAGTGGCGAGCCTGACGATGAAGTATTATACATATACTTCTTCGGGACAGAGGACATATGGTGAGTATACGCCGGATGTCAGTGAGTTTACTTCGCTGGATGCAGCATTTGCGGCAGCCGCTGACAGAACCTATCTTGAAAAAGTGGGAACAGGGGATGAGGTAGCTGGCAAGGAGCACCTTACAGCAATTGTGAAACTGCTTGACAACGTGACAATTGCGGAGGGGCAGACCTGTACTGCCAATGGTACGTTTGATCTTGACCTCAACGGCAAGACGATGACGGTGAATGGCACTCTTACCGGGACATCCGATGTTTCACCGGACTGGCCGGCGAGTATTTCAGTATCCAGTACAAAGCCGGGAACATTCAACAGCAAGGGTAATATCGAAGTTTCCCTCCAGCCGTGGACCGGAGATACATTCAATATTACAGGTGGTCTTGTGAGTGGCTTTTTTGGTATTGACGGGGGAACAGTCAATGTCAGCGGCGGCGAGTTTACCGGAGGCTTTATGGCAAACAACGGCGGAGATGCCGACATCAATTTGACCATTTCGAAAAAAGCAAGGATCAGAGGTTTAGAATTCTATGTATATATGGATGAGGACGGCAATCTTGCAGAGGGCACGCATAATATCCACATGACGCTGAAAGGCGGATATTATGATGTGGATCCTTCTTCTTTCCTTAAGTGGGGTGAAAAAGACCAGTCTAAATATGTCACCCTCGACACTTCCAAATTAGAGCAGTACGGCAGCCAGACTGGCTGGGATGCGGACGGCAGTGTGTATACCTACCGTGTGGTAGATGACAGCGCAGATGAGACTTCGACAACAGAGACATCGTCGTCTGGTACGCAGACATCGACAGGTGATAAGACAACAGGGACGCAGACTTCTACCGGTACACAGTATTCTTCGGATGTGACTGCTCCGGGCAAAGTAAAGTTATCTTCTGTAAAGAACAGTGCCAAAAAGACTTTGACTGCTAAGTGGAAGAAGGCGAGCGGCGCCAAGGGATATCAGGTTCAGTACGCCCTCAACAAAAAATTCACGAAGGGCAAGAAGAGCAAAATTGTCACGAAGACAAGTTTGAAAATAAAAAAATTAAAGAAAAAGAAGACTTATTATGTTCGGGTGAGAGCATATAAGTTAAAGGCTAACGGCAAGAAGAAATACGGCGCATGGAGCGCTGTTAAGAAAGTGAAAATAAAGAAATAGAGCAGAACGCTCAGGAAAGGAGAAATCTATGGAGAAAAGAATGCAGAGAATGTTAAAGAGCCTGCTGGTTTTTGCACTGGCAGTGTTCGGCCTCTTGTTTGTCGACGGGGATGCGAAGGCGGAGACAGAGAAGGTCAGCGTGCCGTCGTGGGCGCTCGGCTCCAGCGAAATGACGGATACGATGGAGGGCAGTGCGACAGTTACGATGAGCAAACCTAAGTTTAAGGGGCCAAAAGTAATTGTTAAAAGCAAAGACAATAAACCGTATACAATAAAGTTGAAAGGCAAGGTTACGAATCTGCCTGAAAACACGACTGAGGTAGAGTTTTTAATTGGGGAAAAGGAGCCGGACGGAAAAAATTATACAAGAACTTATGTATATACCACCGATGCATCCAATGCGGAGAATGGAAAACTGAAAATTACGGAAAAATTGCAGGGTTCGGATTGGACACCGGTGCCGGGTTCAGTTCTCAAAGTGGGAGTTGTAGCCTATGCGCTGAGTGATGACTATGATGATAAGGGATACAGCAAATGGGTGTCAACGGGATACGATGAACTATATGATGTGCCGGTCGGCGAGGATGTGGAAGGGAAGCATAAGCTGACTGTCACCCATGTCAATCAGAACAACAGAATGATTTTCTATAAGGAAATTCATTGGCTGGCAAAAGGGGAGACCTACAATGTCCCGGCCCAGAATATGGAAGGCTATACCGCAGACAAAAAAGATGGCGTCAGCGGAGAGATGGGAGACTCGGACATTGAAGAGACGATAGCGTACACAGGAGAGGAGACGACTCTCTCAATCGAATATAAAGGTTATATTGATCAAGGCAATGAGGATGTTGCAAAGGCCTACACAGAGACTGTCAGAGTGGGAGATTCCTATTCGGTAGACTCCCCGGATGTCGAGGGATTCCAGCTCAGCAACGGAAGTTATTATAAGACGATCAAAGGTGTTGTGCCGGCCGGCGGTGTGTCACAGACCGTTTATTACACGAAGACCCAATACTGGCTGAGTGTCCGTCATCTGGACGAAAATGGAAACGAACTGTATCCACAGGCAGATCAGTACCAGCTCGCGCCGGGTGAAAAGTACTATTATGATGACGCGGATGGATTTTACAGTGCGCCGATCCGGTCGTTTGACGGATATACACTGGTAAGCGGTGATTACACCGAAAAAGATGTGGAAGGTGAAGGCGGCACGGTCACCAAGGTAAAAGTAATCGAGGGCACCATGCCGGAAGAGAATAAGGATGTAATTCTGAATTATGTTCACAACACGGCGGCGGTCAATGTACAATTCGGCTTCGTGGGAGTGTCGGATGATGTCGAGGCGCCGGAGGGGATGCCAAAAGATTTTACAGCCACCCTCAGTTCGTGGAGCGACTATACTTACGAGCCACCGGTTATTGATGGCTGGACTGCGGTTCCGCAGATCGGATATTCGAGTTATTATGACGCGAAGAAGAACCTTCTGACGGTGCCGGGGGCTTCTTGGAATCTTCTTTATTCCAGTGAGGAAAAACCGTACACGTATAAGTTCACATATTATCAGCAGGTTCCTGCCACCCTCACATACCGCTGGGATGATAAGGACGAGGAAGGCGTTCCTGCTGAGCCGGAGACATATGTTGTCCTCGCAGATAATAAGATGACCGTGAAGATGCCGTCCGTTGAAGGCGCTGTATGTTCGAGGGGAACAAGTATTACGATTACTGCGAATGAGTGGAATCAGGAGACGGACGGAACGATTTACTACTCGCCATATGAGAAAGAAAATGGAAAATGGATTGTGGCGGGCACACCGGGCAAGTCCTCCTTTGTGAGCAACTGGGATGCTCAAAATCCGGATGCCCCTCATACGATTGATGTTGACGCTGCGTGGACAGCGGGCATGGATCAGGATAGTTTGTGCGAATATAACACATCAGAAGGCTACGGTACGATTGAGGTATATGTGGGCGGTGATGCCAAGACCGGCGAACTGGTATCGACTACCACGGTGTCATCATGGACGGATACCAGGGCACAGGCTTCTTTTACTATTGATGCATCGAGCAAATACTTTAAAGAGCATCACGATGCTTTTGTATATACGGTATATGAACAGAGAAACCTGACGGGAACAACGGTATATGCGAAGACGACATTTAAGGAAAATCTTCCGCTCACACCGGCTCTCTCTCTGGAATCAGAGGAGAATCCTTATAAAGTCGTAGAGGCCGAGGATGTTACCGCTTCACTGACAAACGAAAGCTCTCATGCATTTTCGTCAGGTGGCTGGTCATCTTCCGGATACCGGTATGGTTTCGACATCACAAAAGAGCAGGATACTGCCTATTCGGGTGTGACTATGACATGGACGATGACAGAGGAGGAGTTCAAAGCACTTGGCGGTACCGAGTCAACCAGCAAAACGTTTAAGAACGATGTACTGAGAGCTACGTATAATGGCAAGACCGTAGAACTGAACAATGAGGCTAAATGGAGCTGTACAACGGAGTGGGGTGCGGATGATAATGTCATAACGATGGCGATATCACATTACAGTGGAAATCTTCCTGACGATGCGCTCGGAACGATAGAATTAGAGGCATGGGTGCCGGTGGCAGATGGCTGGGTACACGCCACAGCGACTACTACCCGCAGTGACTGGCCGACTGTCAGTGGAACTGAGACTTATGATGTTGAGGCAGATTCCGTGACACCGCTGGGATTTGATGCAATCGGCTGGTGGGTGACAGAAGTGGCAGGTGATGGTGATGATTACGAGATTACATGGTATGACAGTAACAGCACCTATAACTATTATGTATCCGATGAGGAACGCCCGAATAATTACAGGTCGGCAGGGTATGCCTGTAACTGGATTCATACCGCGAACGGTCACGTAGGATGTATGACGGGACCGGGATATAATGGCGGTATTGTCTATGCGGGAACTACACCGGTCGGTGTGATTTCGAATATTGAGACAGTTTCCGACGAAGATGAAATGAAAGCGGATCCTGAGCACAAATGCAAATACAAGGCAACCATAAGAATTAACAGGACAAAACTGAATGAAAATCTTGGAAACAAGATTCACTTTACCTTATGGAACCAGGGCAAGGGCATCGAGGATGAAGACAATACATCGGATTACACGACCTACAAACTCAAGAAAGATCAGAATGGCTATAATACAGAATTTGCCAATAGTGATGATTCTTATTACACAGTAGTCAAAAACATGAAGACCACGATTACGGCGACCCTTGAGGACGGCGCGCTGGCAAGTGGTTACAAGGAATATAAAGATACGGTAATCGACACGGCGGGCAGCACCCTCTCCCAGGACGGCGAGCTTGACCTCAAGTGCACGGTAAATGAAGCACTTGCCGACGCTCCGGACAAGGGAAGTGTAAGCTATGCCGTATATGTTATCAATTGTGACGAGGAGGATGAGGACTTTGAGATCATGCCGACTCTCGCTTCCGGCGTATATGGGCAGGCGTATTATGTCGGCCAATACTGGAATGACAGTGCGACGAAAGTATGGGATGGCACAAGTTTCAACCTTCAGACCACTTTGACGACAAAGAACAAATTTGAGGGAACCTATAGTACTCCGGCATTCAAGTTTGTGCCGGGCAGCAAGTACAAGGTCGCTCTGGTCATGAAGGGCTATACACAGACAGAGGCGACGGAGACGGAACTGGTATCGGCAGACTATTTCACGACGACCAGTTATGCGACACTCACTGTGCCATCGCTTGAGGTAACGCCGGTAACTCTTGATGATCTTGAGATTACAAAGGCGACCGTGGCAAGAACGTATGAGGATTCAGACGGCAACAAGTATCCGGAGCTGAATCTGGAGTGGTCAGCGTCCCTCACGGGCATCGGAGAGGACGAAGCAGATGAGAAACTCGGCTTTGCGGCAGGTTACATTGACGGTGGCAGCGGTTATAAAGGAAATGACACCACCAGCGAGTATTACGCAAAAGATGTCCAGGTGAGAGTGGATGTATATGATCTGGATTATGATAGTAGTTACCGGGATTATGATGCGGATTATTATACAGATGGAAACAGCGACCAGCGCTCACATACGCTGGGACTCTCCGGCGGTACGTACCGGTGCTACTTCTTAGGATCGGGCACGCCGAAAGAAAGAATGAGCAGCACCTATCGGGTAAATGTCATTTATAAGTATAAGACATATGATAAGTATGGCAATGAAGAATGGAAGTCCAGAAAGGAAAGTAAAAAGATTAATGTTGGCGGGGCGGCGATCACAGATGAAGATGTGCTGTTCCAGGTGGACAATGGCGGTAATGCTCTGATCAAAGTATCGGGCGACAGGAAATTCACTGACACCTCGGTTGCCGGAATCAGCCCGACTGCAACAATCTGGTATGATGGCAAGGAGTACGATGAAGTGAAACTCACATCCACTTCTTCTAGTGACAAGGTATGGTCCACGTTTACCGACCTGAGTGACGGATATGGAAAGGCACTGGATAGAGATAAGCTTTCCATTACCCTTGCGGGGAGGGACTATGATGCCAATGCCTTTGATGAGACCGTGCAGTACCCGGCAGTGGCAGAAGATTTTGTCGATGTTACCTATGCGGCACAGTTGAGTGGTTCGTTCAAGCTTGCCTATGCCTATAAAGCAGATTTGACTGGTGAGAGTGCCTATACCACATTCTGGAGGGTGTCCGGCGCATCGGATGTCGAGGAAGATGACGGAGCGATTGTCACATCCGACTGGCAGAAGATCAGTGTATACAGCGGAGATACCAAATTCTCTGACACCCAGTATCCGGAATCCGAGAGCGGACTGTATTTTGACAAATTCAAATCAATACTTGGCAAGACGGTTGAAGTGAAGGTTACTTCGGGTGGAAATAGCAGCGATCTGGTATTCACAACAAGCAAGGTGGTTGCCGAGGAACCTTCGGATAACATTACCATTACAGAAGCCTCCTATGACATCAATGGAAATGTCAAAGTGGCTGGTACGTATGATAAAGAGGCTGTTACGATTAACAAGTACTGGAACACGGTTCGTCTTGAGACAGAGGGAACAGATGGAACGACGAGCGGTTACAGCATTGGAAGCGATGATAATCTCACACTGGATCAGGATAAAGGAACCTTTGTCTATGAGGGCAAACTCTTTAGCCCGACAAGCAGCATACTCGGGTACAGTGTGAAGAAATTCAATAAGCTTGCAGACAAGAGCATGAAGGTTTCCGTGACGATCAACGAAATGCCGTCGGATCCTTCCGATATGGAATACAAAGGAGGAACACTTGCTGTTACAGACAGCATGATGGATGAGGAAGAGGTTGACGGATTTGTACTGGTAACTCTTCCGAGAGGATATTACGAGAGCGGCGTATCGATTGTGCCTGCAATCGAGAAAGCAGTTGAGGCATCCAAGGGACTTCAGATTGTATCAAAAGAAGAAGATGTGACACTGACATTTAATGCGGCGACCGTTAAGACTATGAACACAGAAAGTGGCGGTGTGCTGACCGTTACGAAATACGGCAGTGACCTTCCGGCAAATGTAACAAAATCCGGTCTGACTCCGGCAGAGGCCTATGAACTGAAACTGACGGGCGGATTTACCGGTACGGCAAATGTAGTACTCACCTCCGAGGATATGCCGGAAAATGCGAGTGCACAGGTATATTTTGTAGATGCGAATGGTGAAAAAGTGAACATGAACGCTGCATGTACAGTGAATGATTATGATGAAGTGGAATCCGAGTACGATACTCCTCATTTCTCCACTTACGTAATTGTATATGAGAAAAAAGGTGGCACAGCACCAACGACAGCGCCGACACCGACAACAGCACCGACAACAGCACCAACAACAGCACCAACGACAGCACCAACGACAGCACCGACAACAGCACCGACAACAGCACCGACAACAGCACCGACAACAGCACCGACACCGACAGCAGCTACGGCTGAGGTGGCAGAGAAGGGTGAAACGGTTACGGACACCTCATCGAAAGTAACGTATGTGGTTACATCAGATGATGAGAAAGAGCCGGAGGTAGAATATACGGCGACATCATCTGCAAGCACCAAGACGTTGACCGTTCCGGCAACCGTGACAATCGGCGGTGTAGAGTATGAAGTTACTTCCGTTGCCGAAGAGGCGTTTAAAAATGACACAACTGTGACCACTGTGAAGATTGGCAGTAACGTAGAAGTCATCAAAGAGGGTGCGTTCCAGGGTTGTACAAAACTGAAGTCGCTTTCGATTGGCTCATCCGTGACAGAGATAGCAGATTCCGCATTCTCTGGATGCACCTCGCTGACAAAGGTTACGATACCGGCCAGTGTGACAAAGGTCGGGACGAAGGCGTTTAGTGGAAACAAGAAATTGAAGACTGTCAAGGTGAATTCCAAGAAAGCGGTATCCATTGGAAACAGTGCCTTTGCAAATTGTACTTCACTCACAAAAGTAACGCTCCCGGCGAAGATATCCAAACTGGGCAAGAAAGTGTTTAAGGGTGATAAAAAGTTAAAGAAACTCACAATTAAGTCCAAGAAACTGACGTCAAAGAATGTGAGCAAGGGTGCGTTTGACGGATTGACCTCAAAGACGGTGATTGATGTGCCGAACAGCAAGAAAAAGGCATACAAGAAATTATTCCGGAAGAAAGGTCTTTCAAAAAAGGTAAAAATTGTATAAGAGCCGATTTGGCTTCATGAGAGAGAGGGGGTGCATCGTCGATGCATCCCCTTTTTGTTCGCGGGAATACTGTCTACAGGACCAGCTGGAAGAAGCGGCTTTCTGTGGAAGCCGATTAAGCAGATGTCATGACTGAATAGATAAAGAAAACAACCGAATAGACAAAAAATAATGCCGAACAGACAAAAAAACAGACGAGTGTTCGTAAATGTAGTATAATTGACACAAGTATAAGTAAACTTGTTTTTACAAATTTTGGAAATGCAGACGAGACGGAGAGTTATTATGAATTTAAAAATACTTATTACCGGAAGAAACAGAAAAATAGCGGCGGATCTGCGCGAACGGATAAAGGAAGACAGGAAGTATTCCGTGATTCGCTGCAAGGCAAGCAAGGAAGAATTGTTTAATGTCGTTCCTGTTGAAATGCCGCATGTAATCATTATCTGTCTACAGGATGAAACGAGAGAGTCAGTGAAAATGTTTAACTTGCTCAAAGACTGCATCAACACAGGACGGGTGACAATAATGGTTGTTGCTCTGGATGATGACAAGAGGTTGTTTATGAAATATACAGGTCTGGGAAGAATTTATTTCCTGTCAAGGCCGGTATCTATTTTTGCACTTTATGAAAAGTTGGGTGAAGTAGATGAGGAGCTGTCCAAGGTTAAGAACCTGAGTTCTCTAATGATGACAGAGTTTGTAAATCCCAATGTTTCGAATGATGATGAGCGCAGAAGCGTCTTGGTCATCGATGATGATCCTCAGCAGCTGGCGCAGATAAAGGCGCAATTAAAGGAATTTTATCACGTTTCGCTGGTGCGGTCCGGAGAGGCGGCTTTTCATTATTTGAAAAAGAAAACGCCGGATATTATACTGCTTGATTATATGATGCCGGAGATGGACGGTCCGGAGGTTATGAGGCAGTTAAAAGAGAGTGAGGAATATTGTGATATACCGATTATATTTTTGACAGGTGTGACAGAGAGAGACAAAGTTGTGGATACTCTGGTCAATCTTAAGCCACAGGGCTATATTGTTAAACCTGCCAAAAAAGTCGATATTGTTACGAAGATTATTGAAGTGATGGATGCATGGGAGGAGGAACAGAATGAATCTTGATTTTAAGGAATTGAAGGCGATTGGCATTGATGTGGAAGGCGTGAAGTCATACACAAAAGGAAAAGAGGGATATCTCTCGGCTCTGAGAATGTACTGCAAAGCATATGAGACGAATATGGAGAATATTGATACGTTTTTTAAGGAGAAGGACTGGGAGAATTATACGATTGTTGTCCACTCTTTAAAGAGCAATTCCCGAATGATAGGTGCCGTAGATCTGGGCGATGAATTTGAGAGACTGGAGATGGCGGGACGCAGTCTGAATGTGGACACTATATCGAAATACAATTCAGAGACTATTCTCCATTACACAAGGCTGGTGGAGTACCTTCGAAAACGCGTTAAAGCGATGAAAGAGGCACCGGTTGGCAGATTGTTTGAAGAGCAGGCAGAACAGATTATTGTAGCACTATTGGAGGCTCTGGATGAGTTTGATGATGAACAGGCCGGCGAACTGGTAAAGAAACTTGCGGGATATCCGTTTTCTGAAGACAAGAGACCTCTTTTGGACAAGGCAGCTGCATTTATAGAAGATTTTATGTATGATGAGGCATCGGAATTAATACAGCAGCTTCGGGAGTGTTTTTGATTGGTAGAGAAGGGCTGGTTCAGGGGGATTTTGCAGTAAACGAGGAGGGAGGGCAGCGATGAAAGACAGGCTTGCGCAACTCGAAAAAGAAAATAAAATACTCCGGCGTGAGTACGCGCGGCTGGAACAGGATCTTTCCATGCTGTCAAACCTCACGGATTATGCCTCGAGACTGAGAAATTTTAATGAGGAGAGAGTGGTTGCGGCAAACAGGGCGAAAAGCAATTTTTTGGCAAATATGTCTCATGAAATCAGGACACCGATGAATGCCATTATTGGGATGGACGAGATGATACTGCGGGAGACAAAGGATGTGAAGATCAAAAAATATGCCATGGATATCCGAAGTGCCGGAAAGACTCTGTTGTCCATCATCAACGATATTCTTGACCTGAGTAAGATTGAGTCGGGAAAGATGGAGATTGTACCGGTTGAGTATGATTTTGCCGAGGTGCTCAATGATGTGGTAAACATGACCATGGGCAGGGCGACGGACAAGGGACTTACCTATGAACTGAATGTGAGTGAAGAGATTCCATCGTTTCTTATGGGAGATGAAATCCGTATCCGTCAGATTATGCTGAATCTAATCAATAACGCCATTAAGTATACCAGAGAGGGTGGCGTGTGTGTCAGTATTTCTTTTGAACGGGAAGAGAAAAGGTTGCGGATTCGGGTTACGGACACCGGAATTGGTATACGACCGGAAGATATGGAAAAACTATATACATCATTTCAGCGTCTGGAAGAGACAAAGAACCGGAATATTGAAGGAACGGGACTCGGGCTCAATATTACGAAACAGTTAGTGGAACTCATGAGCGGCCATATAAAGGTGGAGAGTGAATATGGGGTGGGAACAACATTTGAGGTGGATGTCGTGCAGGAAGTGGTGGATGACACGCCGATTGGCGACTTTATGGATAACCTCTTAAAGAGTCGGGAACAGATGGGTGAGTACCGCCCTGCGCTGGTTGCGCCAAGAGCCAGAGTTCTGGTGGTGGATGACAATGAAATGAATCGGGAAGTTATCACGGCACTTCTTAAGGATACGAGAATTACTGTTGTGACAGTGGCCTCTGGTCGGGAGTGCATTGAAAAAATGCGCGCAGAGCAGTACGATGTCATTCTACTGGATCAGATGATGCCGGGGATGTCGGGAATCCAGACGCTGACCGTTATCCGGGAGGAAAATCTGCAAGGGCGTACCCCGGTTATTGCGTTGACGGCAGATGCGGTCGTGGGGGCAAGAGACTCTTATTTGAAAGAGGGGTTTACGGATTACCTCTCGAAACCGGTCATATATGAGGAACTGGAGAGCGTTTTGTACAAATATATCGATGAGAGTCTGATTCTTACGAAAGAAGAGATCGAGAGGGAGAAAGAAGCTGTTGTGAGACCGGTTGTTCTGGTGGTCAGTGAGTCCGGCGACCGCCTGAATGAAATAAAAGAAATGCTGGGAGATAAGTACAAAGGAGTTTTTGTGAGGGATGAGGAGAAAGCGCAAAAGTATTTATCCGGTCATGAGGTGGAGTACATACTGAGGGATGGAGGCTTATGATGAGATCATTTCAGGCGTTCACAAAAGAGGTGGATGATATAAAGAAAGCAGTTTCTGAACTGGATGCCGGGATTGACCGCTCCTTGTTTCAGAAAAACACCTGTGGGGTGGTATTCTGTGGCTTTGAGGCGGACAAAGATGAACTGTGCAGGACTTTGAGGGAGACTTTTGACTTTCCTTTTTTCGGATGTACGGGGATTGGTATCCTGTCCACAGAGGGGTATTCTCAGAGCAGCATTTCACTTCTTGTGATGACTGCGGACGATGTGGAATTCAGTATCGGTATGACAGAAGAGATACAGACACCGGAGGATGTGCAGGGCTTTGCGGATACATACCGGGACTGCCGGAGAAGGCTTGTCGGGAAAGACAAACTGATTTTTACTTATGTGCCATGGCTGACGGATATTGTGTTTGATGAGATTGTGAGACTTCTTGACAGGGAGTCCGGACATGTTCCCATCTATGGCGGAATTGCTTCCGACGGCTGGAGTTTTGAGGACAGTTACACCTTTACGCATGAGGGCGCATCCCAGTCAAAGGGCGTCCTGATGGTGATGAGTGGCAATGTCAATCCAATTTTTACGATTGAACAATCCACGACACTCACGACGAATCTCCACAAGATTGTCACAAAGGCGGAGGGAACGGTTGTATATGAGCTGGATGGGAAGCCGGTCACGGATTTTATAAAGGAGATGGGGCTGATTACCGATAAAACGTTTGTGATTCTGGACTATCTGGGAACCCCTTTTCTGGCGACACAGAAGACGGAGGATGGGGATGAGATTGATACACTCCGGTGCCTTGGGGTGATTGACCACGAGAACAAATCCTGTGGCTATATCGGCATTGTGGAGGAGGGATCGGAGCTCAATATGGTACTGATTTCCAAGGAAGATATTGAAAAATCAGTCCGTGTTGCTTTTGATGCCATATTGGAGAAAATTGAAAATACAGAGGATTATTCTTACAGCACAATTTTCTGCTCCTCCTGTGCGGCACGATACTGTCTCATGGTCGCTGATAAGAATGCGGAGGGACGCGCTTACGCAGGACGGCTGCCGGAGCAGATTAAGGTTCAGGGGGTTTATATTTACGGCGAGTTCTGCCCTGCAAGAGGGAAGAATTATGGGAAATTGTACAATGTCCTGTCGAATGAGACATTTACGATTCTCGCATTATGAACGAAAACACGGAGCCGACAGGTAACGTATAACAATACAAGGCAGGTTATAGTATGACAGAGATGATTAGTATTGATGTAGTGATTGATGAAAAATACAGAGAGCCTCATGTGGATATTTACACGGAGAGCAGAACGGAACAGGTGGAAAGAATTGTTTATGCCATTGAGCATGTATCCAATGAATATTATCCGCCTGTGATGGCGAAGGATGGAGAAAAGACGTTTCTGATTTCCCAGAGGGATGTGTTCCGCATTAGGAAAGAGGGGCGGCAGATTCTTTTGGAGACGGAAGATGCAGAGCATGTTGTCAAGAGCACACTGGCAAGGCTGGAGGTGTTTTTGGACACAGAGAGATTTTTCCGGATTTCACAGTCTGAGATTATAAACCTCTACAAAGTCAAGTCTTTTGATGTCAGTACTTACGGAACGATAGAAGTTGAGTTTGACAATGGTACAAAGACGTGGGCTTCGCGCCGGTATGTCAAAATGTTGAGAGAGAAGTTGAAAGATATGAATTGTTTGTAAAAGCGAGAGGGTGATG
>CAMVIN010000058.1 GCA_947167565.1 uncultured Clostridia bacterium | reverse complement strand
ATTTGTGCAGTCTTACAGAAGAGGAGTCGAGAAAAAAGGCTGAGGAATTTTTAAAGGATATCGGTCTGGGGAGTCTGGAACTTTACGATACATCTCCGCTGCTTTGGGGAACTTCGGATACAAGTAAGGAGGAGGCAGAAGAAAATTGTATATATGGTGATAAGAATAAGGCGATATGGGATGGGTATTCGTTTGTGTATGGGCAGAGAACAGCGTTGGGGGGAGAGATTCCTGTTTTGGATTATCAACTTCCGGAGGGGCTGGACGAGGGATATCCTGTCCTTAGTATGACAGAGGTCTGCGTGAACGAAAAAGGGGTTGTTTATGCAGAGATAGATGGACCGAGTACAATTTTGTCAGAGACTTCTCACGTCAAACTGATGTCAATGGATAAAATAAAGGAATGCATGAAAAATAATATGCAGACCTATCTGGATGCTTTTTTTGAGCGGGCAAAAGTTTTTGTTGACCAGGGGGATTCCCAGATTAGTCATGGCTATAGTTCGACCGAAGAGATGGACAATTGTGCGATTGTGAAATTCAATAAGATGGAGTTTGGATACTGGTGCGTGAGAAAGGAGGATGAGTCCAATACGTTCTCATATGTTCCGGCGTGGAAATTGTCTATGTCTTCCCCGGTAATTGAAGGCGAATATAATGGAGAGATGGTAGTGATTAATGCGATTGACGGCTCTATGATTGATGTGTGGGAAGGAGTTGAATGGCAGAATTATTTAGAGAACATAAGACAAGGAGATGACGAATGGCTGGCCGAGGCGAAAGAGGCGGCAAAGAAAGCGATGGAAAAAGAAGAGACAAATGGAACGGAGGGGAATTAACATGGATTTTGGGAAAAGGATTGTGGTGGCGATGCTCTGTGTCTGTCTGGGAACTGCTCTGTTTTCCGGCTGCGGGGGAAAAGCCGGGACAACGCAGGAGAACACAGCGAAAGAGGACAACGGTGAGAACGGGAATTCCTCCGCGGAGTCGGGAAATGTATACGAGGGGGAGAATGACACGTTCTGGTATGATAAACTCAGTGCGGTAAAGAAGAGTGACGGAGCGGAGACGGAGATTTCCGTAGACATCTGCGCCAAAATATCTGTGCCGGAAGTGTCCGATATGTCTGTGATCGAAGTTCAGGGCCTCAGGGTGGAGAAAGAAAAAACAGAACCGGGTGATGCCGGAAAGTGGGGCGGGGAAGAATATAAATATCGTATCGCACGGGATGTTCAGGACGAGCTGAGAAAAAAGATGACAGAGAGCAGTGCGATTGCCGGGGGAGACGTGAAATTTAGCGTGGATTTTGGTGATTCGTATTCGTTTTGGGGGCATATATTCTTCAGCCCGGAGGGGACATTCAATTCAAGTGGGGAATTCACCAACGCGGAGAGTATGGCATCGGAGAAGGTCAGAAAAGAGGGTCGCTACATTTTAGTCAATACAAATTATGCTGACGTTGTGAATGAGGAACTGGCACTGTATACACAAAAAGATAATTTGTGCAGTCTTACAGAAGAGGAGTCGAGAAAAAAGGCTGAGGAATTTTTAAATGATATCGGGCTGGGGAGTCTGGAACTTTACGATACATCTCCGCTGCTTTGGGGAGTTTCGGATACAAGTAAGGAGGAGGCATTTGACAAATGTATAAATGGTGGTAATTTAAATGAGGCGATATGGGATGGGTATTCGTTTGTGTATGGGCAGAGAACAGCGTCGGGGGGAGAGATTCCTGTTTTGGATTATCGACTCCCGGAGGGACTGGACAAGGGATATCCTGTCCTTAGTAAGACAGAGATCTGCGTGAACGAAAAAGGGGTTGTTTATGCAGAGATAGATGGTCCGAGTACGATTTTGTCAGAGACTTCTCACGTCAAACTGATGTCAATGGAAAAAATAAAGGAATGCATGAAAAATAATATGCAGACCTATCTGGATGCTTTTTTTGAGCGGGCAAAAGTTTTTGTTGACCAGGGGGATTCCCAGATTAGTCATGGCTATAGTTCGACCGAAGAGATGGACAATTGTGCGATTGTGAAATTCAATAAGATGGAGTTTGGATACTGGTGCGTGAGAAAGGAGGATGAGTCCAATACGTTCTCATATGTTCCGGCGTGGAAATTGTCTATGTCTTCCCCGGTAATTGAAGGCGAATATAATGGAGAGATGGTAGTGATTAATGCGATTGACGGCTCTATGATTGATGTGTGGGAAGGAGTTGAATGGCAGAATTATTTAGAGAACATAAGACAAGGAGATGACGAATGGCTGGCCGAGGCGAAAGAGGCGGCAAAGAAAGCGATGGAAAAAGAGGAGACAAATGGAACGGAGGGGAATTAACATGGATTTTGGGAAAAGGATTATGGCGGTAATGCTCTGTGTCTGTCTGGGAGTTACTCTAAGTTCCGGCTGCGCGGGGGAGAGAAAGTCTGAAAATAAAGAAACGGAAAATCAGGGAGAAGCCACATCAGAAGAAACAGCAGGTCTCTATCCAGAGGACAAAAATACCCGGTGGCGTGATACCTGTGCAATTAAGCGGAATGACACAGGGGAGGAAATGACCATCAGCATTGATGCAAAAATCACTGTGCCGGATGCGGACAGCATGTCCGTTGTGGAAGTTCAGGGATGGCCAACGGAAGGGATTGAGAAGAATAAGGTTATACTTGGAAAAAAAGTAAAAGAGATTAGTTTGGAGTATACCATTGAAAAGAGAAAAGAAATAAAAAAGACAATGTTAAATTATATTTCAGAGAGGAGCGATGCTTCTTACTATGTTGATGATGAGGGAATTACCGGTATGTATTTAGAGGTAAAGGAAGAGGACTTAGAAAAGGTGATGCCGGAAGAAATAAAAAAGGAGGCAGAGGTTTTTTATCATCCGGGAGGAACTGCAGAGTGTGACGAGACGGTCAACACATGCAAAATTTCAGAGGATGAGGCAAGAGCGGAGGCGGAAAAATTTCTTGCGAGACTGGATTTGGCGGGACAGACATTAATCAAGAGCGCTCCCTTAATCTGGCGGTTGACAGAGGATTCTGAAGACGGTAATGCCCTGCCAAAGGGAGCGGCGCACGGATATCGTTTTTTCTATGAGCCGGGGGCTGCCGGAGTTGGATTCTCTAACTTTGGAAATGAGCAGGATTATTATTGGGAATTGTACGAGTTTGATAAGAACTATTATCAGGAGGACGATTCGTTCAACGGCTCCCATTTTTATGTGGATTATCCCATGAACAACGGAATCCGCATAGATGTGACGGAACAGGGGGTGATTCAGGCAGACGTTTCGGCACCACTGAAAATTTTATCCGAGACAAAGAATGTCAGTCTTTTGCCGCTAAAGAATGTCAAAGAAATAATGAAAGACTCAATGGAAGATTTTATGAATCAGTACTTTGAGCGGGCGAAAAAGATGGGATATAAAAACTGGGATCATGTAGTGCGGCACTCATTTGATAAATTGGAACTCGCCTATTTCCGCATACCGAAGGAAGAGGGGAACAATGTATTTTCCTATGTGCCGGTGTGGAGGCTGATGAATGAACACGGTGATGTGAATCCGACCATGATGTTGATGGTCAATGCCATAGACGGGACAGTGCTTGATTTGTGGGACTGTGTGACGGTAGAGGGACTTTGACTAATTAAATCGATATATTTTCTATTGCGAAATAACCAGGTTAAGGGTATAATTATCGTTAGTACATTATTTTTGAGATAGGAGAATCAGTGATATGAGTGAAATACCTTACAAAATTTATTTAGAAGAAAATGAGATGCCCAAGCAGTGGT
This sequence comes from uncultured Clostridia bacterium, assembly GCA_947167565.1. GTDB lineage: Bacteria > Bacillota > Clostridia > Lachnospirales > Lachnospiraceae > Eubacterium_F. Next base: position 11,915 of record CAMVIN010000058.1, on the reverse strand, counting down.
ACAATGTTCGTGCAGACATGGAGAAGAAGCCGGCACCGATTTTGAATCCCGGAACTTTGCAGCCGGTAACATTGGAGGAGTTGTCAGGGATTTTTTGTGAAGAATTAGCAAAGCAGGAATTGGATGATACAACAGCATATTTTGATATTCCGGAAGAAATTCGAAATTTCTACCGCATGTACCGTCCGTCACCGCTTGTGCGCGCGTACTGTTTGGAGGAAAAACTGGGAACGCCGGCACATATTTATTATAAATTCGAGGGGAATAACACATCGGGAAGCCACAAGTTGAATTCAGCGATTGCGCAGGCTTACTACGCAAAGAAGCAGGGGCTCAAAGGCGTGACGACAGAGACCGGAGCCGGACAGTGGGGAACAGCATTGTCGATGGCATGTTCGTATTTTGATTTGGATTGTCAGGTATATATGGTAAAGGTTTCTTATGAGCAGAAGCCATTCCGCAGAGAGGTGATGAGAACGTATGGGGCGAAAGTGACACCATCACCGTCTATGGAGACGGAAGTCGGACGTAAAATCAACGCAGAATTTCCGGGAACGACAGGAAGTCTTGGTTGTGCGATTTCTGAGGCAGTTGAGGCAGCAGTTTCTCAGGAGGGATACCGTTATGTGCTTGGTTCTGTACTGACGCAGGTGCTTTTGCATCAGTCTGTCATTGGATTGGAGACAAAGAGTGCACTTGATAAATACGGAATCAAGGCAGATATGATTATCGGCTGTGCAGGAGGCGGTTCCAACCTCGGCGGACTGATTTCTCCGTTTGTGGGAGAGATGCTGAGAGGTGAGGCGGATTATGAGATTATTGCTGTAGAACCGGCATCATGTCCAAGTCTTACCCGCGGTAAATATGCCTACGATTTTTGCGATACCGGAAAGGTATGTCCGTTAGCTAAGATGTATACGTTGGGGAGTGGTTTTATTCCTTCAGCAAACCATGCCGGCGGTCTCCGCTATCATGGTATGAGTTCTGTTGTATCTGAACTGTATGATCAGGGGCTTGTTAAGGCAAGAAGTGTAGAGCAGACAGAAGTATTTAAGGCGGCTCAGACCTTTGCGCGGATTGAGGGGATTCTTCCGGCACCGGAGAGCAGTCATGCCATCAAGGCGGCAATCGACGAGGCGATGAAATGTAAAGAGACCGGTGAGGAGAAAAATATCGTATTTGGTTTGACCGGAACCGGATATTTTGACATGGTGGCATATCAGAAGTTCAATGACGGTGAGATGTCGGATTATATTCCGACGGATGAGGACTTGGAGAAATCTCTTGCCAGTCTGCCTGTCGTGTGAGAATTTTGAGGATTTAGCAGTGAAACAATAATTGACCGGCGGGACATCACAGTCTCAGCCGGTCGATTTCTTTTAATACCGCCATGCGGATATAATCTCTGTATTCGGGAAGGACGAGGAAGTAAATGAAACTCTCCATCACTTTTGAGTAGTGGAAACCCCGGCCGTCCAGTTTGAAGTGGCAGAAGCCGCTGTCCATATATTTTCCGTATAATAGTTCTGTTGTGATGAAGGAACGGTTCTGCATCATCTCATAGAAATTGCGTTTGACGTGCGGGCAGGAGTCAAAGACCGGATCTCGAAATTCCAACTGGCTGCGCCCGATCTCTTCGTAGTGTGCCTTTCTCTTCGGACAGTTATCCTGACAGTAGTGGTTGGCGAGGAGTTCAATTTTCTCGTGGTGCGGCATGGCAAATAATTTGTCCGTATTGTTCCACGCCGAATCCAGCACAACAAGTCTGTAATCTTTTTCTAGTTCCTCTTCAATATCTGCCTGTGTGTTCAGGCACTTTGTGGTAGAGGAGATGATTTTCATGTCCGGATAATTTTTTCTCACATAGTTCTCCATCAGCGGTGAGTTTACCAGTACCTCATTCATGCCACCACCCGACAGTTCCAATGTCAGGTTGCAGAATGTATCATACAGATGTTTTTCTTCCAGCATAGGGTTGGTGTAGGTATAGCGGACAGCAATCCCTCTGGAATTAAATTCATTCAGAACATACTCAATTTCCTCTTTCGTGGCACTCCCCAGAATATCCCGTCCTCCGTTCCAGATGGAGCCGGGAAAACAGCCATAGACCGAAGTAATCTCTGCTTCCTCGAAAAAATATTCAGGATTCCGCGTCATCATCTCATAAAAAAATAAAATCAGCCGGCAGTTCACATAAAAATCCGGCAGGTAAAAATGAGCTTTTTTTGCCATATCAGCCTGTCCTCCGTCTGTGTATTTGATTCTATTATAAAAAATGAAAAAAAACGTGTCAACTGTGTTTTTTTTTGCTGACTTTTTTTGTGTTTTGGTGTACAATAAAAAATATATGTGTGAACGATAACTGTGCGTAGACGAAGGGATGTGCCGGATGTTAGAGACAGTAAAGAATTACGCGTTATATGCAGGGGTGGACAGGGACAGTTATGAACAGGTAAAGAAAAAGATAGAGAAGAACAACCGGATTACGGCGATGGTTTTTTCGGTTGTGGCATTTGCGCTAGTCAGCGTGATGTTTGGTCTCTCCTTTTTCCAAGAGGGATTTAGAAAATCACAGCCGGTCTATATGCTGGGAATGGTCTGTTGTGTCCTCATTTTTGTTATCGCATCTCTGGCAAGGCGGTTTTCTGTTATGAGTTATTTGTCAATCTATATGGCAGCGGCTGTGTTTTTTCACTACGGTATCGCTCTTGGCACAATGACAAGACCGGAAGAACAAACCGTCACTTTTATGGTAATGCTGTTATTTATTCCGCTTATTTTTGTGGACAAACCGCTCCGCATGTGGTGCTGTCTGTCATATTTTATTACGATATTTATTATTGAAGCCTGTCGTACAAAGCCGGAGAGTATTCTGTCTGTTGACGTGACGGACGCAGTGATTTTCGGGATTTTAGGCATGGTGAGCGGAACTGTTGTCATACGGGCAAAGGTACGCGGATATGTGCTGGAAAAGAGACTCCATGTCATGAGTGAGACGGATCAGTTGACCGGATTGAATAACCGCAATTGCTATGAGTGGCGGCTGGAAAGTTATCCTACAATGTGCAAGTCCCGTCTGGGCTGTGTCTACATTGATGTCAACGGTCTTCACAATTTAAATAATACCCAGGGGCATCGCGAGGGAGATACGATGCTGCAATACATTGCATCTGAGGTTCAAAAGCAGTTCGGACAGCACGATACATACCGGATTGGTGGCGATGAATACGTAGCTTTTGCGCCTGACATGGACGAAAAGCAGATTGCGGAAAAATTAGAGGTACTGAATGCTCATGTGAGGGAGAAACACTATCATATTGCTGTGGGATATGAGGTGCAGGAAGTGGAAAAGATTGATATGAACCAGTTGATTGTACAGGCGGAGTCAAAGATGTACAGGGATAAATCCGAGTACTATAAAAGACATGACCGGCGACAGGGATTGGAAGAGAAGCCGGCTGTGATGTGAGAAAATCAGATAAACATGGAGGTGTGTCTGTGAAGAGAAAACTTGTGAAAAAGGTTGCGCTTCTGGTTGTCGTATGCCTTTGTTTTTCTTTTATCCCGGCGGATATGATTCCGGGATATACAGTGCGTGTGGCAGCAGCGGAGGAAGAGAGCGAATATCCGGAGTTGTTTGTGAGGGCGGGGAGTACATACGGTTACAGCCTTTTGCCGAAGAGACTTCAGGGATATTATGACAGCCTGCTTTTGGCGATGAGAAATGTGGTCACGGGAAATAAGAGTATTAAACCGGATAAATCGGTTAAAAAGGGCGAAACATATTACTTTGCTGATTCTGTCACTGTAGAAGGCGTGGCGTCACTGAGCGAGGTGGAGCAGGTCTGGCGCACATTTGAGCAGGATCACCCGGAGTTTTACTGGCTGGACGGATGCTCGTTTTCCATGACCGGGGATGAGGCGGTTTTTATGCCGCTCGTTGTAAAATCCTATAGTACAGATAATGCACGAGATTTGATGGATGCAATTATTTTAAAGGAAGCATCCGGCTATCTTGAGACGGCAGAGGCAGGGAAAGATGTATACGAAAAGGTAAGAATTCTGCATGACCGGCTGATTGACACGATTGAATATGCAATGGACAATTCGGGAAATGCAGATGACTCGAAGGATACACACAGTATTGTCGGAGCATTTAATCCGGATATGCACAGGGCGGTGTGTGAGGGCTACTGCAAGGCGTTTGCTTTTTTGTTAAATGTGCTTGAAATTCCGCAGGTGTACGTGACAGGGATGACCGGTTCGGAGGGGCATGCGTGGAATGTTGTATCCTTTGATGGGGGAAAGACCTATTATGACATTGATATTACATGGGATGACTGTGGGAGCGATGATTTTTCTCCTCTTCGATATGATTACTTTGCCATGAATGATATCTTGTTTTCACTCAGTCATCAGGCGTTTGATAAGTCTTCCGCTTCCGATATGTGGCAGTACGCACTGCCGACACTGGGGAAAGATGACAATATGACATATTTCAGGCACTATGGCACGGAGATGTATCAATATTCCTCGGAAAACTGGCTTGAGAAGACCAGGGCAGCGATGGTTAAGGCGCCGGGAGATGTGCTGTACATTTTGATTTCGGACGAAAGTTATAGTTCATATGCCAGAAGAATTGGATATCTGGGGAGTTATGCGGTGTGGGAGCAGGATGAGTACACACAATATAAAAATGAAATTTTTGATGTGATGTGTATCAAAAAGGGAAGTGTAGAAAAGACTGTATATTCGGATGCAACAGTAGATACTACGGGTGGCAGCAACGGGAATTCGAATGTTGACGTAAAGACGGTGTCATATGACGATAAAACGGAGGAGACTGTTGTAGAATCGCAGGGGAGTGCCGTAATTGGCACAAAAGTGACAGATGGGAATTCGGGTGCAGTCTATCAGGTGACAGCCGGGAGGACAGTTACCTATTTAAGTCCACGGAATCAAAAGGTAACTTCCATTACTGTTCCGGATACGCTTGTCATTGATGGGATTTCCTATAAGGTGACATCGATTAGCAAAAATGCTTGCAGGGGAATGAAAAAATTAAAAAAAGTTACGCTTGGGAGAAATGTCAAAAAGATAGGAAAAAGATCGTTCTACAACTGTAAAAAACTAAAAAGCGTCACCGTGCGAACAACAAAGTTAAAAAAAACATCCCTTGGCAAAAAAGCATTTTTTAAAATTTTAAAAAAATGTACCTTCTACTGCCCGAAAAAGAAGAAAAAAGTGTACAAAAAATATTTTCAGAAGGCAGGGGCGGTCGGCAAATACCGTGCGATTTGACTTAAAAAATTTAGGGAAAATTTTCTTGCTTTTGTTTTTCATATGTGTTACAATGATATTCCGTGATGTAAAAAATCATAATATCCTTGTTCTCTCACAGAGAGAGAGCCGGAGACCAAAAGGAGGTGCGAGCAACTATGAGTAAGTATGAATTAGCATTAGTTGTTAGTGCAAAAGTTGAGGACGAAGTAAGAAATGCCACCGTCGAAAAGGCAAAAGAGTATATCACGACTTTAGGCGGAACAATTACAAACGTCGATGAATGGGGCAAGAAGAAACTTGCTTATGAAATTCAGAAGATGGGTGAAGGCTTTTATTACTTTATTCAATTCGATTCCGAACCGGAAGTGCCGGGCGAATTGGAGCAGAGACTTCGCATTATGGACAACGTGCTCAGATACTTATGCGTGAAACAGGAGGCATAAGATAAGGAGGAGTCTTCCATGAATAAGGTAATTTTAATGGGTAATCTTACCCGCGACCCTGAGATTCGTTATTCTCAGGGAGAAAGTTCACTGGCAATTGCTCGATTCAGCATTGCCGTAAATCGTCGTTTTTCCCGTCAGGGAGAGACCGATACCGATTTTTTTAACTGTACCGCATTTGGCAGACAGGCGGAGTTTGTTGAAAAATATTTCAAACAGGGTTCCCGTATGCTGTTGACCGGTCGTGTGCAGAATGACAATTACACCAACAAGAACGGTGAAAAGGTCTATAGTGTTCAGATTATTGCAGAAGAGATTGAGTTTGCGGAGCGCAAGAGTACTGCCGATGCCAATGCATTACGTAATAATGGCGGATTTGGCGGCGGCGCACCGGAGCCGAATGCGGCGGCTGCAGATGATGGCTTTATGAACATTCCGGAGGGTATCGAAGACGGTTTGCCATTTAACTAATTGTGATTTTATAAGGAGGTTTTGAGATGGCTTATAATAAAGAGAGAGGCGATGCTCCTGCAAGAAGGAGAGGACCTCGCAGAAGAAAAAAAGTATGTGCATTCTGCGCTGACAAAGAGCATGATTTCATCGATTACAAAGATGTAGCGAAACTCAGAAGATACATGTCAGAGAGAGGTAAGATTCTTCCGAGAAGAATTACCGGTACATGCGCAAAGCATCAGAGAGCTTTGACTGCTGCAGTTAAGCGTTCTCGTCACATTGCGCTTCTGCCATACACAGTAGAATAATTTGCATAATCAAAGAGGGACTGTTTCGACAGTCCCTCTTTTTTAAATCTTAGCGTCCTTTTTAGCGTACAGTTTCATTTTTTTGATGATAAAACCATATTTGGAAGAAGAATCCTTATCCACAAAAAGAGTGTATTTTTGTGCATATCCCTTTGATTTATCTGTGTTAGAAACAAGATATGCGCTTACAATCAGTCGGTATCGCCCTTCTTTGTATTCAAGAATCTTGTTTACGTCCATCTGATAGGTCTTACCCGTGATTTGCACGGCATTGTACACAATGGTATCACCGGTTTTGACAAAGACATAATCAGGGAAGTATCCACCGTAGGTGAAGTTGTATTTGCTGTTGTTTCCGAATAAATTTTTCATTTCTTTTTTTGTTTTCTTTTCAACAGCAGCCATAGGTGTACCGTATTTTATTGTCTTGTCCTTAAAGTACAGACCATACATTGCCATGGTTGTTGCAGATACATTGTCCCATTTGAACGGATGACTGCCATTTTCATAGAACGAGGCGCTGAATGCAAGAAATGGCTTGATTTGTTTGGTCAGATTCTTCATTTCAACTTTGGCTGTCTGAGTTACATCGCCCGGTTTAAAAACATAAGGCGTTGGTGTCGGTTTCTGCGTTGGTGTTGCTGTCTCTTCTGTGGCTGCCGAATCTTCGAATTCATCCTCGGAGGAATTGCCTGCCGGATTTTCGTCTGCAACCATAGGACTTTGGTTTTGGTTATTATTTATTTTGGACTTGAGAGAACTGATGTCCAGACGCCCGCTCATAATCATCCATGTTAGAATACTTGCAATGATGACAACGAGGATGGCAACACCACTGCCAATCACTGCTTTGCTGGCAAATAAACGCTGTAAAACAGTTGTTCTTTGACCACATCGATAGCAAAATTCATCGTCACTGCGAAGCTCTGTTCCGCATTTTTTACACTTCATTTTGGTCACTCCTATTATTTATGATATACTCTTGTCCTATATCATACACGATTCTAATCAGAATTTCAACATTTGCATTTGTAAAGATTGAAAAGACATGCTATAATGTAATGTGCAGAAGATTGTGTCTGTACCCCGACAACGAATATAGTCTTTCGGGTGTCAATAAAGCAGGAGGTGTATGACGTGAAAATAAATAAAGTAAAGGAGAATCTCCAATCATATCTGTTGTGGCCGGTTGTTTTAGGAATTCTTTTGGCTATTATGGATATTCACATGTTTTTTATCAATATAACAGCGGGGGTAATCGGGCTCGGATATCTTGTGGTATATTTGGTGCTTGCTGTGCTGCTGTACATGTGGAAGAGAGGGAAAGTTCAACGTGATCTGGTGGATTATGCCATGAGGTATAATGCGACGTTCAATCAGGTGGGAACAGAACTCACGATTCCCTTTGCTGTTGTTGACTCGGACTATCGTTGTGTTTGGGAAAACAATCGCTTTAAAAAGTTGTTTTCAGAGAAATTACCTAGGAATCATGGGATTTTTGATGCCATTGCTTCATTGACAGAAGAATCTTTTCCCAAGTCATCAAAATCGAATGAAGAGATCCATTTTCGAGTGAGTGATGTCTATTATAAGGCTGTCTTGCAGAGAATATCACTTAAGTCTGTGATGGATACTCAGTCGGATGTTTTTCATGAAGATGTTATCACAGAAAAGCAGATGACAGCAGTGGAGACGGACGGAACAGATGTGATGTATGCGATTTTTGTTTATGATGAGTCCGATATTGTGCTTGCGCTTAAGGAGGTCAATGACCAGCGGTTGGATATCGGTATGCTCTACATCGACAACTATGAGGAGACACTGGCGGCCGTTGATGATGTCAGACGTTCTCTGCTGACGGCCTTGGTTGACCGTAAGATTAATAAATACATGCTCAAGATTGATGCTGTTATTCGTAAGCTGGAGAAAGACAAGTATATTTTTATGTTCCAGCACAAATATTTATCAGCTCTGCAGAAAGATAAATTTTCTATTCTGGATGAGATTCGAGCGATAAATGCTACGGAAGATGCGGCGATTACCATTAGTATCGGTATTGGTACACAGATTGATACATTCCTCAAGAGACAGGAATATTCAAGAAGTGCGATTGATCTTGCTCTGGCGCGTGGTGGCGATCAGGTTGTGATAAAGTCTAAGGATAATCTGCAATACTACGGAGGCAAGAGTGTTCAGCAGGAGAAGAATACAAGAGTTAAGGCTCGTGTTAAGGCCCATGCACTCAGGGAGTCAATCGAGGCGGCAGAGCGTATTGTTATTATGGGACATTCTATGCCGGATGCGGATGCCATCGGAAGTGCGATTGGTATTTACACAATTGCAAAGGCGCTGGATAAACCGGCAAAGATTGTTGTGAATCAGGTAACTTCGTCTATTGCGTCTGTTGTAGACATGTTTAGAAAGAATAAAGATTATCCATCGGATATGTTTGTTAAGACAGAAGAGGCAATCAATTTTATTGGTGATAAGAATGGCTCTCTGTTGATTGTGGTAGATGTTAACAAACCATCGTATACAGATGCTCCGGAATTGATACCTTTAGCGGGATCTATTGTCGTGATTGACCACCATAGACAGTCGGAAGAATATTTTGAAAATCCTACACTTTCGTATGTGGAACCATTTGCCTCATCTGCCTGCGAGATGGTGGCTGAGATTTTGCAGTATGTCGGTGATGAGATTCATGTGAAGACAGCAGAGGCGGATGCTCTGTATTCCGGTATTATGATCGATACCAACAACTTTATGAATAAACCGGGTGTGAGAACTTTTGAGGCGGTTGCATTTCTCCGTCGGTGCGGTGCTGATATTTTCCGCATCCGCAAAATGTTCCGAACAGATTTGGTTGAATACAAAGTTCGCGCTGAGGCCATTCAGAATATGGAGTTATTCATGGGATGTTATGCGATTGCACCGTGTAATGCTGAGCAGTGTGTATCGCCAACTATTGTAGGGGCGAAGATTGCAGACACTCTGTTGGATATTGATGGAATGAAAGCATCCTTCGTGCTTACGATGTATAATGATAGAATTTATATTAGTGCCCGCTCGATTGATGAGCTGAATGTTCAGATTGTGATGGAGCGGTTAGGCGGTGGCGGACATATCTATAGTGCCGGGGCACAGCTTGTCAACAGTACGATGGAACAGGCGATTCAGAAATTAAAATCTGTATTGATTAGAATGAAAGAAGAAGGTGATATATAATGAAAGTGATTTTGTTACAGGATGTGAAATCTCTGGGAAAAAGAGATCAAGTTGTCGATGTCAACGATGGATATGCAAGAAATTGTATTTTGAAGAAGAACCTCGGAATTGAAGCGACGCCGAAAAATCTGAATGACTTAAAACTTCGTCAAAAAAATGATGACAAAGTGGCGGCAGAAAATTTGGCAGCAGCCAGGGAAATGGCAGAAGAAATTAAGACAAAGTCGGTTGAGATTGCTATCAAGACAGGACAGGATGGAAGAGTGTTTGGCTCTGTATCCACAAAAGAAATATCAGAAGCGGCTAAGCAGCAGCTCGGATATGATTTGGATAAGAAAAAGATGAAACTGGATGTTCCGGTCAAGAGCGTGGGGACGTATCATGTAGCAATTAAACTTCACCCAAAGGTGACAGCGGAATTAAAAGTGATTGTCAAAGGAATATAATTGAGGATACTTATTCGACATGGAAGAAAATGTAATTAGGAGAATCATGCCGAACAATCAGGAAGCGGAGCAGTCAGTGATTGGTTCTATGTTGATGGATCAAGAGGCTGTTGTGGTGGCGTCAGAAAAATTGAATGCAGACGACTTCTACAATGCCCGCTTCCGCATCTTGTTTTCGGCAATTGTGGATTTATACCGAGAGGGAAAACCGGTGGACTTAGTTACGTTACCGGAAAAGCTGCGGGAAAATAAAGCAGAGGATGACGTGAGCAGTGTGGAATTTATCAGCAACATACTCACGTCTGTTCCGACTTCAGCAAATGTGCGCTATTATGCTGACATTGTGGCGGAGAAGGCGTTTCTCCGTTCTATGATTCGTGCGACAGAGGATATTACAAACCGATGTTATGCGGACAGCGGTGAGACCGATGCACTGATGACGGACACCGAGAAGACAATTTTTGATCTTGTGCAGAGTCGTACAACTTCTGAGGAGTTCACTCCAATTAATCAGGTTGCTCTTGAGACATTGGAAAATATTCAGAGTGCGGCAATGAGTACGGGCTCCGTTACCGGAATATCAACCGGATTCCGGGACCTTGACTACCGGACCGCAGGACTCCAGCCGTCCGATCTTATTTTGATAGCGGCGCGACCTTCTATGGGAAAGACAGCGTTTGCACTCAATATTGCAGAGTATGTCGCGATGATTAATCGGATTCCGACGGCTATTTTCAGTCTCGAGATGTCAAAAGTTCAGTTGGCTAAACGTCTGATTTCCATGAATTCCAAGGTGGATTCCCAGCATATCAGAACGGGAACATTAGAGGATGATGAGTGGGCAAAAATTACAGAGAGTTCTATTGTTCTCGGTGAATCCGCTCTGGTCATTGATGATACGCCGGGGATTACAATTAATGAACTTCGATCGAAGTGCCGAAAGATTAAGCTGGATAAGGGGCTGGGCCTCATTATCATCGACTATTTACAGTTGATGTCTGGGGGAAGTGGAAATAAGAATATTTCCCGGCAACAGGAAATTTCAGACATTTCCCGTTCATTAAAGGCATTGGCACGTGAGTTGAATTGTCCGGTTATTGCGCTCTCGCAGCTTAGCCGTGAGGTGGAGAAAAGAGAGGACAAGAGACCGATTTTGTCAGATTTGCGTGAGTCAGGAGCTATTGAGCAGGATGCCGATGTGGTTATGTTTTTGTACCGCGATGAATATTATCACAAGGATGCTTCTCAAAAAAAGGGTATTACAGAACTCATTATCGGGAAGCAGCGTAATGGTCCGACTTGTACGGTAGAGCTGGCATGGCTGGGACAGTACACCAAATTTGCCAATTTGGAAATTGTCAAGGAACGGTGATTTTTGTCGTTTTTTGTCGGACGATTTTATGAATAAAATCTTATCTTGGGTAATTCGACATTTTTCTCGTGCTATAATGGGAAAAACGAATGGAGGTAAGATAAAATGGAAACAGTACAATACACAATTTCAGGAGCGGCAAAAGAACTTCACGTGGAGGCGCATGTACTTCGCTATTGGGAAGAGGAATTATTTCTTCCTATTCCGAGAAATAAGATGGGACATCGCACCTATGGCGAAAAGGAAATGGACATGTTTCGCAAGATTATGAAGTGGAAAGAGGAAGGGCTTTCGCTCAAAGAAATTCAAGAAAAATGCAACCCTGATGGAATACCGGAGATTGTCCATAATTCTCAGGTTATCCCCTATCCGGTAGAAAAGC
>CAMVIN010000057.1 GCA_947167565.1 uncultured Clostridia bacterium | reverse complement strand
ATTATCCACATATTCTGTATCTGCTGGCAATTCCACACTCTTCAAACTTTGACACCAGGAAAATGCCCCGGCTTTTATTCCAGTCTCTCCTCCCTCTATTATCAATTTCCCTATTCCAGAATATGCATACGCACTTTCTCCTATTTCTTTTACATTCGACGGTATAATAATCTCTTCTATACTGTCACACCAATAAAAACAACTCTTTCCAATCGCAACAATACTCCTCGGAATATTGACATTTATCACATTCCTATTTTCGTACCATCCGTTTTCTCCACAATACAACGAATTAATCCACACAACATACGTCTCTGGCGTGTGACCATGATCAATTGCTCTTTTAGGATTATTATAGGTATCAAGAAAAAGATTATGAACACACACATAAATTTCCTCGATTTTATCTATTTGCTCCAATAATTCTTTAGTTCTATTATATGTTGAAATGTAAACACTATAAGAATTAATAGTTATATTAAAGAAATCATTTAACTTTGTTAATTCAGAACTCAATTCTCTTATTTTTGCATCTTTTTCCTCAGCAGAAAGATTTTCCATATCTTTAATCTGCTGTCCCATGGATTTATTCGATTCTTTAAGAAGTTCAGAAACATAATCCCATCCATCATTAACCACACGAAAAAGTGCAGTTTCATCCATATTATACTTTGCTCCCAAATACCCCACTAATTCCTCTTGTGTTGTATTACTTTTCCCCCCCAATCCATAAGCAGCAAGAGTAAAAGCCAGTTGAGCTATATCTGAATTATAAACTTCCTCAGATGTAACAAATTCTGTTAAAGCATCTATATAACTGGTAGCTTTTTTAGCTGCCCCATAAGAATTACTTGTTATACGATTAAATTGCAACTTAATGTTCTCATATACATCATCGCCATCTATATCTGCATGATTTTTATCTCCAAAATCATTAATTGTTACGCCATATCTACTGTATCCCCAGTCCTCCAAAGGCAACTCCGGTATCAAATCACCCGGATTATTATAATTATAAATATTTCTATAACTCACATCCGCACTTTTACTTACTGCCGGGCAGGCATATGTATAACCAAAAATATGGTCTGGTAATGCATAATTAGCATTTTTCGTCATTTCTCCCGCTATTATATTAGCCACCGCTGCCCCTCTACTATGTCCCATTGTCCATATAATTGTATGATTAATATCAGCACCATCATTTTTTATTGTGAGCATTAAATCTGACATAACATCTCTTGCAGCCCTGTAAAACCCGTAATGTTCTCCGGTTGTACCAAGATTAAAATTGCTATACCATTCTGCATCACCACTCGTTCCCTTAATCGGAACAACATAAATATAATAATCTCCAATCTTTTTTCTTGCTATTGTATAAGCAACAGAATCATTGCTTGTGATTGATAAATTATCTTTATATTTTTTATTATAATTTTTTGTATAATATTATCTTCCACATATCCCATTCCCACCAATACATCTCTTATAGAAGATTCCATGTATGCCGCTGATGCAAGATTCACAGAAGCAATTGCCAAGTCCCCAGAAAAAACCTGGGCAGATTTATCCAATAACCAATTATCAGAATAATAAAATGAAGTAACATGAGTTCCTGAACTATAGCGATTATTATAACTACTCTGTACTGTTACAGCAGATGTACCGCCAACTGGCTCTTGTGATTGCAATGCCGCTTTCGAAGCAAACCCAAACTTGGCTAAGCAAACTCCGAAAATTATCACTAAACTAAATATAATGATAAAAGATATCTTTTTTCCCTTCATAGTTAATCTCCTCGCTTACATTAAATTTTATACTTTCATTTTACCATACCAATACACCAATTTATTTTCCGTTTTAAACATCTACATCCACTCACACTCTCTCCATTACACAACTATGATGTTTAAATTCTATACTCTCATTCGACGCTTTCCTATCATAATTGATTCCTACCAATATAATATTCCCCTTATATTGTGACAGAGAAGCACTCACTTAAAATTTACTATATTAACAGTTCATAGAATATTTTAACACAAACACTATCCCCATACAAGAAAAAATCCTCCCGCGTGCAACACACGTGGGAGGATTCTCTTAATGAATCATTTTGAACAATTATTCTTCCGGCTGCTCAGCAAGAGCTTCCTGATATTTCGCTATAATAGCATCCTGCAACATGCCTCTCATGTCCCCGTTAATCGGGTGAGCCACATCGCGATATTCTCCATCTGGTGTCCGTTTGCTAGGCATAGCGATAAACAAGCCCTTCTCACCGTCAATGACTTTAATGTCATGAACAACAAAAGCATCATCAAATGTCACGGAAACAACCGCCTTCATTTTCGATTCTTTTCCAACAATACGGACACGAACATCTGTAATCTGCATCCGCCGTTCCCCCTTCTTCTAGTTAAATTTACAAGTAATTGAACAACAAATCCACTATTCTACAACACATAACGCTCATTCTGCTCAAGAATAATCTTGATATCATCCGGAGAGCCGACATAATTTGAATTTGCGCGGATTGTTCCATGACTCTCCACAATACAATTCTCAATATATGTGTTATCTCCGATATAAACGTCATTCAAAATAATAGAATTGCGTATTGTACAGTTGTTTCCAACATATACCTCTTTGAACAAAAGTGAGTCCGTAACCTCTGCATTTATGATACAACCGCTCGCCACCAGACTGTTCTTCACCTTAGAACCGGCATTATATTTGGCCGGAGGCAAATCCTCAATCTTAGATGCAATCTGCGGATTGGTATCAAAGAAGTACTCTCTCATCTCTTTCTTCAGGAAATCCATATTCGTCTTAAAGTAAGAATCAACTGTCGTAATATTACTCCAATAGGAGTCCAATGCATAGGCATAAATCTTTTTGATTCCTTTATATCGAATAAAGATATCCTTTACTAAGTCAAAGCCCCCTTCTACGCCGGCGCGCTCAATCATCTCAATCAATTGTCTGCGTCGAATTACATAGATACCGGTCGAAACCAGTGTCTTGTCCGTCATAATCGGCTTCTCTTCAAAATCCGTCACCAGATTATTGGAATCAATCGAGACAAAACCAAACCGGCTCGGGTCCTCAACTTCTCCCAAATCCTTGGTCACTATCGTAATATCCGCATTCTTCTGAATGTGATACTCCAACAGTTTGTTCATGTCCATCTTGTACACGCAATCTCCTGATGCAATGATAACATATGGCTCATGGCTGCTCTTCAAGAAATCAATGTTCTGAGCAATGGCATCTGCCGTACCACGATACCACTGATTGTTGTCGTGCGTCTGGGTTGGTGTAAATACAAACAAACCTCCCTGCTTACGTCCGAAATCCCACCATTTGGAGGAATTCAAATGCTGTGCTAAGGACTTTGCGTTAAACTGGGTAAATACACCAACTTTGCTGATTTGTGAATTTGCCATACTGCTCAACACAAAATCAATGCTGCGGTAACCTCCTGCAATCGGCATGGCAGCTGTTGCGCGTTTCTTCGTCAGTTCCTTCATGCGGCTGCTTGAACCACCAGCCAGAATCAATCCAATTGCTTTCATTCTACGTCACCTGCCTTTATCAAAGATTCGCCTCCTGCAAGTTTGCCATTTGGATAATCCTTAATAGTCGTCTTGCCGGAGATGGCTGTATTCTTGCCAATCGATACACCATCCGGGATAACTGTATTATCTCCGATAGTAACTAAGTTAAAGGCATACACATCCGGTTTCCACTTATTTGGAATATCGTCGTCTCCCACACCAAGCTTGCAGTCAGCACCAATCACAGATCCCTCAGCCACAATCGTGCGGTCGAGCGTCGTATTCTTGCCGATGCGGGTAGAATTCATAATAATGGAATCACGTATTACAGCACCTTCCTCGATTACAACGTCTGACCCAATCACAGAGTTGTACACTTCGCCGTATATCTCGCAGCCATCCCCCATGATAGCCTTGTCAATAACAGCGTCGCCGGAAATATACTGAGGACGAATCCATTCGTTCTTGGTGTAAATCTTCCAAAATTCCTCATACAAATTGAATACCGGAATCAAATCAATCAGTTCCATGTTGGATTCCCAGTAGGATCCAAGTGTACCGACATCCTTCCAATAACTGTTGTACTCATAAGCAAATACCCTGTCCCCTCTTTCATGACAATACGGCAGGATATGCTTTCCAAAGTCACAACCCGGCTGGTCTTTCA
The DNA here is from genome assembly GCA_947167565.1 of uncultured Clostridia bacterium. Taxonomy (GTDB): domain Bacteria; phylum Bacillota; class Clostridia; order Lachnospirales; family Lachnospiraceae; genus Eubacterium_F. The sequence goes on along the minus strand of CAMVIN010000057.1, from coordinate 11,588 downwards.
ACTTAATCAGTGCCTCTTTCAACACTGGCCAAGAGAAAATATAAATACCCATAGAAGCCAGATTACTGCGCGGATGCTCTGGTTTTTCCTCAAACTCCAGAATCCTGTGTGTGTCATCCGTAATACACACACCAAACCGGCTTGCCTCTTCTATCGGCACCGGCATCGTTGCCATCGTTATGTCTGCATTGTTTGCTTTGTGGAAGTCCAGCATAATCTGATAGTCCATTTTGTAAATGTGGTCACCACCAAGAATCAATACATAATCCGGATTATACAGTTCCATATAAGCCAGATTCTGAAAGATGGCATTGGCTGTTCCCGTATACCACTCACTGCTTGTACTCTTCTCATACGGCGGAAGAACGGACACGCCCCCAACATTACGGTCCAAATCCCACGGAATACCAATTCCAATATGAGTGTTCAGTTTGAGCGGCTGGTACTGCGTCAGCACTCCAACTGTATCAACCCCAGAGTTAATACAGTTACTCAACGGAAAATCAATAATTCGATACTTTCCCCCAAAAGCAACAGCAGGTTTTGCTACATTTGCCGTCAAGACACCCAGTCTTGATCCTTGCCCCCCAGCAAGTAACATGGCAATCATCTCTTTTTTTATCATGTTATCACCCCTGTTGTAATTTGATATAACAAGTATACCACATATTTTGCTAAATGTGAATATTTTTAACAATTTTTTTTTTGACTTTTTTTCTTTTTTGTGCAATGTCTACAACAATATTTCTCTTGTTTTTTCTAACCCGCCTTTATATAATAATAGGTAAGGAGCAGTTAAATGGTTTCTTAATAAATATTAAATCTTTAAGTAAAGAAAGGTAAGAGTTTATGTACAAAATCGATTTTAATCACCCTTGCCATGCCCACTTCATCGGCATCGGAGGAATCAGCATGAGCGGCTTTGCCGAATTACTGCATTCTATGGGATTCACCATCACCGGTTCCGACTGGAAAGAGAGCAAGGTCACCAGACATCTTGAAAACCTCGGCATACAAATAGTATATGGACAAGTGGCCGAGAATATTACTGATGATATTGATTTCGTTGTTTACACAGCGGCTGTGCAGCCGACGAATCCTGAATATCAAGAAGCGCAAAAGAAAAATATTCCAATGATGGAGCGCGCAAGTATGGTTGGGCAGGTTATGCAAAATTACTCCTCTGCCATCGCTGTTGCCGGTACTCATGGCAAAACGACAACAACCTCTATCGCCTCGCAGATTTTCATGGAAGCAGATTTGGATCCGACAATTTCCGTTGGCGGCATTTTACAGGCAATCGGGGGAAACATCCGCATCGGACATTCCGAGCACTTTATTACGGAAGCCTGTGAGTACACAAACAGTTTTCTGCAATTTTTCCCGACAGTAGGAATCATTCTTAATATAGAAGAAGATCACATGGACTTTTTCAAAGATTTGGATGATATCCGCCATTCCTTCCGTCGTTTTGCGGAACTTATTCCATCGACAGGAACGCTCATTATCAATGCCGACATCGAGGGCTACAAAGATATCATTGATGGTTTGACCTGTAACGTACTGACCTATGCTCTGGACAACAAAGACGCTGACTATACAGCAGACAATATTGAATTCAATGAACAGGGCTGTGGTCGTTTTGATGCTCTGTTTCAGGGAAAAAAGGCCGGGCATTTTTCCTTGAATGTCGTGGGACGACACAATATTTCAAACACACTTGCCTGTCTTGCACTCTCTTCCCTTTACGGAATTGACAATGATGTAATACAGCGTGGTCTGACCGCATTTCACGGAACGGACCGACGTTTCGAGTATAAAGGCGAGATTAACGGTATAACGATTATCGATGACTATGCCCACCATCCAACCGAGATTGCGGCCACTTTGACCGCAGCGAATAAATATCCGCACAAGAAGTTATGGGTTGTTTTCCAACCTCACACTTACACGAGAACACGTGCATTTTTAAAAGATTTTGCAAAATCTCTTGCACTGGCCGACAATATTATCCTCGCAGATATTTATGCCGCCCGAGAGGATGACCCCGGCGATATTTCGTCGCAAAATTTGGCTGATGAAATACAAAAGTTAGGAAAAGAGGTCCACTATTTACCAGATTTTGACACCATTCAGAAATTTATTTTAAAAAATTTAACGCACGGTGACCTGTTGATAACTATGGGTGCCGGAAATGTAGTTGAAATCGGTGAATCTTTACTGAAAAAATAATTTATCAACATTATCCACAGCCTTATCAACATTCAGTCGAATGTTGTGACTGTGGATATTTTCTTGTCAAGTAAAATTTGTGAATAACTCGATTTTTTTTTAATTCTTTTGAAAACAACGTAATTCCGTCCTTTCAGACTTGATTTTCTACTAAAATAGTCCAGTCGAACATACGTTGTCAACATTATCAACTTTATCCACATAAATTTTCTACAATAATTGTGCGATTTGCCAATGTTTTTTCTTTGTGTTATACTCATAATCGCAGATGGGAAAGACATCATTTTCCCACCGAATCAGGAAAGGACTTTGTGTTACCAATGGGATTTACGCTTTCAACCGGACAACATAGTCAGACGCTTGTTCCGGATTATTTCATAAAAAACCATATGCTGTCATCAGACGGCAATTTTGTAAAAGTGTATCTGTTTATTCTGATGCTCTCGCAACGCCATACATCAGATGAGAATTATTCCGTCAGCGATTTGGCAGATCAAATGGAGTGCACAGAAAAAGATATCTGTCGAGCATTACGCTACTGGCAAAAAGAAGGTCTGCTGGACCTTGAACTGTCCGGAAATGAGATTCATCGGATTACCCTCAAAACACCGGACGCTTCGGTTTTATCTGCGCAGACAGAATATGCGGCGGCGACACCGGTGGCAGCACCAAAAATGAGTATCGTACCAGAGGCTGTTATTACCGACAAGGCCGAGGATTTGCCGCCGGCATCTGCCAATGAAACTGACATATCGCTCCCGACAAAACAGTTCTACACACCAATGCAGGCAGAAGCATTCCGGAAAGATACCGAAATCAACCGGGCAATCGATAAAATTGAACAGCTTTTAGGGGAGCCTGTCACGCAGGCTCATTTACAGACAATTTTATATTTTATGTGCGACATTGGTTTTTCTGCCGAACTAATTATAAAATTGTATGATACTGCCGTAAAAAAAGGAAAGAAAAAACCAAATTACATCGAAGCTATCGGCATCAGCTGGGCCTCCCAGGGAATTCAAACACCGGAAGAGGCCGAGGATGAATCCCTTCATTTCAGCGGGCGATACCGTATTGTCTCTAACGCTTTTGGAATTCAAGGCAACCTAAAACCGGCACAGCGTGAGATTGTGGACAGTTGGAATGTCTATCAGTTTGCAGACAGCATTATTGCGGAGGCATGCAAGCGCACCGTTCTTCAGACGGGAGACGCCAATTTTCAATACGCTTCCAAAATTTTAGAGAACTGGCACAGCAAACAGGTTATTTCACTAAAAGATATCGAAAAGTGCGATGAGTCTTATAAGAAGCAAAAAAAGAATGCCGGGACAGCAACAACGGGAATTTCTTCCCGGGGTATTTCTTCCCGGGGAATCTCTTCCAAAAAGAACCAGTTTCAGAATTTCCCACAGCGGGAGTACTCCAAAAAAGACTATGACAGTCTGGAGAAGAAGCTTTTACAGGGACAAAGCAACTAACCGGAAAGGTGACGATACCTATGGTACTTACAAACAGTCAATATGAACAGCTCATGGCTATTTATTATCAGAGACAGACCAGAGCACATCGCATAGAAGAAGAACGCGCAGCGGAAATCCGCAAAAAAATACCGGAATTCGCAGAATTAGACCAAAAAGTCAGCAGTCTCTCCCTCGACTATGCCAAGTCAAGACTACTGCGACTAAACCCAAGTCCAAAGGAGAGTTCTAACGCAGAAGTCCAGACATCACCAGACGGGAAAATCCATGAAATATCTCAAAAAAAAGCTGAACTTCTCACTCTTCACGGATATCCCGCCGACTATCTGGGTCCGGTCTATTTTTGTCCGGACTGCAAGGATACCGGTTATATCGGCAGTACAAAGTGTCACTGCTTTGAAAAGGAAATAGTGAATTATCTCTATTCCCAGTCCAATCTCAAAGAGATTTTAACTCACGAAAACTTTTCGCACTTTGACCTATCCTATTATCCGGATGATTATGTCGAAGAGGCCACGGGACAGACACCGCGCGATAACATGAGAAATATTCTCAATAAGGTAAGGGATTTTCTCTCTCACTTTGATACAGATCCCGCGAATCTCCTTTTATACGGAAATACAGGTGTAGGAAAGACTTTTCTTTCCAATTGTATTGCAAAAGAGTTATTGGACACATCTCATACCGTTGTTTACTTGACTTCTTTGCAACTATTTGATATTTTAGAAACGTACAAGTTCGACCGCGAACTTTCCTATGAAGAAAAAGATGCTACGATTTCCTATATATTAGACAGTGATTTGCTAATACTCGACGACTTAGGAACCGAGTTGAACAATAGTTTTACATCATCCCAGTTATACCGGTGCATCGATGTGCGACTCAATCACCGTCGTTCTACAGTTATTTCCACGAATCTGTCTTTTGATGATCTTCGTGAGCAATACAGCGAGCGCATCTTTTCCCGCCTTACCAGCAATTATTCTCTGCTGAAATTAACAGGCGATGACATTCGTTTACAAAAAGCTTTACACAAAAATGGAGGAAAACCAAAATGAGCCAAAAAGATTTAAGCCAGACAATTCCGTACGGAGATCTTGCCATTCTGCCTTTAGAGAGCAGCCGCATGATCGGAAAGAAAGTTGATGACTACATTGTCGGTTGGAGAAACAAGTCAAATCCGTCACCATCCATTCACTTTACCAATTACAAAAAAGATTCCTATATTATCGATGCCCTCTGCCCGAGATTTGGTTCCGGGGAAGCAAAAGGCATTATCAACGAATCGATTCGCGGTAAAGATGTCTATATTCTTGTCGATGTGTGCAACCACAGTCTGTCCTATAAAGTATGTGGTCAGATTAATCACATGTCACCGGACGACCACTATCAGGATTTGAAGCGCATGATTTCTGCTATTGGTGGTAAAGCAAGACGTATTACTGTCATTATGCCATTTTTATATGAGGGACGTCAGCACAGAAGAAGTTCCCGTGAATCACTGGACTGCGCTCTGGCACTTCAGGAACTGACCGATATGGGGGTAGAAAATATTATTACTTTTGACGCCCATGATCCGCGTGTGCAGAACGCAATTCCATTAAAGAGTTTTGAAACCGTACAGCCGACATATCAGTTTATCAAAGCGCTTCTTGCCAACGTACCGGATATTCACATGAATGCACAGAACATGATGATTATCAGTCCGGATGAGGGCGCAATGGGACGCGCAATTTATTTTGCCAATGTAGCCGGTGTCGATGTGGGGACTTTCTACAAAAGAAGAGACTATACAAGAATTGTAGAAGGACGCAACCCGATTATTGCCCATGAATTCCTCGGCTCTGACGTTGCCGGAAAGGATGTCGTAGTCATTGATGACATGATATCCTCCGGAGAAAGCATGATTGACGTAGCAACCGAGTTAAAGAGACGAAATGCCAACCGCATTTTCATTGCTTCTACTTTTGGTCTTTTCACAAACGGATTAGAAAAATTTGACGAGGCATATAAGAGTGGTTTGTTCTATCGTCTGATGACAACAAACCTTGTCTATCAGCCGCAGGAATTATTAGAGCGCGAATACTACATTGATGTTGATATGAGTAAATACATTGCCCTGTTGATTGATACACTGAATCATGATGCATCGATTTCTGAGTATCTGAACCCAACAGACAGAATTTCAAGAATTCTCAAAAAATATCACCAGGAGTGATGCAATTACAGGAATAATTGAAGAAAGGGGAGTTTTTCCCCTTTCTTTTTTGAAAAAAATTAAATTTACTATAGGCTTTTGTATCATTTAATGGTATAATATTATGGAAAAATTTTCAGGAGGTTAATTATGGCTCAGAGAGATGATATTCACAAAATTCTTATAATAGGTTCCGGACCTATTATTATCGGACAAGCCTGTGAGTTTGACTACTCCGGCACACAGGCCTGCAAGGCACTGAGAAGTCTTGGTTACGAGATTGTTTTGGTCAATTCCAATCCGGCGACAATTATGACCGACCCGGAGATGGCTGATGTCACATACATCGAACCACTCAACACCACTCGACTTGAACAGATTATCGCCAAAGAGCGCCCGGATGCACTGCTTCCGAATCTCGGCGGTCAGTCCGGTCTCAATCTTTGTGCAGAACTTTACAAAGAGGGAATTCTGGACAAATACAATGTACAGGTTATCGGTGTACAGGTCGATGCCATTGAACGCGGCGAAGACCGCATCGAGTTCAAGAACACGATGAATAGTCTCGGTATTGAGATGGCAAAGAGTGAAGTTGCCTACAGTGTTGAGGAGGCTCTTAAAATCGCTGACGAACTGGGATATCCGGTTGTTCTCCGTCCCGCTTACACGATGGGCGGTGCCGGCGGCGGTCTTGTCTACAACCGTGAGGAATTAGAGACTGTATGCGCCAGAGGACTTCAGGCAAGTCTTGTCGGTCAGGTTCTCGTAGAAGAATCTGTAATTGGCTGGGAAGAGCTTGAACTTGAGGTTGTCAGAGACAAAGACGGAAGAATGATTACTGTCTGCTTCATCGAGAACGTGGATCCGATGGGTGTCCATACAGGTGATTCCTTCTGTACCGCTCCAATGCTGACAATTTCCGAGGAGACACAGAAGCGACTGCAGGAACAGGCATACAAGATTGTAGAATCGATTCAGGTCATCGGCGGAACAAACGTACAGTTCGCCCACGATCCGAAGACAGACCGCATTGTTGTCATCGAGATCAATCCTCGTACTTCCCGCTCTTCTGCTCTTGCTTCCAAGGCAACCGGTTTTCCGATTGCTCTTGTATCCGCAAAACTTGCAGCCGGCATGACACTCGCCGACATTCCATGCGGAAAGTACGGAACACTGGATAAATACAAACCAGACGGTGACTATGTCGTTGTTAAATTCGCCCGCTGGGCATTTGAGAAATTCAAAGGTGTAGAAGACCATTTGGGCACTCAGATGCGCGCTGTTGGTGAAGTCATGAGTATCGGTAAAAACTACAAAGAGGCATTCCAGAAGGCTATCCGCTCTCTTGAAAAGGGACGCTATGGTCTCGGTCATGCATCCAACTTTGACACGCTCTCTCTCGAAGAACTGCTTCAGAAGTTGATTACTCCGTCAAGCGAACGCCATTTCCTCATGTATGAAGCATTGAGAAAAGGGGCGTCGGTTGAAAAACTTCACGAAATTACCCATGTCAAAGCATATTTCATCGAGCAGATGAAAGAACTTGTCGAGGAAGAGGAAAAACTCCTCACCTACAAGGGCAGTGTTCCTCCGGTTGATTTGCTGACACAGGCAAAGAAGGACGGTTTTTCCGACAAATATCTGAGCCAGATTTTAGAGGTATCCGAAGATGACATTCGCAACGCCAGAATCGAAGCCGGTGTTACACAGGCATGGGACAGCGTTCATGTCAGTGGTACCGAGGATAGTTCCTACTTCTATTCAACATATAATGCGCCGGATAACAATCCGGTCGAGGAAAACAACAAAAAGATTATGATTCTCGGCGGCGGTCCAAACCGCATCGGACAGGGAATTGAATTTGATTACTGCTGTGTACACGCAGCCCAGTCGCTCAAAAAACTCGGATTTGAAACGATTATTGTCAACTGTAACCCTGAGACTGTATCCACCGACTACGATACCTCAGACAAGTTGTACTTTGAGCCACTGACATTAGAAGATGTACTCAGTATTTACCACAAAGAAAAACCAATTGGCGTCATTGCACAGTTTGGCGGTCAGACACCTCTCAATCTCTCTGCAGACCTTGAGAAAAATGGTGTCCGTATTTTGGGAACGTCACCATCTGTCATTGATTTGGCAGAGGACAGAGACTTGTTCCGCAACATGATGGATAAATTAGAGATTCCTATGCCGGAATCCGGCATGGCAACAACAGTGGAAGAAGCCATTGCAACAGCATCCAAGATTGGTTATCCGGTTATGGTTCGTCCTTCCTATGTTCTCGGCGGACGCGGTATGGAAGTCGTTTATGATGACGAGAGCATGGCTGATTACATGAAAGCCGCTGTCGGCGTCACACCGGATCGCCCGATTCTGATTGACCGCTTTTTGCAGCACGCTCTCGAGTGTGAAGCAGATGCTATCAGTGATGGCACACACGCCTACGTACCGGCTGTTATGGAACACATCGAGTTAGCAGGAATTCACTCCGGTGACTCTGCCTGCATTTTGCCATCCCGACACATTCCAGAGAAACACATCAAGACGATTGAGGACTACACAAGAAAAATTGCAGAAGAAATGCATGTAGTCGGTCTGATGAACATGCAGTACGCAATCGAGGGCGATAAAGTTTATGTACTTGAAGCCAATCCGAGAGCGTCACGTACTGTTCCGCTTGTATCAAAAGTGTGCGGTATCCGCATGGTTCCACTGGCAATTGAGATTATTACCAGCGAATTTACAGGGAAAGAATCTCCTGTTCCTTCCCTAAAAGAAAGAGAGATTCCGTACTCCGCAGTAAAAGAAGCGGTATTCCCATTCAACATGTTCCAGGAAGTTGACCCGGTACTCGGACCGGAGATGCGTTCCACAGGTGAGGTGCTCGGTATTTCCCAGTCTGTCGGCGGTGCATTCTACAAAGCAGAAGAAGCAACTAAGTCCATCCTTCCATTGGAAGGCACGGTACTGATTTCCGTCAACCGTCAGGACAAACCGGACACAATCGAAGTTGCCAAACGTTTCCATGAAGAAGGCTTTAAGATTCTTGCCACAGAGGGCACTTATAAGAGAATTACCGAGGCTGGAATTCCTGCCACACAGGTTAAAAAACTCTACGAGGGCCGTCCAAATATTTTAGATATGATTACGAATGGTGATATCCAGTTAATTGTAAATTCGCCAATCGGAAAGGACAGCGGACACGATGACAGTTATCTCCGAAAAGCCGCTATCAAGGCCGGTATCCCTTATATGACAACATTGGCAGCAGCCAAGGCAGCCGCCGAGGGAATCAGTCATGTGCGCCGTCATCCACAGGGAAGTCTTCACTCTTTGCAGGAGTGGCATGAACAGATTCGCTAATATATAACTATTCGCCCCTACGAATGAGGGTGATAATAAACCAAACCACCGGCTTAGCCGGTGGTTTTCCTTACTTCAACTTTCTCAAGTTTTTGGCAATCCTCAAATGCCCATTCAGATACATCACTACAAGTAGACGGCAAATATACCTCTTTTAAATACTCAACTCCCAGAAAAGCCCACTTTCCCACAGCATCAATTTTCTCTCTCTCACGATAAACCGCATCTTTTCTTCCCGCCGGATAGGCAACAAGACACACGTCAGGGTCTTCTGCCTTTTGTTCGAGGCCATACACAACCCCATCTTTGCTATAATAGTACTTATTATCTTTATCAACTTCAATTGACTTACACGAAGGCATATTCCCAAAATCCACCCCCTCCATATCCTTCATAGAGGCGGGTACATAAATTGACGTAATCTTTTTACAACCGTTAAACGGACAAAATCCGGGTTCAAAAATTTGGTGTCCTTTGAAAACACAATTTTCCTGACATCATGGAACACCTTTTTCTTCAATCCGGCATCATACACGCCTCCATCAACATAAACCGTCTGACCATCGGCACTCAAACGAATGCTTCCCGTCTCTGGCTCATCATCTTCTTTTGGATCCCATTCCGGAGCATCCGGCAGCCCCGGTCTTTTAGAAGTCTGATCCGTCGTCCATGTGCTCCCACTTGCCACTGTTCCTTTTGGTGTACTCCCACTCGCTGCTGTTCTTTTCTGTGTGCTCCCACATCCGGCCAGAGAAATAATGACACTCAGAATCAGAAGCCCGGCAATAATTCTTTTTTTGTTGTACATACCTACACCTCCTCGTATAATATGTAATGGCACGCGCCACTTCTTGTCACCTGCCAAGTCGGTCGGAATCATTTTAAATCATGTCTTCGACATGATGATTCCTCCCTATTTTTCAATAAAATATTCGTCCGTATCCTCTTCCCTATCAAAGGAATAATTTTTTTCCAACCAGTCAAGATAGATTTCCCGATATTTCTCCGGAATATATGCTATGAAAGGTGGAGCATTCATGGAGTTATCTCCTTCAACAACAGGAGGATTTTCTGAGGTAAAATATATCTCCAGCCATGCTGGTTGTATTCTATATAAATCACCGAATTTTTCAAACGTTTCCGGAAGTTTTATTGTTATCTTATTACGATTTAATGTCGCAAATTTATTACCAATCTCCGTTACATCCTTCGGCAACTCTATTACTTTTTTATTAGAATAAATATAGACTAATTCTCCCGTTTTCTTTTCATATACGCAAGTATCACTCTTTGCCAGTCCACATTTATCAGCCAAATGCCATTTTTCAATATTGGTATGCTGAAATGTGTATTTTGTTGACTGCTGCAGAGAAGACGGTATCCAGATTTCACTGGCCTTTGACCGATAAAACGCCCCTTCGCAGATATGAGTAACACCCTCCGGTATTTTTGCCTCCTTTAACTGCCTCGGAACTAATACAATATCCGTTTTATCTTTTGTCACGAGCATACCATTTACCACTGTCAATTCTCCGTCCTCTGCCACGTTAAATTGCTCAAGATTATCGCACTTCTCAAACGCCAGTGGACTGACTTCTTTCGTTCTTTTTCCAATTGTCACTTCCTTCAATTTGCTGTCATTTTGAAATGTATAGGCAGAAATTTTTTCAAGGTTGTCCGATAATTTCACTGTCTCAACCGCTCTTAGCCCCGCCATTGCACTACCGGTAAGTATCTCAACAGAATCCGGCACAATTAACTCTTTGATTCTCTCATCATAATCCGCATCTACTTCATGCCATGGTTCAAAATCCTCTCCAAAAATACCGGTGCACCAATCCTTTTCCTCCGGCTCATAAAGTTCATCCACGGCACCGATTACCGTCGTTTTAATTCCATTAATCTCAGAGGGAAATTGTAATTTTTCCTCTTTGTTATTCTTTAAATTAATCTCATAAATCCAACTCTCTGACTTATCTTTTGACAGATACGCATGATACGTCACACCGTTTTCTTCAAATGTCACCTCATTGTCCATATTCCAAAAATCTTTTGAACTCCTGTCCGGATTCCCTGTTGTATAAGATGCCAAATCTTCCAACAAGTTTTTCCCAGCCTCTTGCTGAACCTGATAATATTTTGTGGGCAGTATAGTCTTTTGCCTATACATAAAAAAGAAAATACAAATTACAACTAAAATCAAAATAATAGGAATTAAAATTTTAACAACCTTTTTCATAGCCAATCCCCAATCCCCAATCCCCATTTTTTGGTTAATTAATATATAAGTATTAAATTTAAAATAAAATTTA
>CAMVIN010000056.1 GCA_947167565.1 uncultured Clostridia bacterium | reverse complement strand
CATTTGCCATAACAACTCCGTGATCCGCTTTCTTTAGATACACAACCGCTCTATAATAATTCATTCTGTTCCTCCCTGCACTTACAAAAACTGTTATCCTGTACAATATATGCTTGTCAGACCATTCCTATGCCCCCTCATTATTCCCAATTGACATTTACAGCAAATCCCTTTAGAATAGAGGTATTGAACATAGATTTGGAGGAAAACACTATGAAAAAACCAGACAAGAAAATCATTCTTACCGGCGACCGCCCTACCGGCAAGTTACATGTAGGGCACTATGTTGGTTCCCTGAGACGCCGCGTGGAATTGCAAAATTCCGGCGAATTTGATGATATTTATATAATGATTGCGGATGCACAGGCACTCACAGACAACGCTGACAACCCAGAGAAAGTTCGCAGTAACATCTCTGAAGTAGCTTTAGATTATATGTCCTGCGGTCTTGATCCGGAAAAATCCAACTTATTTATTCAGTCCTATGTATCAGAACTGACCGAACTTACCTTTTACTACAGCAATCTGGTGACAGTTTCTCGCCTAAAGAGAAACCCAACAGTGAAGACAGAGATTCAGATGCGCGGTTTCAACACCAGTATTCCGGTAGGATTTTTCACCTATCCGATCAGCCAGGCCGCAGACATCACAGCTTTTAAGGCGACTACAGTACCCGTCGGCGAGGATCAGCTTCCTATGATTGAGCAGACAAGAGAAATCGTCCGCAGTTTTAATTCCACATATGACGAAGTTCTTGTCGAACCGCAGGTTCTCCTTCCTGACAACGAAGCCTGCCTGCGCTTACCGGGAACAGACGGCAAGGCAAAGATGAGCAAATCTCTTGGCAACTGCATTTATCTTTCTGACGAGCCGGAAGATATCCGCAAAAAAATCATGAGCATGTTTACAGATCCGGACCATATTCGCGTTGAAGACCCCGGCAAATTAGAAGGCAATACTGTTTTCACCTATCTCGACGCTTTCTGCCGGGATGAAATGTTTGCGGAATACCTTCCGGACTACTCCTGCCTGCAGGAATTAAAAGACCACTATACCAGAGGCGGTCTTGGCGATGTTAAAGTCAAGAAATTCCTGTATTCTGTCATTATGGAAGAGTTGTCACCGATTCAGGCAAGAAGAAAAGAGTTAGAAAAAGATATTCCTGCAATTATGGAAATTCTTCACAAAGGAAGCATCAAAGCAAAAGAAGTTGCCGCACAGACGCTTTCAGAAGTAAAGAATGCTATGCAGATTAATTATTTCAACGACTGATTCCAATAACCTTTATAATCAACTTAAAGCACCTGTCCCGCGAACGATTCACACATTCGCGGGACAGGTGCTTTGTCATCTTAATTTCACTTTATTGTGCCTGCGGAACCGCTGTCTCCACCGGTTCCTCCGTCGGTTCCGGTGTAGCAGTCGGTTTTGCTGTCGGATCTGTATACTTGTCCTTATCAATCTTCTTGTTATCTTCCCCGGAACGGGCAACTTCAGGTGTCTCCGGCGCCTCCGGTAATGCTTTCGCACGGTCTACGGCTGCATTCCATGCAAATTCCATAGAATCATACTCGCTATATCCTTTCACACGTTTAAGCGCCTTCTCGCCGTCTTTAATCAACAACTTAGTCACACTGGAGTAGTACGAACGCTTATTTAACTTATCCGTATACCACTGAAGCTTTTTAATACGATTTTTCTTCAATGTCTCCTGCGCCTTATTCATCGCATTCTCGGCATCAATCTTCGCCTGTTTCTCACGTTCTTCCTGCTGTTCCGCCTCATATTCGCTGATAGCATCCCTCCAGCTGGTCATCACTTCCTCATTGAGAGTTTCGTATTTCTTTGCCGCGCGCTCCTTATACGTAGACTGTTCATACTCATCCGGAATATCCTCAATGATTGTAATGACATTCTCATACTTCTGCTCAAACGCCAATGCTTCTTCCACACTCTCAATTTTGTATTTTTCGAATTCCGTCACAGCTTTCTCTGCCGCTTTTTTCGCATTTTCCAGTTTGTAATTCGTCTTCCACTCTGTATTTCTCTTTTTGTTCAGTGTAGAAAAATAGTCATAGCCCGCCGGGCGCTGTGAATAATATCTCTTTTTATCCGAATATTTGATTTCCTTTGTGTTTTTGAGCATTGAACCATTGGAAACCTGCCTGAGTTGAACCGAGCTCGGAATTTCAAAGTTTTTCTTTTCCAGCTTCGCATGAATATTGTTCATATATGAAGTCCATATTTTCAACGGATAGGTATTACCATACATACCCGGCATCGCACGCGGTGTATCATACCCAATCCAAACCGCCGTCGTATAATATGCACTGAATCCACAGAACCAGGCATCTTTACTACTGCTTGTCGTTCCAGTCTTCCCGGCATAAATCTGCTCATCATTGTATCCGGAATGCCCGGTACCATATCCTTCATTAAAGGTCCCCTGCATAATATCCTTCATGATATAAGAGGTGTCTGCCGAGTAAACTTCTGTCTCACTATCTTCTTTGCTCGGCGCCTCATAAAGTGTCCCTTTTGTCTCATGATCAATTTTTTTGATACAGGTGCGGGAACTCATCTGTCCACTGTTTTCCAACGTAGCGTATCCGCGGCACATATCATTAATCGTCACACCATTCGTAAAACCACCCAGTGAAATAGCCGGCGCCGACATGTCTGCGTAAGAAAGCGATGTGAATTTTAATTTATCAAGATAACTGGTACAGTTATCGATTCCCGTCTTCTTGAACACCTGAAACGCAACCGTATTTAAACTTCGCGCCAACGCTTCACGGATTGTCACACTTCCGTGATAACTCCCTCCACTATTTTTCGGGCTGTAACTCTTCTTATTGTTTTCATCCCAGTAAACCTGCGTATCATTATAAATTGACGAGCCGTGAATGACATTGTTGTCTACCGCCGGACCATAATCCAGCAATGGCTTAATCGTAGAACCCGGCTGTCTTGTTGACAAAAACGCGCGGTTGTACTGGTCTTTTGCCGAACGACCGCCAACAACAGCGACAACATACTGCGTCTCATTGTCGATACACATAGCTGCACTCTGCAGCGCATATTTCTTTGTCTTTTTATTTTTCTCTGTAAACGATTTGAGAGTGTTCGTCACACTGTTCTGCAGTTTTTTCTGCAATTTTGAATTCAGTGATGTGTAAATACGAAATCCGCCGGCACGAATCTCAGCCGATTTTTCACTGTAAGCTTTCGAATATTTTTTCTTGTATTCCTTCTGTTCTGCCGAGGTTCCAAATGTATATTTGAACTCAAAGCCCTCATCTGCCATCAACTGAAGCGTGGCACAATCAATCGCATAACTTACCATGTAATTTTCGGAACTTGCCGTATCATCCACACCGACAACTTTGATTTTCTCTTTCAACGCCTTTTTATATTCTTTTTCAGTAATGTATTCCTGTTCCCTCATCTTAGCGAGAACCTGTTCTTTTCTCTTCGTGGCATTTTCCATACTGGCAATCGGGTTGTAATCGTTCGGACGAATGGATATTCCACAGAGCATAGCCGCCTGGGCAAGCGTCACATCTTTGGCCGAGCACCCAAAATAAAACCTCGATGCCGTCTCCACTCCATAACACTGATTGCCATAGAAGTTACTATTGCAGTAGAATTCCATAATCTCAGCCTTATTGAACTTCTGTTCCAGCGCCGGCGCAAGAAAAACCTCTGTCAATTTACGCCCATAAGACTGCTCCTGCGTCAGGAGATTGTTTTTAATCACCTGCTGTGTAATCGTACTACCACCCTGCGTAATCTCGCCCGAATTTCTGTACAGCGCAATTGCCGCACGCGTCAGAGACTGGAGGTCAATACCCGCATGCTGCTTAAAACGCTTGTCCTCATTCGCAATATAACCGTTCTGAATGTAAGGGGAAATATTTTTAATTTTCACATAGTGATAAGAACCACTGTCGATTTCGCCGATTTTTTTGCCTTTTGAATCATAAATCAATGTATTAGAGAGCATATGAAAGTTATCTTCACTCAGGTTAGCAAGTTTTTCATAGGCCTCCTCACACGCCTCTTCATACATATTGCTATACTGCCCATAGATATACCCCCCTGCAATAATTCCTACAAGAAGTACAATCAGGCATATGTTCATAATCAGCTTGGAAAAACTCATAATAAATGAGATGATTTTGTACACAAGCCAAAACGGAAAAGCCACTACCCGGACAATCCACAACAGCCATTTGTGTTCATATAAAAATTCTTTTACTGTAGATTTTGTTTCATTGCTCATCTGATTCACGCCTTTCTATATGCCATGCACTTAAACTGTCTTTCTTTTGTTCTTCTGCCACAATCTGCTTTGCCGCCCGCCATTCCGCTGTCTGCTCAGTACTGACCCGCTCCGGTTGTCTCTGCACAGGCTTAATCTGCTCGTTTTCGCTTTGATTCTCTCTCTTCTTCTGTTTTTCTTCCTTCTTGTCCCGCCGGTTCTGCAGCGCCCAGCGACACCGCCGTACCAGCACAACGACAAATACAAACAAAAACAAAAGCAGAAGCCAGTTGATCCAGTTCTTATAAAACTTCGTCTGAATCATAAAGTGATTCGGTGCTTTTTTATTCACATACACTACAAGCGTAGAACCCTCAATCGCCTGTAACTGAAAGAACGGCTCCAGCACAAAATACTTCTTATCCCGATATTCTTGTCCATTATATGTATAAGACAAATCAACCATCGGTATCACCATGGTAAATGGATCCACTGTTTTCTCTACAACTGTAGCACGGACAACATCCATCTGTTCACTGCTAAGTGCATAACGCATCGCATGAAGGTTCAAATACATCAATAATGCAATCACAAATAGAATCATCACAATCGGTGTGAGTATCCGATTCACATCAACCTTCCTTCGCTTGCGCTTTTTTTTGGTCTCATCATTCTTCAATGTGCTCACCCCTTTATCACTTCATAATAACATGAGACGAAAAGAATTGCAAGAAAATGCGAAATCTGGTTTGGAATTTTCCACGCAAAAGACCGGATTGCACAGGCAACCCGGTCTTTTACATACACCTAACAGCGCAGTTTTTATCCTTCTATCGCAATATATTTTGTGTTCTCTACTGCCGGTTTCGGATCTTTCTTTGGAACACCAATCTTAAGTATTCCATCTTCAAACTTCGCTTTGATATCCTCTTCCGTCACCTCTTCGCCCACATAGAAACTTCTGCTGCAACTGCCATAATAGCGCTCACGACGGATATACTTACCATCTTTGTCTTTCTCATCTTCATTCTTCTTAGTCTCGGCATTAATCGTAAGATAGCCGTCTTTTAATTGAGCTTTCACATCTTCTTTCTTAAATCCAGGTAAATCAATATCCAGTTCAAATCCATCTTTGGTTTCTTTTATATCGGTTTTCATGACTGATGCTGTCGGCGTCTGATAACCGGCAAAAGACTTCATCGGTCTTGCAAAATCATTAAAGAAATCATCAAACAGGTTCTCTCCAAAAATACTAGGCATCAACATAAGTCATTCCTCCTTTTGTCCTTTCGGACTTATTATTTTTTTTCTTTCTGACTATAGTTATATCACTTTTATTAGCACTCGTCAAGAGTGAGTGCTAATAAATTTTGTGAAAGTTTTGTGAACTCCTTCACTGCTAGTATTCTCTTCTTTCTTTCTATTTATTCACGATCAAGCACAGGTAATAAAAGGTTAGCCCGGAAAAGCCCGTCATTCTGCTCTGTCATCAAAAAGCCGCCATACCCTTCTGCCATGTCATTGACCAATTTCATTCCTACTCCATGCTTACTCTTATTTATTTTTCTCGTTTTATAAAATTTATTCTGGGGATACAATTCCCCCTCATAGTTGTTCTCTATAATCGCAACTGCACATTCATGATATCTTGCCATTTTCATTCTTACATTAATATATGGATCTTTACAACTTTCAACCGCTTCTAAGGCATTGTCAAGAAGATTCCCCAACATTGTTACCACATCACATTCTTTTAAGTATTCAAGAGAAAAATCCAATTCTACATCCACGTCAAATTTTACGCCTTTCTCTGCTGCCCTCTGCGCACTGTCCAATAAAATTGCATTGACTATTTTGTCATTTGAATATTCATATTTTAACCAAAAGCTCATTTTTACATCCATCTCTTTCAACATATTTTTAATTTTTTCATCTTCAGATTGCTCCAACAATACTCCTATAACGCGCAACTGCTTATTTATGTCATGAATAATCTTTTTGTTTTCTTCATTTATTCTTTCAACTTCCTGAAAATGTTTGATTTTAAGTTGAAGAGTCCGGTTCTCTGCCTCCATCCTCCTCACTGTTTCCTCAAATTGCCTGTACTTTTCGTCTTTCATGCACAGCCCCTTTCTGCTCAAAATGCACTACTCCTCCCTGTTTGGGCATAGAAAGAGCGGCATCTGCTAAAAAACAAGATCGCCGCCCTCTTTGTCACTAATTACTCAGCAACGTTCTCTACCTGCTCTCTCAGGCATTCCGGCACTTCAACTTCGCCAAACAAAAAAGTCGAATGTGTTGATGTCAGAATATCTCCGGCAAAACTGCTGAGATAACTGTTAATGCTCTGCAATACTCCGTTCTCTGTCATGATTTGAGTCTCCTTTCTTATTTTTCATGTACATCACTGTCATTTCTGCAATCAGTACTAACCATGTCCACATTACAACGTTATTATATCGTTCAGGAAGATGAACGCACAGCGTTTGAATTACAAATATAGCTATCAGTGCCTTACCCCGAAACTGATATTCCTGTATCGAGGTACATGTAACCTGCCTCGGCGATGGAAGCGGACTGAAGAACCATATCACGATAACAATCCCAAAACAAATCAGAACAGAACATCCCGGCATCATTATCATACTCTTTTCTAACAGCATCACTGTCACAAAAACACTCAAAGACTGCAGATAACACCCTAACGTTGTCTTTCTGTGACTGCCCCCGCAAAACATTCGCACAGAGACCAGCGCTACATAAGAAATCAAAAATTCTACAAGCCAATGACACATTTTAAAGAATGCCATGAGCAATAAAAACTTCTCAATCTCTCCAAGCAACACAAGCAGAGAGTATCTCACCCGTTGTTGTACATTTTTATCCTGACTCTCCGTCCGCAGTGCTTTCATGACAACTGTTGCAAATATGTCGTTTATCCTATCCCATGCTTGCGACACGTTCATCTCACTCTTCCTTTCTCTCATTGCAAGACCACCAATGAGTGAGTAATGTTTCCATGCCTTTTCATATACCATATCCAAAATAAAAAAACAATAATTTCGACGCAAAACGACCTACTTTGCACGTATAACGACCTACTTTGCATAAATTTCGGGTAGATTCTACACACATAGTCCGCTTGCACTGTCCATCAATTTATGTTACCATTATCTTATAAGAGAGTTTATGAGGTGAATTTTATGAGTCGAGCACTTGTTGTCGAAGATGATAAAATTCAGTCCCAAAGTTTAAAAAATGCCCTAACACAATTTTATCCATCGATGAAAGTTATAGAAGTACACAGTTCGAAAGATGCTATTGACGTAATTGCCAATTCAGTAGTGAACGGCGAATTATTTTCTTTGTTTCTGTTGGATATCCAACTGCAAGTTGAGTCAAGTGACCGTGGCGGCTTTCACGTTGCGGAATACATCCGCAAACAGCCTTGCTACTACACAACGCCCCTTCTCTTTCTAACATTTATTCAGAATGATATCCAGATTGCCCTCAACAACTTCCACTGTTACAATTATATAACAAAACCTTACTCAACAGAGGATGTCATCAGTCAGTTAGAACAAATGACCCTGTCCGGTATTTTGCGTGAACAATGTCTTTCCCTTACCGATACAGATAACATTCACCACCGCATTATGCAGAAAGACATTCTGTACATATACTGCAAATCCCACGTGCTCTCCCTGACTACCACTCTGGGAACCGTTCATACCAGAAAATATACTCTCAAAACACTGCAGGAAGAACTTAGCCCTGATTTTATGAGATGCCACAATTCCTATATATTGAACATACGGCATGTCACAAGTTATGACCGCCTCAACCGTTGCGCTATTATTAACGGAAAAACTGTTCCCATTAGCCGACCATATTTAAGCCAATTAGAAATCCTATTACAGTACACCAAATAAAAATCATTTCACAAAAAATTATATTTTCGCTATCTTCATATGACAGCAGAACGGAGAGTATTATGACATTTATAAGAGATTTTCTGGGCAACTTTTCAGAATTTATTTGCATATTTTTCATCTCACATTTTTTCTGCAACGCCCCTTTTAAGATAAAACATATTGATATATTATTAGGTATTAGCATTCCTCTTTCAGTTGCTATTGTTTCAATGATATATCCCTCTCATATACTTGCAACGGCTCAATTTTTATATTTATTCTACTTCTTGTTTTTTGATACAAAAGAAAGTATTTTTAGTCGCTTGCTTCATTTTTCTTTAACATGTGCAACACTAATTATTTTTCAATTTTTCATTACGTTTTGTCTGAGTTTCCTTTCACTTGACAGTGATTCACTATTATTTTATATTCTAGGAAACCTACTTACTTTTTTAGCACTAATTATCGCATTTAACACAACGCACTTGAACACTCTCTTCCCATTAATAAAGAATGCAAAACTTCCCTTCAGAATTTTGTTTTTTGATACGTACATTATAATTATCATCATCGTTGCAATCAACTGGACAGACCTTGATTTCTTCTACCGCCTGCTCCCTTCCGCAGTAATCATCCTGTCCTTCATCCTCATCGCAAACGCCTGCATTCTCTATTACGACCAGAAACTCGATGCAGAACACAAGACACTGGTTTCCTACCAGCAGAATTTACCAATTTACGAATCTCTCATCCAACAGATTCGCGCCAACCAGCACGAATACAGCAACCGGATTCAAACATTGCAGAATCTCCCTGTAGCCTGTCACGACTACGAAAGTCTCTGCAACGCTCTGAAAGAAAACACAGAACAGTTTGACAAACAAAAAGTATTCAAGACCTACCCTCTATTGCAGATCAACATGCCCTTACTTGCCGCTTCGCTGTTTAGTCAATACACTAATGCTCGCAAATACGAAATCACCATAGATTTTGAAATTAACTCTTTTCATTTAGAGAGCACAGTACCGGAATATCAATTGGCAGACTACATGTGCATTTTAACGCAAAATGCCATCGAGGCCTGTCGTGCCGGCGACCGCATATACGCCACACTCAACTCAAGTGGCGGCAGAGTACAATATGAAATCAGAAATGTCCTTCATGAAAAAATCCCCATGGACGAGTTATCAAAAATCTTTCACCGTGGATACACAACCAAGACAGCGAAAAAAGAAAATGGAGAAGACCATGGTATGGGACTATACTATTTACGGCATGATATTGAAAAGCGAGGCGGACAGGTAGGAGTTGACCAGATACCTCTCGAGAATAAAACTTGGATTGTTTTTTACATTGATGTCTGAACATCCGACATATGCCTATTTTTTCTCACAACTTTGAATATAAATATCCATCATTTTGAACAGCTGCTCTTGTTCAGCAACTTCAAGTTTAGAAATCCGTTCTGCGAACTGCTCCAATCGTTCCCATTGAGCCACAGCTCCTTTTTCATGCATGAATAAGTCAACTTCCGCATTCACAGCCTCCGCTAAGTCTACATATACATCGAGTGAAGGAACCCTTTTTCCATTTTCAATCATGCCAACATAGGCCGCAGAAATATCAATTTTCAGCGCGACATCCTCTTGTCTCATATTATTTTTCAAGCGGAAATATTTCAATACCGCACCAATCTTTTTCGGGTTGAATTTCATAAGTCACCTCCATGCACCAATACAACTATTAGTATAGATGTCTACCCACACAAAGGGAAGAGACTGAAAGTTGTCTTTGTAACTATCTGTTATTTTTCTGTGGGAATTTTTCAAACATCGTCACCATTTTTTCCCACTCTTTGTCATTGAAAACACTTTACTTTATTTTTGACCTATGTTAAGATATTTATAACTCAAAAGACGTTATTCCCTATTTAGAAAGTGAGGCGATGATGATGAGCAGCATATCAGGAATTTCCGGCGGCACTGACTACTACTCTGCAGCCATAGCAAGCGGCATAAAGTTACAAAGTTCTGCTGATGGTGCCGCAGAGATGGCAATCGCAGAAAAGGAACGTTCTATTGTCAATGGCTATGATCAAGGTACAGAGAATTCAAAAGACGCACAGAATCTCTTGAATGTAGCGGACAGTGCCATGTCCGATATTGCAGACAATTTGAACCGAATGCGCGAGCTGGCTGTTCAGGCTTCTAATTCAGCCGTTCTATCCAACGATGACTTGAAACTTATCCAAGATGAGGTAGACCAGTTAAAACAAGGCATTTCGGATATTGCATCCAATACACAATTCAACAGCAAGAATCTTCTTGATGGCTCCTATCAAGACGAGCATATTGCATCCAATCCGGATGCCTCCGGCAAAGATATAAGCATTGGAGCAATGACCTTACAGGCACTGGGAATTGAAGACTTTGATGTGACAGGCGATTTTTCCATTGACACAATTGATAATGCGCTCAGTAAAGTATCTGAAAGCAGGAGCAATGTGGGCGCACAGAGCAACGCTCTTGACTATGCAATTAGCTACTCTACAAATAGCAGCATCAATCTATCGAGTGCTCTAAGCCGCACAGAAGATACTGATATTGCCGAGGCCGCATCTGAACTACAAAAGGCAAAATTATTACAAAATTACCAATTATTGATGCAAAAGAAAAAACAAGAAAATGAACAAAACAAATTCGGTGCGCTATTTTAACAACTATTTATTGACATTTAAGCCCCGCCGGTTTTCCCTGCGGGGTTTTACTATGCGCAAACAATTCAAAATACATGATGGAGGATTATATCTATGAAAAAAACAAATTCACTCAAACTTATCCTTGGATTATCACTTTCTATGACGTTAGGAACATTTATGGGTACACTCATTACCGAGAACACGGAACATCATTTGGCAGTCGCATCCGGTCCTGCCATTGAGCCAACATCTTCGCCAGACGCTTCGTTGGCACCATCCGAAAGTGCAGTTGCCAGTCCGTCCACGACACCGACCTCTACCCCGGATCCGGATACCCTCCCGGGTTGGCACGGCTCCGGCAAAAAGAAATTCTACGTCTTGAAAGACGGAACAAAGGCCACCGGCTACAAAAAAATCAAAGGAGCTTACTACTACTTTAAAAAGAGCGGCTATGCCGTAACCTCCTCTTGGAGAAATGTTAAGATTTACGGCAAAAAATACCGCATTTATTTTACAAAAAGCGGAAAACGAAAGATGGATTTATCCAAACTCCTTGACAAAAAGACCGGTGTGACCTACAAAATTGAGACAAATCTCACAACGAACTCCGTCATGATTTACGCTAAATGGAAGACCAAAAAGTACATGATTCCGGTTCGGAGAATGCGCTGCTCTGTCGGAAAACCAGGTCATGAGACAATCACAGGAACCTATCGTCTCTCCAAAACAGGCTCCCGCTGGCACGTTCTCCGCTATGGTTGTTACGGCCAGTACTGCAGTCGCATCAGCGGACCATACCTGTTCCACTCCGTCGTCTACAAAAACTACGGCAACCGTTACTCTCTGGACTTGAAAGAGTACAACAAGCTCGGAAAAAGTGCCTCTCACGGCTGTATTCGTTTACAGGTTGAGGATGCCAAGTGGATTTACAACCACACAGGGCTCTCTACTGCACGTTTATACCGCGGAAAGAAAGAAAAACTTCCTATTCCATACCCGGCAAAGAAAAAAGCAGGAAAGACGAAAAGCGGGAAATATTATGATCCTACTGATGTAGACTGACCATATAGTTTCTTTGAGTGATCAAATTTAAGCACTTGCTTACGGCGCACATTATGTCCTACTGTATCTTTGTACTGCTCATTCACGAAGCGGAGTATTTCCGGCAGTTTTTCCTCTACTCCCGGAACATCATAATATTCCGCTACCACTACATAATTCATTGGTCCGTTCTGGTACAGTTGAAGACCGGCAAAGTATTCTGAATAATTCTTTTTCAGCTGCTCATCAATATTTTGTACCAGTTCCAGATAGCGCTCCTGCCATCCGGAATCTACATAGGACATACTGACATCGTACAAATAATTACCTGTTTTCACAAAAAAGCCCCCCGGCATCCTCTCTTAATTCATTATATGAGAGTACCGGGGGGTATGTGATTTTTAATTAAATCCGTAAATTTTCCGTGAAAGAGAATATCCCCAAACAACCATTTTCCTTCCTGCCCGGTTGCGAATCTGCATCGGCCTGCTAAGTGCAGTGCGATTAATCATCCGGTACATGGAGACATTTTTATTCTTTAGATATTCCCACAATTCCTCACGTTTTTTCAAACTTTCTTCTGAGCCATCTTTTATCAAAAACACAGAACTAATCGTCATCATCATGGTGAGATATTTAACCATATAATCTCTGAGTTTTTTATTCTTTATCTGCGTCAGATCATAATCATCTATCATTATCTTGTTGACTTTCAACTGTTGGTCAATCCGTCCAATCATAATTTCTTCATTGACTGACTGGTCATCTCTTCCAATAAAATAACGATATAAATCTACATTGATATAATACATCGTCTTGACAAACGGAAGTGGATGATAGACAAAAATATTATCCACATAAAACGTGTGTTTTGGCAATTCCAGGCCACAATCTCTGAGTAATTTTGTCCGATACACAACGGAGTGCATGAGAATATTCTGACTTATTTTAAATTTCTTAATGTCACTCCAGCCAAACACCTGATTCTCCGGCAGTACGCCCTCATATCGGATTGCCTTATGCTTTCGAACACTCGGCTTCTCATATACATAGTTGGCAAGCAGCATATCCACGCCAATCCCCTCCTGAACAAATCCACGGAGAACATCTAATACCTGAAGGAGTGAATCGCCATCAAACCAATCATCACTGTCCAGTACCTTGTAATAAATCCCTGTAGCATTCGCCAGCCCGGTGTTGACTGCACAGCCATGGCCACCATTTTCCTGGTGGATTGCCCGAACAATTCCCGGATGCTCTCTCTCCAGCCGGTCAGCAATCTTCGCTGTATCATCCTTCGAACCATCATCTACAAGAATAATCTCTACATCATCCCCGCCCACTAGTGCCGTCCGGACGGCATGTTCCATATAATCCTGTGAATTGTAACATGGAATCGCAATAGTAAGTAGTTTCATAATAACCTCATTTCTATCGTCACTATCGAATCTGCTGAGACAAAGCCAGCGCCCGATCAACAATGGCATCAATATTATAATATTTGTACTCGGCAAGTCTGCCAAGAAGATAAAACTTTGGAATCTTATCGACCATCTTACGGTATTTCTCAAAGAGAGCATCATTGTCCTCATTGTTAATTGCATAATAGGGAATCTGCCCATCCAAGCCTTCATAGGCAAGAGGATACTCTTTTACAATCGTTGTATCCGGCGCATCCAGCTGACCGCTTAAATACTTAAATTCTGTAATTCTGGTAAAATCCTCTGATACCGTGTAATTGACTACACCGTGACTCTGATAAAATGGTTTGTTATAATGTTCAAAATCAAACCGAAGAGAACGGTACGGAAGACGACCAAACCGGCAGTCAAACAACTCATCCAGCGCGCCTGTAAAAATAATATTTCCATGGAACGGCTGTCCCTCAAATAACACTTGTTCTTCTGCATCTGCATCAATGGTAAGAACATCCTTCGCCTCACAATTCAGTCTCACTTCAATTCCTTCGTAATTTAGCATTTTTTCAAAAATCGGAGTAAATCCATCCTTCGGAATCCCCTGATATGTGTCCTGAAAATATCGGTTATCCCTTGAAAGAAGTACCGGAACACGACCGGAAACTGCCGGATCTATTTCTTTGGGAGACTTCCCCCACTGTTTCATCGTATATTTTAAAAACACATTTTCATAGACATATTTTGCAATTTCCTGCAATTCATCATTTTCATGATTCATCAATTCCAAAATCGGCACTCTCGCACCCTCGCCAAAATTATCTATCAACAATTTTTCAAGATGAGGTGCTCTGTCGCCATAAACGATTTCCAGCGTATTCAAATTAAACGGTATCGGAAGCTCCTTACCATATACATTTCCCACAACCTCGTGTCGATATTCATACCATTCTGTAAATTGAGATAAATATTGGTATACCCGCTCAATATTGGTATGAAAAATATGCGGTCCATACTGATGTATCAGTATTCCATACTCATCCGGTCTGTCATAACAATTGCCCCCTACATGAGATCTGCTGTCAATAATCAATACATCCTGTCCCTTTTTTTCCGCCAGTTCTCTGGCTGTCACTGCCCCTGCAAAACCGCAGCCTATCACAATACTATCATACATCACATCTATCCTCCACAAAACACCGATAACAAACTAAATATTTCCAAAACTATTGTACCAAACTTACCTCAAGATATCTACTCCCATTTTCATAGATTTTCCCAAACGATCAGAAACCAGAAAACAGTCACAGATATAGGCGGATGCTTTTTTTAATTTTTCCTTGTCCTCTGAGTACAAAACAGCGATTACATCCCCCTTTTTTACTGCATTCCCAATCTTTTGTCTCATCATGATGCCCGCACTATAATCAATCTTGCTATCCTTTTTTTCTCTTCCGGCACCGAGAAGTCCGGCCGCAACCCCAATCCCCTCTGTATCCATCCAGTTCACATAGCCGTCTCTGTCACTTCTAATTTCCTCACAGCAGGCAGCCATCGGAAATTTCTCCGGGGACTCAATATAAGTAATATCACCACCCTGATTTTGAACCAGTTCCTTAAATTTTGCAAAAGCTGCTCCGTTTTCCAGCACTTCTTCTGCACGTTTTTTTCCCTCTTCATATGACAACGTCTTTTTTCCGCTCTCATCCTCGCTGCCGAGCGACAGCATCATACCGGCGAGCGCGAAGCACACTTCTTTCAAATCTTCCGGTCCATTCCCTTTCAGTGTCTCAATCACTTCTTTCACTTCAAGATTGTTACCAATCGCATATCCCAGAGGTTCATCCATATTGGTAATCATTGCTACTGTCTCTTTGCCGGCGCCACGCCCAATCGCCACCATGCGCCGCGCCAGTTCTCGCGATTCCTCCAATTCTTTAATAAATGCACCGCTGCCGGTTGTGACATCCAAAAGAATTTTGTCACTTCCCGCTGCCAGTTTCTTGCTCATAATCGAAGAGGCAATAAGCGGAATACTCGGCACTGTTCCCGTTACATCCCGAAGTGCATAGAGCATTTTATCAGCCGGTGCCAGATTTCCTGTCTGACCAATCAAACTGATTCCTATTGATTTTACGCTCGAAAAAAATTCTTCCTCTGATAATTCCACCCGGAATCCGGGAATCGACTCCAACTTATCCAGTGTTCCCCCGGTAAAGCCAAGTCCTCTTCCACTCATTTTGGCAACTGGAATCCCACATGCCGCCACAATGGGACCGATAATCAGCGTTGTCTTGTCTCCCACACCGCCAGTGGAGTGCTTATCTACCTTAATCCCTGACACCTGCGACAAATCCACAATATCTCCCGAATCTCTCATCGCTATCGTCATCTCCGTAATTTCCCGATCGCTCATCCCTCGGAAGTATATCGCCATAAGCATTGCCGACATCTGATAATCCGGTATTTGACCGCTCACATAATTTTGAATCATGGAACGGATTTCCTCCCTCTTTAACTCCTGCCCATCCCTCTTTTGACAAATCAAATCAACAAATCTACCTGTCTCCATATTTTGACCACTACCTTTCGTGTCATCCAAAATCCTTTTCGCACACTATTGATTTTTATTAT
>CAMVIN010000055.1 GCA_947167565.1 uncultured Clostridia bacterium | reverse complement strand
AATTAAGATTCGACGTGAGGCGCGCGGATTT
Organism: uncultured Clostridia bacterium; assembly: GCA_947167565.1. Taxonomy (GTDB): domain Bacteria; phylum Bacillota; class Clostridia; order Lachnospirales; family Lachnospiraceae; genus Eubacterium_F. Next base: position 16,120 of record CAMVIN010000055.1, on the reverse strand, counting down.
ATATAAATAATGGAGAAAGTATTGGGGAGACAAAAATGTCAGCAGACCTTAATATGAACAGTACTTGTGCTATATTAGAGGGAACCGTTATATATGAAAAGGGCGAACCGGTGGAGTCTGTTGCGCTCATTGTCAATGGCCGTGTAGAATTGCAGGCAGATGGAGTGCGGACGATATTGGGTTCCGGGAATTTCATAGGGATGTACGATGTGTTACAGGGGATTCCTTTACTTATAAAGCACTGGATGAGTTGGTGCTGTATGCGCTGCCGATTCAGCAGTGGGAGCAGATTGCTATCTTGCTTAGAAAAAAGCCGCAGTATAGGGGGCTTTTTGTTACATCTATGAATTTTTTTGTGTCAGATTTGTATAAAAAATTAAAAAAAATGCAGGATAAGACGATAGAGATGAGTACTTTTCTGCATGATAGCTATAAGATGTGTCTGGATGTGGCGGAGCAGACCGGTTTTCAAGCGGAAAAATTTCTTGCTTTGGAGAAAATGGAAAGACCGGAAGAGATTGACCTCCCTGAGCGGATGGATTATTATCTTGCGGCGTGTCGGATTTCCGTGGAGGCGCAGAAGGGATATTTTGAGGGCAGTGATGTGGTTGCCTTGAGTCATGCGAAGGAACTGTGTGAGTTGCTCCCATCTCTGTTGGAAGGGTGTCGCTATTACAGTGAATGGCTGGGGCGGTATCTTCGTGTCCTGGCTTCGAATGAGAAAAATTTGTTTTATTATACAGGGAAAATGGCATTAAGGGTTCATCAGGCAGGAAGCACAGAGACGACTCTGAGTGACTTGCTGGATAGAATTTTGACACAGATTGATGAGATTGAGACGGAATTAATTGAAGTTGCAGGAGAGTCGCCGGATTTGGACAGAGATAAGATGGAGCGGATTTATTACGCTCTGCTGTCAGATGAGATTGGCAATGCGGAATTAGAAAAAGATAGCGCACTACAAGAATTGGATGAATCACTGATGCAGATTTCAGAATATGCACCGGTTCACCAAAAAGTCAGAGCTGATTTTGTGGAGGCGGTACAAGCGTTTTCGACGCTTGCTGATAAATACTCCCGCTCACCGGAGGCCACTAGAATCCGCAAAGAGGTTACGAGTAACTTTTTTGAGGTCTATGAGGCGGTGGCTAAGAAATGTTTTGAAGATAAGGAACCGCCGCTGGCTGTCCGGCTTTTTTTGTGGTACGGTTATGTCAGTGAGGAACTTTTGACAGAAAAGGAATTAAAGACTTTAATTGCGCAGCCGACACCGGGGACAAGCGATACAGAGATTCGTGTCTACACGATGTATGAGTGGTTGAGAGAGATTTACTTGCGCAAAAAGAAGCCTTCTAAAGACGAATTTGATACAGATTACGAAGAGCATCTGCGCAAGGCAGTGAGAGAAAATTCCATGACCGAAGAGGAAATGGAGAGAGAGATGCGCAACGTGGATGAGATGGTGCATTTTGAAGTTGAAAATCTCATGAAATATGCGGAGCGCATTATGGCGGTAAACCGTTCTTCCTATGTGCCGGTTCTTTGTTCAGAGGGGATGAGTGGCCGGCTTGAAAATTGCCTTGTGACCGGTGAGGCAATTAATGTTGAAGTTAGCAAGATTGAGCGGATGGATTACAGCATTTTTTATCGGAGATATCTGACCTATTATGAGGAGGCGGAGATTTCCAAGTTTGAAGTTGTTACAAGAGTGCTCCCGGATTTTATTCTTTTTCCGCTTTATGGTTCCGGCGGGCAGATGTGGCAGGATATGTCCGGCCGGGATAAACTTACGCCGGGTAGAATTCTTCTTCCGATTTTGATAGAGAATCATCTGGAAGATGACATTTTGCGGCTGATGGCACATTTTCGCTGGGAGAAGTGCCGGTCGGAGATGGGGGCAGAATGGAACAATTTTCATTATCCATCACTCACTTCGGAATATACAGATTATTTGCAGTTTTACAAAAAGAATAAAGACCTTACGCCTGAGAGACGCGAAAAGGTAAAAGCGCAGCTACAGCAGTGCAATAACAGACATCGAGAGGTCTTTGCAAAGGATTATCAGGATTGGATTTCCAGGGAACTGACGGGATCAATGAAACTGAACCGGGTTGCGCGCGAAATCTTGTTTACATATTGTCCGCCAAGTTCTGAAATTGCGGGAGGGCTGCTTGTTCAGAATTCCTATCAGGAAGCCGGGAAACGCTATATGTTGGAAATGAAGAAAAAAGAAAAAGAATTGCAGGGAGTTGTGCGCAAATTCGAGAAGGCCGGGATGCATATACCGGAGGAAGTTGAACTGACAAAAGAGTTTTTGCTGAATACATAAGGAGCCGATAAAATGGGAAAGTACGACATAGTGCGCCGATGTGCGAAAATCAGGGATCTTTTACAGGAAAATAAATACACAGATGCGTTGGAAATGATTGATGAGATGCCGTTGCGTGAGGTCAGTTCTATCGAGGATTTATATCTCTATGCTGATTTGTACGAAAAGGCGGAACGCATGGACAAGAAAAAGGAAATATATTATCTGATATATGACAGAACGCACTCCCGTCATGTGTTAAACCGTCTGCTTCGACTTGTCTTGAGATTAGGGGATATGGAAGAGGCAAGAGAATTGTTTCTCACGTATGAGTTTATCGGCGAAGTGACTTTAGAGACGTTTGAACTGAGATATATGCTGGCGAAGGCAGAAGGGGAACCGAGAACTGTTTTAATTCAGATTCTTGAAGAATTAAAGAAGGAAGAATATACAGAGGAGTGGGGATATCAGTTAGCGCGTTTGTACGAACTGGAAGGAATGCGCGAGAAATGTATTCGTGAGTGCAAAGATTTACAGTTGTGGTTTGGAGTTGGCAGAATTGTAGAAAAGGCAAAAGAACTGCAGGCAAGATGCGAGTCTCCGGATTGGGTAAGGCCGGTTGAAGACGAAATTCCGGAGCCGGAAGAACCGGACATTGAAGAAACAATTACGTATGCTGCTCCGCCGGTGAAAGTGGAAGAGATGAAACTGGAGGAACCAGAGGAACCGGAAGAAGAAGCCGCTGAGCCGGAAGAACCTGAGGAAATTGAGGAACCGGAAGAGGAAGCCGCTGAGCCGGAAGAACCTGAGGAAATTGAGGGGCCGGAAGAGGAAGCCGCTGAGCCGGAGGAACCAGAGGAACCGGAAGAAAATGAGACTGAGCCGGAGGAACCAGAAATTCCGGAAATTTTGGATGTGCTGGATAACATAGATGAATATCTGGAGCCGGAAGAATTTAGAAAACGTGATAAGAAGCAGGAAAAAGAAACGACGAAAGAATCGGGGTTAAAGTCGATTTTGGAACAGTTCTCTTTCTCCAGAAATAGGAGAAAAGAGAAGAAAGCAGATGTGCCGAAGGAAATAGAGACACCGGTACCGACAGTTACTCCGCAAAAGGTAAAAGAACCAAAGCCGATGGCAATTGATGAGGCGGCGAAGAATATTGTGGAAAATCTGGATGACCTTTTGAAAGAAGATCCGGAGGATATTTCCGAGCGCGGAATTCGCTATTATACTCTAAAGAGCACGATTGATCAAGTGCGCAGAAGCCGCAGGAATCCTCACTTTGTATTTGCCGGAGGGGAAGAGCGGATTACACTTGCTGTTGCGAAGCGAATTGCCAAAGAATTGAATAATGTTGGGTATTTTTCTGCCAGCAGTATTGTGAAAATTTCGGCAGATAAACTGAATCAGTTGGAATTAGAAGAACAGATTGCGAAACTTGAAGGTGCGTGCATGCTTGTGACAGATGCGCAGAATCTGAGCAAGAAAACGATACAGGATATTTCAGATATGATGAGTGACAATACCAGACAAATCGTTGTGATGATGTCGGGACCGTTTGACGAGCTGGATTGCTTTATGTCGGAGCATTCAGATTTGTCGGCTCATATCTATTATAAGGTGAGAATGTAAATGGAAGAGAAACAGTTATGGAAGCCGGGGAATATGCTTTATCCGGTGCCGGTTGTTATGGTAAGCTGTGGCGATAAAAAGGGTGGTAAAAATATCATTACGGTAGCATGGGCGGGAACAATTTGTTCTGACCCTGCCATGGTATCAATCTCAGTCCGGCCTGAGCGATATTCATATGGGATGATACGTGAGAGCGGAGAATTTGTTGTCAACCTGACAACGAAAAAACTCGCTTATGCGACAGATTGGTGTGGTGTCAAATCAGGAAGAAATGTGGATAAATTTATCGAGATGGAGTTGACAGCGGCCAAGGCGAAGACGTTGAAATATGCACCGATTATTGAGGAAAGCCCGGTGAATCTGGAATGTAAAGTAAAAGATGTCATAGAACTGGGGAGTCATCATATGTTTTTGGGCGAAGTAACCGGTGTTCAAGTCAGTCAGAAATATATGAATGAGACAGGGAAATTTGAACTCAATGAGACAGAACTGGTGACCTATTCCCACGGTGAATATTTCGTTATAGGTGAGAAATTAGGCAGATTTGGCTATTCTGTCAAAAAATCATAGTTTTTTTGGACGAAAAATATTCAAATTAACGTTTTACAAATACAGAATTTGTGATATACTAATTAAATAGCGTTTCATACTGTAAAGTGTGGACTGGAGGGTTATAAATGAAACAGTATATGATAAAGGGCGGTACACCGTTGCGGGGAGAGGTTACCATTGGAGGTGCCAAGAATGCAGCGCTTGGTATTATTGTGGCAGCGATTATGGCCGATGAACCCGTTTTGATAGAGAATCTTCCTGATGTAGACGATGTTCGAGTTCTGCTGGATGCCATTGAGGGGATTGGCGCGATTGTCGAGCGGATAGATACCCATACTGTCAGGATTAACGGCTCACTGATTTCAGATGTCAGCGTAGACGAAGAGGCAATTCGAAAGATTAGAGGTTCCTATTATCTGGTGGGGGCACTTTTAGGAAAATACAAAAAAGCACTGGTGGCACTTCCCGGAGGTTGCCAGATTGGAAGTCGGCCAATCGACCAGCATATTAAGGGATTTGAGCAGTTAGGGGCTCAAGTGACGATTCATCATGGAAAGATTGATGCTCAGGCAGAGCGCTTGACAGGAAAGCATATTTATTTGGATTGTCCGAGTGTGGGCGCTACGATTAATATTATGATGGCTGCATGCATGGCAGACGGCAAGACAATTATAGAGAATCCTGCCAAGGAGCCTCATATCGTAGATGTTGCCAACTTTTTGAACAGCATGGGAGCAAATATCAAAGGTGCCGGTACAGATGCGATTCGTATTCGTGGTGTGCAGTCCTTACACGGCAGTGAGTACTCGATTATTCCGGATCAGATTGAGGCGGGTACATTTATGCTCGCTGTGGCGGCGACGGGAGGCGATGTCTATATCAAGAATGTTATCCCGAAGCACTTGGAGGCAATTACAGCGAAGCTGGTTGAGATTGGCGCGCATGTAGATGAGTATGATGACAGTGTGCATGTATATGCGGATCATAGACTTTCTTATGCCAATGTCAAGACGATGCCGTATCCCGGATTTCCTACGGATATGCAGCCACAGATTACAACACTGCTTGCTTTGTCGGAGGGAACAAGTATCGTTACCGAGACGATTTTTGAGACTCGTTTTAAGTATGTCACAGAACTTCGACGCATGGGGGCGAATATCACGGTAGAGGGGAATGCGGCCTTTATTACCGGAGTTGCCGGATTTACCGGAGCGACGGTGAGTGCGCCGGATTTGCGCGCCGGGGCAGCACTTGTTATGGCAGGACTGGTGGCTGACGGATATACCTGTGTGGATCAGATTCAGTATATCGAGCGCGGCTATGAGAATTTTGAACAAAAAATCCGTGGGCTTGGCGGTCATATGGAGAAAATAGACGCAGAGGACGAGCGGGAGATTCGCAAGTTCAAGATGCGTGTATCCTGAGAGCGGGCGCCGGACATTGAATAGAGAATGTGGAGAACGCCGATGATACGGCGTTTTCTGTTGTAAGAAAAGGAGATGGAGACAGTGAGTGTAAATGTAAATGATAAAGTGGAGGCCATTTTGCAAGAGGTTGGAAAGGTTATCCGCGGAAAAGATGAAAACATCAAACAGGTATTGACTGCGATTCTCGCCAAGGGACATATTTTGATAGAGGATGTGCCGGGAGTGGGAAAAACCACACTGGCTGTTGCTTTTTCCCGTGCGATGGAATTGACAGAGCGGCGTCTTCAGTTCACGCCGGATGTTCTTCCGAGTGATGTGGTTGGATTTAATATGATTGGACCGGATGGTGATTATGAATATAAGCCGGGGGCAATTTTGTGTAATCTGCTGCTTGCGGACGAGATTAATCGTACTTCCACAAAGACACAGTCTGCTCTGTTGGAAGTTATGGAGGAGGGACAAGTTACTGTTGACGGTGTAACACGACATCTTCCAAACCCGTTTATTGTTGTGGCGACACAGAATCCGGTGGGATCTGCCGGAACACAGATGTTGCCGGAGTCGCAGCTTGACCGGTTTATGATTCGTATTTCTATGGGCTATCCAACGATGGAAGAAGAGATGCGTCTGATTAAGGAGCGACAGGAAATTAACCCGCTCGATTACATACAGGAGATTATTTCCAAGCAGGAAGTATTAAAAATGCAGGATTTGGTAAGGCAGGTGTTTATCGACGATAAAGTATTAAAATATTTGTCTTCTATTGTAGATGCCACGCGTAATCATGCCATGATTTCTCTGGGAATCAGTCCGCGAGGGACGCTTGCTCTCATGGATATGTCCAGAGGAAGAGCATTTGTAGAAGGAAGAAACTACGTTTTGCCGGAAGATATTCAGGCTGTATCGGGTTCAGTACTGGCGCATCGTCTGCTCTTGAACGGAAAGGCCCGTATGAGTCATGTTACGGCAAAAGATGTTGTCGAGGAGATTGTTAAGAAGGTAGCAGTGCCGAAACTGTAATAGGAGGCAGGCATGACAATAGGAACAATTTTATTTGCTTTCCTTTTCTTGGCGGGACTGTTGATTTCTGTGTTTTATCTTGAGTACGGAACTGTGGCTGTGATGGGTATTCTTGTCATAATGCCGATTGCAATGTTGATTTTTTTGATTTTGCTGCGATTGCGGTTTCGGGTGTCAGTGGATTGCAAGAATCCGATGACAGAAAAGGATGCTCTTGATAAGCCGGCGCGCGCAACAGTCACACTTACGATGGAGAATGGTAATACCATACTTCCTGTGACAAAAGGAATTGCAAAAGTTCGCTATGAAAACACTTTTACGGGTGAGCGAGGAAAGATGAGAGTCCGCTTTTCTGTCGATGCGGGAAAGCATAGAGAGCGAAGAATTCCCGTGTTGATGAGCCACTGTGGTAATGTGGCAATTACAGTGGAAAAGGTTCGGATTTACGATTATTTGAATATTTTTGCGTGGACAGTCGGGAAAAACTTTACAACACAGAATGTTCTGGTACTTCCGCCAATTCGGGAAATGTACCTTGGGGAGAATCGCTGGTATAATGAGACAAATGAGGACAGTGACCGGTTTTCTCTCTACAAAAAGGGCGATGACCCGTCAGAGGTCTTTGACATTCGAGAATATGTGGACGGAGATAAGATTCAGAGAATTCACTGGAAACTCAGTAGCAAGACGAAAACGCTCATGGTAAAAGAGGGGAGTCTTCCGCTTACCAGAGCTGTCAATATTTTTATTGATTTATGTGTGGAAAAGAGAGCGAAAAAGAAGGAGCGGGAAAAGCGATATGATGATATGAATCGCTTGATTCAGGGTGTGTACTCGATTTCCATGTTTATGATTGAGCACGCCATTCCGCAGAATTATATCTGGTACGACAACAAAAATGAACTTGTTCAAGAGCGCATGGTAGAACATGAAGAGGAACTTATCTGGATGTTTCAGGATTTGTTCCAAGCATCGATGACGGATCGGCCGGATGAATTGGTAGAATCTTTTCTTGCCTGGGAAGAGGGAAAATCACTGGAGTCGGCGATTTACCTGACAGTAGTTTCTCACGAGGATTTAGAGCAGTGCGGTCTTGTGCGTGATCGCCTGGAGGTTATAGATTTACGAGGTGAACAGTTTGGGGACGAGGAACAATAAACTCATTAACTTCATATTAGAATTCAGCCAGATTATTCTGGTCTATCTTGGAATTGTCTCTGTGCTTTTATGTACGGCGACCAGTTTGGAACTTACATTTGACAAGACAGTATTCATTTTGATTCTTTTGTTTGCTTCCATTCTGTTTTATGGACTTTTTTCAGTGCTGGAGACATTTAAGAATGGTAAATTATACGGTCTTTTAGGGCTTGCTCTTTTTGGTGCTGCAGTTGTCATCCGCTTTTTTGCTTCTGTAAAAAAAGGTTTTATTATCATAATCAATGGATTTTTGAAAGAATTTATGAACTTTACAGGGAGCAATCTGACATTACTTGCAAATAGTACGGACGGAGCAGGGGTAAAATTTTGTACGTCAATGGTGTTGATTCTCGTCGGTATTTATCTGATTGCGATTGTCAGTGCTTTTTTCTACAGGCGTAGACGTTCGTCGGTATTCCTTGTGGCCACAATACCGTTCATGATTATTCCGTTGATTGTAGGGAGACTGGGATATTTTGCTCATGTATTCACCTATTTAATTGTAGCGGCTTCAATCGTTGGTACACGTCATCTACGTACAGATGCGACTGACCGGAGAATGAGACAGAAGTTATCGATTGTACTTATGCTGGTTGGTCTTTTTGCTGGTGCGGTTTCGTGGATCGTTGTTCCGCCTTCGCGCTACGAAGATAATTCAGGAAAGATTATTCAGGCAAAAAATTCAATGGTTGCTCTGACAACGTGGAGTCAGGAAGATGTTTTTACGTGGTTTAAGGCATACTTTAACGATGATGCCATTGATTATGGAAAAATTGGCAAAAAGGGAGAAATTCACTACAACGGCGATGTCATGTTAAAGATATCCGGAAATGTCAATGAAAATCATGGGTTGTATCTGAAAGGCTACGTAGGGGACATCTATGCCAAAAATAAATGGAAATCTCTTGCGAAAGATGAGCAGTACCAAAAAGATCTTGTTCCTCTTACGAAGAGTGGAATCAATCCGGATAACTGGCATATGCAGCTGCGGAATGAACTGGGCGAGAAGGAAACGAGCGGGACTTCTGATTTATGGCAGACGGGAACGCTGCGTGTGCGCAATCTTGCTTTTGGATATGGAAATTATGTAGTTCCGTATTTACCGACCTCTGCCTTTAAATCAGAGACAAACGGGCGCATTGCCATTGATGTGCCGGGAATTGATTATACGGTTGAATATTTTGCTTTGTATCCATATGTGATGAGACGTGATCTTGTGAGCGGAAATAAAACAATTGCCGATGCTATGTTCTGGGAAGGCAATAAGACAGAGCGCGAGATGATGAAGTCATTTGTGGAAAAATATTATCTTGATATTCCGGATACGGTTCAGAGTGTCTGTGATGATTTCAAACAATATCTCACCGATAATGGCGGCTTGTATGACAAATTGAAAAATGGTGATGATGTGCAGAGCAAAATCCTGGCGGCTGTAAAAACGTATATTTCACAGGATACGGAATATACGTTATCGCCGGGTAAAACGCCATCGAAGAAAGAGGCGGTTGAATATTTTTTGAAAGAAAATAAAAAGGGATACTGCACGTACTATGCCACAGCGGCTGCAATTCTTCTGCGCAGCGTGGGTATTCCGACCAGATATGTGGAAGGAATGTATGTATCAAAAGAAGAACTTTCGACATCGGTTGAGGATTCCAGCGAGGTTGAGGTAAAAGACCATGATGCTCATGCATGGGTGGAAGTCTTTGATGAAAAGTATGGCTTCGTTCCTTTTGAGGTTACGCCGGGGGTTGGCGAAGATGATTTTTCTACGCCAAACAACTCTTCTTCCGATAAATCGAAGGATTCTAATTCTTCCGATAGCAAAGAAGAAGAGGAACCGGAGCAGAAAGATGAGCCAAAAGAGGAACCGGATCAAGCAACACCTACTCCGATAGTGACACAGGAACCGGAAGAGAGTATGATTTTTGAAGATATTGATACTCAGGAGGAATCGGATGCTGACAATCAAGAAAATCAGGTATGGAAGATTATCGTTGAGATTCTTGTGGGGATTGTTATTTTTCTGCTGATTGCTGAGGGGCAGAGGAGATTGAGAAGATACTTCTACAAACGTAGTCTTTTCGCAAAGAAGATTAGCAGGAGAATTCGGAGGCAGCACTATCACCTGGCACCGGTACTTGTAAAGAAGGGGGCTGTTTACAGAGGGCAGTCTGTCGCAGAGTATGCAGAGCAGATTTCTATGAACATTCATGTGACGGAGGCGAATGTTTATGAATATGTGGCAGCCGTATATCGCGCGCGTTTTGGACCGGACGACTTCACAGAAGAAGAGTACTCTGAATTTCAGGCGATTTATGAGCAGATGATTCGCCAGTTATATGATGAGGCGAAGGTGTTTGGAAAACTCTATTATATGTATATTATGGTATTGTAAAAAGATAATTTTATATCCAGTAAATGCGAAGTGTCAGTGCTTCGCATTTTTTTTACCATTTTTTCGGAAAAAAGTCTTTTCTAACAGATTTTTTTGTGATACAATAAAAAAATGAAAAATATTTATAGGAGGAATAGTAAAATGGCAAACAAATGGGTTTATACCTTCAAAGAAGGTGATATGACCATGCGTAACTTACTCGGTGGTAAGGGTGCGAACCTTGCAGAGATGACAAGTATTGGTCTTCCGGTTCCACAGGGATTTACAATTACTACTGAGGCTTGTACACAGTATTATGAGGATGGACGTAAGATTAACGATGAGATTATGTCTCAGGCGATGGAAGGCGTAGCATGGATGGAGAAAGAGAATGGTAAGAAGTTCGGAGACCTTCAGAATCCGCTTCTTGTTTCCGTTCGTTCCGGTGCACGTGCTTCTATGCCGGGTATGATGGATACAATCCTTAACCTCGGTCTGAACGACGAAGTAGTTGAGGCAATGATTAAGGGAAATGATGATCCGGCATTTGAGCGTTTCGTATACGATTCTTACAGACGTTTCATTCAGATGTTCTCTGATGTCGTTATGGAAGTTGGTAAGAAGTATTTCGAGCAGCTCATCGACAAGATGAAAGAGGAGAAGGGCGTACAGTTCGACGTAGACCTCACAGCAGCTGATTTGAAAGAACTTGCTTCTCAGTTCAAGGCTGAATACAAAAATCAGCTCGGTACAGATTTCCCATCTGATCCGGTTGAGCAGTTGAAACTGGCTATTGAGGCCGTTTTCCGTTCATGGGACAACCCTCGTGCTAACGTATATCGTCGTGATAACGACATTCCATATAGCTGGGGTACAGCAGTTAACGTAATGCCGATGGTATTTGGTAACTTGAACAACGAATCCGGTACAGGTGTTGCCTTCACGCGTGACCCTGCTACAGGAGAGAACAAGCTTATGGGTGAGTTCCTGAAGAACGCACAGGGCGAGGACGTTGTTGCCGGCGTTCGTACACCGATGCCGATCGCTCAGATGGAGCAGGAGTTCCCTGAGGCTTATGCAGAATTCCTCAAAGTATGTGAGACTTTGGAGAATCACTATCATGATATGCAGGATATGGAGTTCACCGTTGAGAACAAGAAGTTGTACATGCTTCAGTGCCGTAATGGTAAGAGAACAGCTCCGGCAGCTCTTAAGATTGCCTGCGACCTCGTTGATGAGGGACACAAGACACCGGAAGAGGCAGTGGCTATGATCGATCCTCGTAACCTGGATACACTGCTTCACCCACAGTTCGATGCTGCTGCATTGAAGGCTGCTACACCAATCGGAAAAGGTCTTGGAGCTTCTCCGGGTGCTGCATGTGGTAAGGTTGTATTTACTGCTGATGATGCCGTTGAATGGGCTGCTAAGGGCGAGAAAGTCGTTCTGGTTCGTCTTGAGACATCACCGGAAGATATTACCGGTATGAAGAGCGCTCAGGGTATCCTGACTGTTCGTGGTGGTATGACAAGTCACGCTGCCGTTGTTGCTCGTGGTATGGGTACATGCTGTGTATCCGGTTGCGGCGACATCAACATGGATGAGGAAAATAAGAAATTTACATTGGCTGGTAAAGAATTCACAGAGGGATCTGAGATTTCCATCGATGGTACAACTGGTAACATCTATGAGGGAATCATTCCTACTGTTGACGCTCAGATTGCCGGCGAGTTCGGACGTATCATGGCTTGGGCTGATGAGTTCAGAAAACTCAAAGTTCGTACCAATGCTGATACACCGGCAGATGCTAAGAAAGCTCGTGAACTCGGTGCAGAAGGTATCGGTCTTTGCCGTACAGAGCATATGTTCTTCGAGGAAGACAGAATTGCTGCTTTCCGTGAGATGATTTGTGCAGATACAGTAGAAGAGAGAGAGGCTGCTCTTGATAAGATTCTTCCTTATCAGCAGAGTGACTTCAAGGCTCTCTATGAGGCGCTTGAAGGAAATCCGGTTACGATTCGTTTCCTCGATCCGCCATTGCATGAGTTCGTTCCTACTGAGGAAGATGATATTAAGAAACTGGCAGACGCACAGGGCAAGAGTGTAGATGATATCAAAGCTATTATTGCTTCCCTGCATGAGTTCAACCCGATGATGGGTCATCGTGGATGTCGTCTTGCTGTAACTTATCCGGAGATTGCTAAGATGCAGACAAAGGCTGTTATCCGTGCAGCAATCGAAGTTCAGAAAGCACATGCTGACTGGAATGTAAAACCGGAAATCATGATTCCGTTGGTAGGCGATGTAAAAGAGTTGAAATATGTTAAGAAGTTCGTTGTTGAGACAGCAGACGCAGAGATCGAGGCAGCAGGCGCTAAGCTTGAGTATGAGGTTGGTACAATGATCGAGATTCCTCGTGCAGCACTTACTGCTGATGAGATTGCAAAAGAAGCTGACTTCTTCTGCTTCGGTACAAACGACTTGACTCAGATGACATTCGGTTTCTCTCGTGATGATGCAGGTAAGTTCCTTGATGCTTACTATGATGCTAAGATCTTCGAGAACGATCCGTTCGCTAAGCTTGACCAGGATGGCGTTGGCAAGTTGATGGAGACTGCTCTCAAACTTGGTAAGCCGGAGAACGCTTCCCTTCACTGCGGTATCTGTGGCGAGCATGGTGGTGACCCGACATCTGTTGAGTTCTGCCATAAGATTGGTCTTGACTATGTATCCTGCTCACCATTCCGCGTGCCGGTGGCTCGCTTGGCCGCTGCGCAGGCTGCAATTGCAGAAAAGGCGTGAGTTGTGTAAAGTTCATAGTTGGTTGATTTGATTCAACTAAAAGTGAATATAGTGAGTAGTGTGCTTCTGCTATTACGTTAAAGTAGTGGCAGAAGCATATTTGTTTTAATAACTAATACAATTTTGAAAGGCTGGTGTTTGTTGTTTGAAGGAAGAAAATGGCAGAATTTATATTACTTGTGATAAATTACGACTGATTCTTGCGGAACACCAAAACAGTATTGGTAAAAGTAAAATGGTTGGAGTGGAAAAAATTATTACGTCAATTGCTTTTTGGGTACCGATGGCATTGGCTGATTTTTCTAAATGGGGTAAAATTGGATTAGTAGTTCAGATTATTTTGATTTTATTTGGTATATCTCTTATGATTTATGGCATTTTTGAAATCATAAAATGTATAAGAAATCCCTTTGATAAAGATGTGTTATATGGAGAAATTGAGGAGGCGAATTTAATGAAAGAGCACCCACATTCGATTGTACTAATCAAAGATACATTCAATCAAAACGCAAATCGCTTTTTGGTATATTATGATGCTCGGTGGGATTGTAAACTCTTTTTAAATTATTCGACTATTACGTCTGATTTTAAACAAGACGAAGATAATATTGCAAAGCATTTACAAATGGAATTAAAGCTTCCGCAAAATAATTTAGAGGGAGCTTTTGAGTTTGAACAGGTTCATGAAAAATATTCTGTCAGTGCGAAAGAAAATAGATGTTACTGTCACAGGTTCTATGTTTTTCGAATAAAAAAATTTACGGATGAAATTTCGCAGGACTCATTTGAAATAGATGGGAAAAAGTTTTGCTGGATGTCAATTGCAGAAATGGAGAATGACAAGAGGATTATGGAGGCTAATAGTGATATTGTGAGTATGGTCAAGAAGGTAGCATGAATAAGGATTGCACATTATATTTGAAATGGAGAATGGTGAAGTAGGGGGCATAATGAAAAGGGAAAAATTATCACAGATAATATGGAATTACCGGTATACACATGGGCTCTCGCAAGAGAAGTTTGCTGAACAATGTGGCTTGAGTAAAGCATACATTTCGGTACTTGAGAGAGAGATGGATCCAAATACTGGAGAGAGAACTAAACCTAAAATGGAGACATATGAAAAACTTGCAAAAGGAATGGGAATGACACGTGATTCTTTGATTTCTAGGGTGGAAGGCAAGGAAATGTTTACGAAGTACTATTTTGTCAAAGCGGATGCTCATAAAATACCTATTATTTCTATAGATACGAATCAGACCATTGAAGAAATGATGAAAAATTCATCAGAAGTAATGACTGTCTCTGATGATATGTATAAACCAGAAAAAACAATCGCAATCAAAGTTTCTGATGAAAATTTAGCACCTGAAATAGCATCGGGTGATATAATAATTGTTTGGTTAGATGAGAAATATTCTGATGGAGATTTTGTTTGTGTAAGGTTAATAGATTCTAAATTATCTTGTTATAAAGTGAGTCAGCAAAATTCAAACAATATTATTTTATATGGAAACCAGCATATGAGACCTGTAGTTTTAGATTTAAAAATAAGTGATATAAGAAAAAATATAATAGGAAAAGTTGTATGCCTATATCGTAATTTCTAAGTGGGAATTTACAGGATAATACCGACAGTAAATTATCTTTCCAATAATCGGGCTGAAATAATCAGATGTGGTAAAATTACAGATATGCTACTAAAACGTATGTCAAAGTAAAGAAATGTGAGGTGCAAGGAATATGAAAAAAATACTATCAGTTATTATAATAATGGCAATTGTGCTAACAACAAATGGTGTATATGTGAATGCATCGGAAGTTGACCATACAGAAGAGTTAGCGACCTTAGAGTAATTGATTTCAGAGGGAACATCTCTTTCTGGTTCCAATAATTCAACAGAGATATTTACATGGGTAATGAATGTAAAGAAGTATAATGAGAGTCATTCTGACTATGAATTTTATAATGAAATCGCCAAAGAGTGCACAGAAATGATAAATTCATCATTTGTATCAGGGGATGACAAGAATAGAACAGTAGCTTATCTGACAAGAGAAAAAGAGGCGATAGAAGAAACTGAAACACCAACCTTAGACCAGCTTATAGCGGTAGGAACAAATTTGTCAAATTCAAATAATAGTGTTGATGTATTTTTGTGGACTTTGCATGTAAAAAAATATTTAAGCGAGAATGCTGACCTTGAGTATGTCACAGAAATCTCAAAAGAGTATACAGAAATGATAAATTCATCATATGTATCAGGGGATGATAAGAATAGGACAGTAGCGTATTTGACGATGGAGAAGGAAAGAGCGGAAGAAATCGAAACTCCAACAATTGATGAACTTATAAAGGTAGGAACAAACCTGTCAAGCTCCAATAATAGTGTAGGAGTATTCTTGTGGACATTGCATGTGAAAAAATATCTAAGTGAGAATTCAGACCTTGAGTATGCCACAGAAATCACAAAAGAGTGCAAAGATATGATGAATTCATCATATGTATCAGGAGATGATAAGAATAGAACGGTAGCATACTTGACCATGGAAAAGGAAAGAGTGGGGGAAACAGAAACACCAACATTGGATACAAACAAATAAAGGAGTGAGGTAATATGAAGAAATTTTTAGCATGGTTACTAGCAGTCGTTATGATTTTTTCTTCGAATGGAGTTTATGCGAGGGCTGAAGAAATTACAAATACAGGTGATTTAGAAACATTGGAAGAATTGATTGCGGTTGGAACGGCTTTGCCAGGAAATGATAGTTCTGTTGAAGCATTTGCATGGGTTTTGAGTG
>CAMVIN010000054.1 GCA_947167565.1 uncultured Clostridia bacterium | reverse complement strand
TGACATTAGCTATTATACAAGCTTTAATGGTGGAGGTTGACAATGAAAAATATGCAATCCCGCTTGGCAGTATTGATGGTATTGAAGATATTCCAAAAGAGGACATTTGTTTTGTTCAATCCAAAGAGGTTATTCATCTCAGGGGAAATGTTATTCCGATTCTTCGTCTCCACGAACTTCTGGGAGCGAATGAGCAGGAAGAGCCGGATTCCTTTGTAATTGTAGTAATTAAGAAGGGTGAGCAGAAAGTTGGTCTGATTGTTGACAGTTTGCTCGGACAGCAGGAAACAGTAATTAAGTCGTTAGGTCACCATATTACATATGAGAAACTCTTTAGCGGAGCAACGATTCTCGGTGATGGTGAAGTGGCTCTTATTCTTGATACCAATACTTTAATCTAGGAGGTGCCCTGAAATGGAAGAGAAAGAAGTACTTAATCCGGTTGAGCATGTAGAAGAAGTTCAGTATATTGTTGTTAAACTTGGAGATGAGCAATACGGTGTTCAGATTGATTATATTGATAATATTGTGCGCATGCAGCAGATCACCCGTGTGCCGAAATCTCAAAAATATTACGTGGGAGTGATTAATCTTCGCGGTGAAGTGGTTCCGATTATGAGCCTTCGTCGCAGATTTGATTTAGAAGATGATGTATATGGAAACAGCACTCGTATTATCATCATTCGTCTGGAAGACCAGTCTATGATTGGATTCCTTGTGGATGAGGTAAAAGAAGTTGTTAATATTGATCCTCGAACTGTAGAAAAACCGGCGTTTAAATTGGATGAAAAGAATGCTTCATATCTTGCAGGCATTGGAAAACATGATGATTCTTTGATTTCATTGCTTGATATAGAAGCTGTTGTAGAGGAAGTAAAAAAAGTATGAGAAGTGATGTAGTGCGTGTAGGCATTGCGGATTATAAATTATGTAGTTCGCCAAAAAAAATAACAACCCTTGGACTTGGCTCCTGTCTGGGGGTTGTTATATATGAACCATCGAGTGGGATTTGTGGAATGGCACATGTAATGCTGCCGGATAGTCGGAGAATTACGAACAATACAGAGAGAAAAAAATTCGTGGATACCTGTATTCAGGATATGTATGATGAATTAATAAAAAAACCGGTTCATAAGGAACGTTTAGTTGCAAAGATTGCCGGTGGCGCAAGAATGTTTTCACATCATTCAGAGAATGGATTTTTTAATATCGGATCCCAGAATTATCTTGCTGTGTGTAAGATTCTTGCTAAATGTAAAGTTCGTATTGTGGCAGAGGATATAGGTGGTACATGCAGCCGGACAATTGTTTTTGATCCGGAGACAGAAGAGATGCTCATTCGAGGGGTTAATAAATCTGAAATACAAGAACATGTAATTTGATCTGAATGTGTTACTACGATTCAAAAATGGTGGATGAATTATGAAATATCATTATATACCGGCGTTTGTCATGCTTCTTGCAGGGCTGGTCTGTTGCATACTTAGTGTTGTGCAGGGCTGGCCTGTGCAGATGAGTTTAATTGTGCTCATTATTGTTTTATTGGTCTTTTATATTATCGGTCAGATTGCGGCACAAGTAATCGGCAAGGTGTACGCAGAGCGAATTGCCATGGTTGAGGCTGAGAAAAAGCGGCTGGAAGCAGAAGAAGAAAGGCGAAGAATACAGCGGGAAGAACAGGAACGTGATGCGCAGATGCGAAATAGCACAGGGGAGTCATTGGATCCTGATGAGTAGGAATTAGGCAGGGGGATAGTAGCCAATGAAGGAAGCGGAAAGAAAAAAATTGTGGGAGCAATACCAAAAGAGCAGAGCACCGGAAATTCGTGAACAATTGATCTTGGAGTATGCGAATGTGGTGAATCTGGTTGCGGGTCGGCTTGGTATGTATTTGGGGTATACTGTGGAATACGATGATCTTGTGGGATATGGGATTTTCGGCTTGATTGATGCAATTGATAAGTTTGATCTCGCAAAAGATGTTAAATTTGAAACATATGCAAGTCTTCGTATTCGGGGAGCAATACTGGATCAGATTCGAAAGATGGATTGGATTCCACGTACTTTGCGTCAAAAACAGAGGCGGATGGAGACGGTGGCTTCTGAGTTGGAAGTTACATATGGAAGGCCGGCAACGGCTGAGGAAATTGCTGCCGAACTCGGTATTACAAAAGAAGAATATGAAGGATGGCGTTCCGAAGTTGAATTTACAAATGTGATATCGTTGGATGATTATTTGGATCAAGGGGCTGAAGGAAAGATGGAGTCCTTTGGAACAAAATATCAACAACCGGAACGTGCTTTTCAAAAAAAAGAACTAAAAGAGATGATAGTGGAAGCCTTAAAGACTCTTACAGAAAAAGAACAAAAGGTAATTACCTTTTACTATTATGAAGAATTGACATTAAAAGAGATTAGCCAGATTATGAGTGTGTCTGAGTCAAGAGTTTCTCAGCTGCATACAAAAGCGTTGCGGAAAATCAAGGATCAGCTTGGGGATTCTGTCGATTTTTTGAATCTTTTTTAGGATAGATTTTTGCATCAGAAAGCTTACGTTAGGAGGTAGAGGACAATGGCAGTTCATTCATATTTTGAAGTGGTCAATCAGGATGATGAGATGTGGCTTAAAATTTACCCTTCAGATGACGGTGAAGAGATGGTAGAATTGGATGAAATCATTTCTTATTTGGATGTCATTAAGTTTCCTTCTTACGATGCCGTATCTTTAGGGGATTATTTAAAACGAGGAGATTTTAGCGATATGTATCTCCTCTGTACAGAGCCGATTATTCCAGAGAACGAAAGATGTATTGTTAGCATATTAGAGCGCGGAGAACGTGCTCTGGCGAGGTTTTATCCGCCTACAACAGGGGGCGGTATGTTGACAGAGAGTGATATTATCAGTGATCTTAAACTTGCCGGAATTAAGCATGGCATTCACAAAAAGGCAATCGATCATTTTCTTGCTAATCATGAATACTGTAGGGATTATATTATTGCTGATGCAACTATGCCTGTTCAGGGGCATAATGCGGTTGTGAAATATTTTTTTGATATCAACACAACGGCGAAGCCTAAATTAAACGAGGATGGAAGTGTAGATTTTCATCAGTTGGGGAATATTAAGCCGGTAGAAGTGGGACAAAAATTAGCGGAACTCACACCGGCGGATCGCGGTAGAAAAGGAATTTCTGTTACGGGTGCTACACTGAATCCAATCAAGGTAAAGACAAGAGTGCTGAGGCACGGGAGGAATATTCGGATATCGGAAGATAAGTGCACCCTATATTCAGAAGTTGCCGGTCATGTTACCTTAGTGGATGATATGGTTATGGTGTCGGATATTTATCGTGTTCCGGCTAATGTGGACTCATCAACCGGTGACATTGAATATCAGGGAACGGTGGAAGTGGCAGGCAATGTTTCAACGGGATTTAAAATTCAGGCTGAGGGTGATATTGTTGTCAATGGTGTTGTTGAAGGAGCTACTCTGATTTCCGGTGGTAATATTGTATTAAAGCGCGGTATGCAGGGGATGGATCGCGGGGAATTACAGGCTGAGGGAAATATTATCGCTAAATTCCTTGAAAATTGTAAGGTGAAGTGTAATGGCAGTTTGAAGGCAGATGCCGTTTTGCACAGCCAGGTTGAGTGCAGGGAATCCATTGATGTTCTTGGTAAAAAAGGGTTAATTAATGGTGGAGTCATCAAGACCTATGCGTCTATTCAGGCGACAACACTTGGCTCTACGATGGGGTCGAAGACAGAACTTGTTATTTACTCCGATATTGATCTTATCAAGCAGACTAACGAATGGCGGGATGAGATTAAAGAAAAACAGGAAAAATTAGATAAAATAGAGAAAGTGGCGGATACTGTAAAAAAACAGCTGGAGACTAATGTTGAAGTTTCTCCGGAACAAATGCAGTTTATAAAAAATGCAATATCTCATAAGCCGCTTTATTTAAAAGAGATAAAGCAGCTGAAGATGGATAGAGAAAATCTTTTGGAGCGTATTGAACGAAATAAAAATGCATGCATTTTGGTGGAAAAGACGGTTTATCCGGGAACGAAAGTAACCATAAAAGATATGTCACGAAATTTTCAGGAGAAATTATCTCACTGTCGATTGATTCGTGACGGCGCAGATGTCAGAATTGCTGGCTTTTAAGGAGTGATGGGACATGATTAATTCCATTGATTTGAATACGATGCTGCCCCGAACAGCAGAGGCGGCGGATTTGCAGGGAAGAGAACTCAGTCAGATGCAGCATGCGCTTGATCAGACAGCAGTGCAATTTCGAAAAGAGACTGAGCAGATGGCACAGCGGACGATGGAAACACAGAAAGCAGAGACACAGGAATATAATTTGACCGATAAAGAGGGGGGCGGTGGAGATACCTCTTCTGAGAAGAAAAAGAAGAGGGAGAACAAAAGGAAAGAAGGGCCTATGGCACCGCGATCAGACAGTAGTTTTGATTTGATGGTGTAGAGGCCGATAGAAAAGAGAGGAAATATGACAGCGATTGAAATTATTTTGATAATAACCGGTTTTGCCGTTTTATGTATTAGTTTTTTTGTTTCAAAAAGAATAGAAGGAGAAGCGTATTCAGGGGACGGAACAGTTTCTGAGACGGTATGGACAGAGCAGGAAGAGAAGATGATTCGTGACCGGATTCAAGAGATTTTAAAAGATTATCAGATGGATATAATTGACGATACGGAAAATCAGATGAATCGCCTTTGCAATGATAAGATTATGGCATTGGATGAGTTTTCGCAACAGATTCTCAGCAAGATGGAATCAAATCATCAAGAAGTTGTGTTTATGTACAATATGTTAAATGAAAAAGAGCAGGAAATAGCTAAGATTGTTTCGACTTCTATTTCCTCTGATTTAGAAACAGATTCTCAAAGTCAAGAATTTGGTGAAGAAATTGAATTTAAAGAGGAGAATAATAGCGGGAACAGGAAAAGTAAAAGAAATTCTTCTCCGTCGGTAAAAAGAGGAAAGGGTAAGCGGCAACAAGAAAATACAAAATTATCCAAAGAAGAAAGCGAAGAAAATAAAAAAACTGAGGAAGATTTTGTTTCATCAGGCGCCTATCAGGAAAATATTAATTTGTCCAAGGAGATGCAGGAACAGATTCAAAAGATGTATAAGGAAGGAAAATCTGTTTTGGAAATCTCTCGTGAATTAAAGGTGGGGCAAGGTGAAGTGAAATTATTGATTGCGTTGTATGGAGGCAGGAGAAAATGAAATGGAAATATTTTTTGAGGGGATTGGGATGTGGAATCCTGATTGGAACTCTAGTACTCTGTGTGGCGTATCGAAAAGGCAATCAAGATAGTTTGAGTGTGGTGCAACAGGCGAAAAAACTAGGTATGGTATTTCCGGAGGGGAGCAATCAGAGGAGCCAGCGGTTACTGAAGAACCGACAGAAATGGCAACGGAGGAACCGGAGTTTAAGGAGAAGACATCAGAGACGAAAGAACCAGCGAAGACAAAGAAACCGGCAGAGACAGAAAAACCTAAGACAACAAAGGCATCTCAAAAGAAAGCCAAAAAGAAAACTTCAAGTAAGGCTGAGATGATTCGATTTCGGTTACGGGATGCTTCAAGTTCTATATCTGCTGCAAGACAGTTAGAAGATGCTGGCTTCGTTTCAAGTGCAGTGAAATTTGATGCTTATATGCAAGAGCATGGTTATTCTCCCAAAGTGCGTGCAGGTAATTATCGAATCCCAAAAGGTGCTTCATATGAGCAAATTGCCAAGATAATTACGCATCAGTCATAAGTAAAAGAGCAACTATAAAATTATTTCTAAGAAAGAGAGGAAAAGATATGAAGTATATTAAAGAACGAGTTATGATTAAGACGATTCTGCTGGCGATTTTATCATTGGTTATTACGGCTGCAGTTGTTGTTTTTGCTGATGTGAGTTCGGCAAAAAAATTGGCATTGGATTTGTCAATGACTTCGCTCAAAAACAGTTGTTATCAGACGGAAAACTCAGTGAACAGCAAATTTCAGGGTGATTGGACATATGAAAATGGAATCCTGAAAAAGGGTGGAGCAGATATTGGTGATGCACTCTATGCGCAGTATAGTGAGTTGACAGAAAAAACAGGTGTTACATACACTTTTATATATGGAAATACCAGGTTAATCACGACTATGACTGATGCTAATGGAAAAAGTGTAGCAGGTACTACGGTTCCTCAGTTTGTATCGGATACAGTGCTCAAAGGCGAGGAACTTACAAGAGATAATATTGAAATAGAAGGAAAGCGATATTATGCGTATTACACACCGGTATCAAATTCAGATGGTTCCGTTATTGGTATGGTATTTTGCGGTGTGGAGACAAAGACGGTAGATGGCGGTATTCGTACGATGCTTATCAAAGCTGTTGTTATTGCAGCTATTATAGCGTTGATTTGTTCTGTTATCGGATTTGTCATTGCGGAACTGACATCGATTCGCATGCATGAATTGGTAGAAGAGGTGGCTGAGATTGCAACAGGTGATTTAAAAGAAGAAATTGATCCTAAATTATTGGCACGGCATGATGAACTGGGATCCATTGCTAATTCTGTTTTGAAATTAAAAAATGAATTGGCGGATGTTATCCGGGCAACTATGGAATTATCGGAACATTTACATAAATCCGGACAGGAATTGGCTAATTCAGCGAATGAAGCTTCCGAGGCTTCTCATCAGGTGACAGCTGCAGTTGATGATATCACAAAAGGTTCTGTATCACAGGCTGAGAGTGTTCAGACATCGGCAGTTAATACGAATCAGATGGGCGATGATATTAGTGGCATTACAGAAAATATTCATTCGCTGAATGAATTGTCTGTTCAGATGAAAGATGCTAGTGACCGTGTGATGCAGGCGATGGAAGAATTGTTGAATCAGAATAGTGATGTTACGGTTGCTGTCGATTCAATTCGTGATGTTATTCAGGATACAGCGGTTTCGGTTAAAGAAATATCTAAGGCTACTGAGATTATTTCAGATATTGCAGGACAGACTAACTTACTTTCTTTGAATGCATCAATAGAAGCAGCAAGAGCAGGGGAAGCGGGAAAAGGATTTGCTGTTGTGGCATCTGAGATATCCAATTTGGCTGCTCAGTCGCGAGATGCGTCTGTTCAGATTGCGAGTGTTTCAAAGCGACTTGTTGAAGACTCTACAAGTTCAATTGAGACGGTAGAAGAATTGATAAAAGAATTCCAGGCACAGTCGAATAAGATTTCCGAAACGAAGAATGATATGAGTGTATTGTCAGAAAGTGCAATGCGAGTACAGCAGTCGGCTGGTGACACCGGAAAGAAAGCCGGCACGATGAATGAAACAAAGAATAGTTTGACAGACATTATTCAGGATCTTTCTGCTATTTCAGAGGAAAATGCCGCTGCAACAGAGGAGACAAATGCTTCCATGGAAGAATTGAATGTTACATTCAGTATTATTTCAGAAAGTGCAAAAGACTTGGAAGATGTTGCGAGACAGTTGGATGAGCAAATTGGTTTCTTTACTGTATAAAAAATACTTGCAAAACAAAAAAAAGTGTGATATATTTATCTTATTGAAACTGTTGATGATGATGAGTGAACGCAAGTTCACTCATTTTTCTTGTGAGAAAAGAGGGGTGCATTTGAGTAAGCATCAGGACTATGAAAAAAGGACAGAAGATTTGATTTTGCCGATTCTTGATAAATATCAATATGAATTGGTCGATGTGGAATTTGTGAAAGAAGCAGGTAACTGGCATTTACGGGCTTATATCGATAAAGAGGGAGGAATTACGATAGATGATTTGACGATTGTCAATCATGAACTTAGTGATTTGCTGGACGAAAATGACTTCATTTCAGAGGCTTATATTCTTGAGGTGAGTTCACCCGGACTATTGAGACCATTGAAAAAACCGAAGGATTTTAGGAGAAATATTGGCAAGGATATTGAAATTAAATTATTTGCACCAATAACATGGGAGGAAAATGGAAAGAATTTGTCCGCCCGGGAATTTGTTGGAATATTGGAAGATTATAATGAAGAAAAGGAAATAATTACATTCCGATTTGATGAAAATGTAAAAGAAATAGCGATTAAAGACCTTGCGTTGATACGACAGTATGTGGAATTTTAACATATTATTATTGATAAAAAATACTATATAAAGAGCAGGAGGATGTATAAGATGAAAAGTAAAACAGTGGCTGCACAGAAAGGAAATCCAGAATTGATTGAGGCGCTGAATGCAATTGAGAAGGAAAAGGATATTAGTAAAGATATTTTACTGGAAGCCATTGAAAATTCACTGGTGGCAGCTTGCAAAAATCAATTTGGAAAGTCGGATAACATTCGTGTCAATCTTGATAAGGAAACAGGTGAATTTCATGTTTATCAGGATAAAGAAGTCGTAGAGGAGGTTGAGGATTCTACTTTGCAGATGTCATTGACAGAGGCAGAGGTGAAGTATCCGGGAAAAACTCTTGGTGAAGTCGTGAGTATTGAAGTGACTCCTAAAAATTTTGGTAGAATTGCTGCCCAAAAGGCTAAACAGGTTGTTGTTCAGAAAATTCGCGAAGAGGAAAGAAAAGTGTTGTATGACCAGTATTACACTAAAGAGAGGGATATTGTGACTGGTATTGTACAGCGATATAGTAATGGCAATTATAATATTGATTTAGGAAAAATGGACGCTATTCTGACACAGCAGGAGCAGGTGCCGACGGAACAGTTTGCACCACGGGAGAGAATTAAATTATATGTGACCGAGGTAAAGGATACAACGAGAGGACCAAGGATTATTATTTCGCGTACTCATCCGGAACTTGTGAAAAGATTATTTGAGTATGAGGTTGCAGAGATTCAGAGTGGTGTGGTTGAAATAAAGAATGTATCCCGTGAGGCTGGCTCACGTTCTAAAATTGCGGTTTACAGCAACAATCCTGATGTTGATGCTGTTGGTGCATGTGTCGGAATGAATGGTACACGCGTCAATGCGGTAGTGGAAGAACTTAGGGGCGAAAAGATTGATATTGTTGAGTGGAATGAGGATCCTGCAATTTTTATCGAGCATGCGCTTAGTCCATCCAAGGTGGTATCTGTTGATGTAGATGTCGAGGAGAAAACAGCGAGAGTGGTTGTCCCGGATCAGCAGTTATCTCTGGCAATTGGAAGAGAGGGACAAAATGCAAGACTGGCAGCGAGACTGACAGGATATAAGATTGATATTGTGAGTGAATCCCAGGCGTAATTTTTTAGGGGATTAAAAGGTGGTGAACGCAGTGAAGGATAGACGGAAACCGGAAAGACAGTGTATAGGCTGTCAGGAGAAAAAAGAAAAAAAAGAGCTGATTCGGATTGTCAAAACTCCGGAAGGGGAGATTGTTCTTGATCGGACAGGAAAGAAAAATGGGAGAGGAGCGTATCTTTGTGATAGGCCGGATTGTCTTCAAAGGGCCAGAAAATCCCATGCGTTGAACCGTTCTTTTCATATAGATGTAGCAAATGAAATATATGATGAATTAGAAAGGCAGTTGGAGAATGACAAATTCTAAAAAAGTTCTGGGAACATTAGGATTGGCAATGAAAGCAGGTCATGTCGTGAGCGGTGAGTTTATGACAGAAAAGGCTATTCGCGATGGAAAGGCGAGACTTGTGATTGTGGCTGAAGATGCATCGGATAACACAAAAAAGAAATTTTCCGATTCATGCAAATTTTACAGAGTGGCATATGCTCTGTTTGGTGACAAAGATACTTTGGGAAATGCTATTGGAAAAGAATTTCGGGCATCTCTGGCGGTGACAGACGGAGGATTTGCAACATCAATCAGCAAAAATTTGGAGGTAACGAAGTATGGCGAAAATGAAAATATTTGAGATTGCTCGAAGTATGCAGCAACAGGATAAAAATATAAAAAGTGGAGATTTAGTGAAACTTCTTAATGAAAATGGTTTTGAAGTAAAGGGTTCTAACAGTAATATTGAAGATGATGCGATTGCTTTTTTGATGAAAACATTTATGCAGAAAAAGGCTGAGCAGACAGCTTCAAATGATGCGCCGAAGGAAGAAACTCCGGCAACGCAGAATCAGGAGACCCCAAAAGAAGAAGTCATAACTCCGAAAGAAGAAGTTAAGGTAGAAGAGCCTCAAACGAAACCGGAGCAAGAGAAAGAGCCGGTTGTTAAAGAAGAAGAGAAAATAGAGAAAAAGGAAGAAAAGAAGCAGGAGGAGAAAAGAGTTACAACCGGAAAGACAGAGAAGAAGCCTGCAAAGAAGCCGAAAAGTGATGAGACAGGAAATCGTGGAGGAAATTCTTCACGAACAACAGCGACACGTGGTACACAGTCTGGCAGGGATAACAATGGACGTGGTGCAAATAGCAATAATGCAAATAACGATCGCCGGGGCAATGAGCGTGGTGGCAACAAACGAAATGACAAGAGAGGCGAGCGGGTATTTGAAAAATTTGAGAAATCCCAGAGCGGATTTGACGGCATTCGTCAGGAGCAGAAGAATTCTCGCTCCCGCAAGAAGAAAGACGATAAGAACAAGTCTAATGGTGGTTACCACAAGAGTACAAAAGAAGAGATGAATCGTATTCGTTCCAAGAAAGATCCAAATCGTAAGGGAGCATTTATAAAGCCGGAACCGGTTAAGCATGAGCCGGAAGAAGATATTAAGTCAATTACAATTCCGGATTCGATAACCATTCGCGGTCTGGCAGAGAAGATGAAGATTCCTGCGGCGGCATTGGTAAAAAAATTGTTTATGCAAGGACAGATGGTATCTTTGAATCAGGATATTACGTATGAAGAGGCAGAGGAGATTGCCCTTAGTTATGACATTCTCTGTGAGAGAGAAGAGAAGATTGATATGGTGGCAGAACTCCTCAAAGAAGAAGAAGAGGACGAGAGCAAGATGAAAAAACGTCCGCCGGTTGTCTGCGTTATGGGTCACGTTGATCATGGTAAGACTTCTCTTCTTGATGCTATTCGTGAGAGTGATGTGATTTCTCATGAAGCAGGAGGTATTACACAGCATATAGGTGCGTATGTAGTCCGTATTAATGGTGAGAAAATTACGTTCCTTGACACACCGGGACATGAAGCGTTTACCTCTATGCGTATGCGTGGTGCACAATCTACCGATATTGCGATTCTGGTTGTTGCCGCAGATGACGGCGTGATGCCGCAGACGATTGAGGCGATTAACCACGCAAAGGCGGCAGGAGTAGAGATTATTGTTGCAATTAACAAGATTGACAAAGAGGGCGCAAATATTGACCGAGTAAAGCAGGAGTTATCGGAATATGAATTGATTCCGGAAGACTGGGGTGGTTCTACGGTATTCTGTCCGGTATCCGCACACACCAAAGAAGGTATTGAAAATCTTTTGGAGATGATTATTCTTACTTCTGAGGTTATGGAGCTGAAGGCAAATCCGAAGCGCCGTGCACGAGGAATTGTTATTGAGGCTCGTCTCGACAAAGGACGCGGTCCTGTAGCAACTGTATTGGTTCAGAAAGGAACCTTGAACATTGGTGATCATATTGCTGTCGGAACGGCACATGGTAAAGTTCGTGCGATGTTAGACCACAATGGAGAAAGAGTAAAATTGGCAAAACCATCTACTCCGGTTGAGATACTTGGTCTGAACGGAGTGCCGGATGCCGGAGAGATTTTCCTTGCAACAGAGAATGATAAAGAGGCAAAGCAGATTGCACAGGCATATATCGATCAGAGCAAAGATAAATTGTTGGAGGAGACAAAGGCGAAGAAACTTTCCCTCGACGGTCTGTTTGATCAGATTCAGGCAGGTAATGTAAAGGATTTAAACTTGATTATTAAGGCCGATGTACAGGGCTCAGTTGAGGCTGTAAAGCAGAGTCTTGTGAAACTCAGCAACGAGGAAGTTGCAGTCCGCGTTATTCATGGTGGTGTGGGTGCCATCAACGAGTCCGATGTGTCACTGGCGAGTGCATCAAATGCAATTATTATTGGTTTTAATGTGCGTCTTGATAATATGGCAAAAGATACGGCTGACCGCGAGAATGTCGATGTTCGTTTGTACCATGTCATTTATGATGCGATTGAGGATATTGAGTCTGCGATGAAGGGTATGCTCGAGCCGATTTATGAGGAGAGAGTAATTGCTCACGCAGAAGTTCGTCAGACATTTAAGGCGTCGGGGGTTGGTGTGATTGCCGGTTCTTATGTGCTGGATGGTAAGATTGAGCGCGGCTGTAAAGCGAGAATTTCTCGTGATGGTGAGCAATTATTTGATGGTAATCTTGCAAGTTTGAAGCGATTTAAAGATGATGTAAAAGAGGTTAATGCCGGATATGAGTGTGGTCTTGTATTTGAGGGCTTTAGCGATTTGCAGGAAGAAGATCAGATTGAGTGCTACAAGATGGTTGAGGTGCCGAGACAATGAAAAAAAACAGTGTAAAAAATATCCGTATTAACAGTGAAGTGCAGCGTGAGATGAGTTTGATTCTTCGAGAGGATCTCAAGGATCCAAGAATTCATCCCATGACTTCCGTAATGGCGGTTGAAGTGACACCGGATTTGAAATTTGCGAAGATTTTTGTTAGTGTCATGGGGGATGATGAGGCAAAGAAAAAGACGATGGAGGGGCTTAAGAAGAGTGCTTCCTATGCGAGACATCAACTTGCCTCGCGCATGAATATGCGCAACACGCCGGAGATTACCTTTGTGTTAGATAACTCAATTGAATACGGAGTAACCATGTCAAAGCGAATTGATGATTTAGTAAAAAAAGATGAGCAAAAAGCAACAAATAAGGATGTGGAACAGTGAGTGAAGAAAAGAAAGGCTTAATGGCTGCCATTGAAAGAGCAGATACTATTGCAATAGCGGGGCATCTGAGACCGGATGGTGACTGTATCGGTTCAACGATGGGGCTATATGGTTACATAAAGGACAATATGCCGGAGAAAAGAGTTACTGTATATTTAGAAAGTTTTCCGGATAGTTTTAACTATCTAAAAGAGGAAGAGGCTTTCGATGAAAAGTGTTCTCTCAAAAAAGGAGAGTTTTATGACCTTTTTCTGTCGCTGGACTGTGGTGATGTAGAACGTCTTGGCGAGGGGACAGCAGAAATAATGGAAAAAGCTGGATATGTGATTAACATTGACCACCATGTAACCAATACAAAGTTTGGGGATGAGTACTATGTTGTGCCGGATTCCAGTTCAACCTGCCAGGTGTTATATCAGATGATGGAAAATGAAAAGATAAGTTTTCGTGTGGCCTGTGCATTGTATACCGGAATTGTTCACGACACAGGAGTTTTTAAACATTCAAATACCTCTGTGGAGACGATGAGAATTGCTGCAAATCTCATGGAAAAAGGCATCCCTTTTGGGAAAATTATTGATGGCAGTTTTTATATGAAAACTTATAAGCAGTTGCAGATTATGGGACGTTGTCTGATGGAGAGTATTCGAATTTTAGACAATCGTTGTATTTTTTCCATTGTTCGTCAGAGTGTGCTGAAACTATATGATGCGGCTCCTTCGGATTTGGATGGTATTATTGACGAGATGAGGACAACAGAGGGAATTGAAGTGGCAATTCTTCTTGATGAAAGAGTGCCGGGTGAGTATAAGGTGAGTATGCGATCCAATGAAATTGTAGATGTCAGTGTAGTTGCCAAATATTTTGGCGGTGGCGGTCATGTGAGAGCAGCGGGGTGTACAATAAAGGGAAGTGCCTTTGATGTCATAAATAATCTTACCGGTCATATTGAAAAACAGTTGGGTGAATAATATGAACGGAATAATAAATGTTTATAAAGAGCAAGGATTTACTTCACATGATGTCGTTGCGAAATTGCGTGGGATTCTTCGAATTAAAAAGATAGGTCATACAGGTACTTTGGATCCGGATGCTGTGGGCGTTCTTCCCGTCTGTGTCGGCAAGGCAACGAAAGTATGTGATTTGCTGACCAATCAGGATAAAACATATACGGCGACGGTCAAATTGGGAATTACGACAGATACCTATGATATGAGCGGGAAAATAGTAACCGAAAGTAAACCGATGATTTCAGAGGAAGCGGTGAGAAGTGCCTTGAAAGAGTTTACCGGGGAAATAATGCAGATTCCACCTATGTATTCCGCTATCAAAGTGAATGGAAAAAAACTATATGAACTTGCGCGGCAGGGAAAAGTAATTGAGAGAAAGCCAAGGGCGGTCACAATTCATGCAATCAACTTGTTGGAGTATGACAGTGAAGAAGATGAATTTGTCATTGAGGTGACATGTTCAAAAGGGACGTATATCCGGTCTCTCTGTCACGATATTGGAGAGAAACTTGGCTGTGGAGCGGCAATGAAATCCCTGGTTAGAAACCGTGTCGGAAATTTTCGCATGGAGAATGCTTTTACGCTGTCACAGATTGAGACGGCAGCAGAGAACGAAAACTGGGACATACTGCTTCCAATAGATTCTGTGTTTAGTTCCTTTCCGGCTTGTTATGTTGCTGACAGGGCAATGAAGTTTCTGCAAAACGGCGGATTGATATCTCCTGAATATTGTACCGTACAGGAATTAGAGAGCGGAACGCCTGTGAGAATGTATAGTGACAGGGGAGAGTTCTATGCTATTTACCGTTATGATGAGAACGAGAAAATGTTTCGTGTAGTAAAAATGTTTCATTGAGGATAAGTGATACGATGCAAGTGATAAATAATCTTGATTTTCAACTGAATAATACGGCGGTGTGCATTGGCAAGTTTGATGGCTTGCACAGAGGACACCGTCTTTTGCTTTCTGAGGCAGGTCAGGGCGGCTATACCGTCACAATGATTACTTTTTCTTTCCCGGATGGCAGAGGAATTTATTCCTGTGAAGAAAAAGTCTGGTTGGCGGAAAAACTCGGTGTTGAGGTATTGATTTCCATACCTGTGACAGAGGAGTTTATGCGAATGAGTGCCGAGGATTTTGTGAAAAAAATACTTGTAGAGCGCTGTGATGCCAAAAAGGTCGTGGTGGGAGCTGATTTTGGTTTTGGATACCACCGGTCAGGAAATGCTGAATTTTTGAGGGAGGCCGGAATAGACTACGGATTTAAGACCTTTATTTATGAGAAACTCATGCAGGACGGTGAGGTTATCAGCAGTACCAGAATCCGTGGACTTCTGAGAGAAGGACGTATGGTTGAGGTAAATGAATTATTGGGAACACCTTATTTTGTCCGAGGTGTCGTGAAAAAGGGAAATCAGATAGGAAGGACAATGGGAGTGCCAACGGCTAATATTGAGCCGGACGAAACGAAGGAATTACCACCTTATGGGGTCTATACTGTGCGACTTGAGATTGCAGCGTCCTCGGAGTGTTCGGAGACAGTGCAGCACAATACATATGATGGCATTGCTAATCTTGGAGTAAAGCCTACCATTGGCGATGATAACCGTGTGACGTTAGAGGTCTGGTTATTTGATTTTGAAGGTGACTTGTATGACAAAGAATTGATTGTGTATCTGCTTGATTTTCAGAGACCGGAGAGAAAATTTGAGTCGCTGGAAGAACTGAAAGAACAGATTGATAGAGATATTGAGGTGGCAAAAAAATATATAGATTGATTTACCTATCTGTTTTGAAAAGTAGTAATTTGGGCTAT
The DNA here is from genome assembly GCA_947167565.1 of uncultured Clostridia bacterium. Taxonomy (GTDB): domain Bacteria; phylum Bacillota; class Clostridia; order Lachnospirales; family Lachnospiraceae; genus Eubacterium_F. The sequence goes on along the minus strand of CAMVIN010000054.1, from coordinate 640 downwards.
AAATATATCTGGAGGTTCCAATGTTGTGATATATGATGGGTAACTTCACCGCATCAGGATTTTTTTATTTAAATTTCCAAAGCCACTTAAAAAGGAAGCCTCTCGGGTACGAGAGGCTTCCTTTTTGAATATCTTTTTTTTTAAACCTCAAAGAGCATATCGCCATACGCAGGTACCGGCCAGTAGGTTTTGTCAACCATATCCTCAAGCGTATCAATTGGTGCGCGCAGGTCATTCATTGCATTGAATACAACATCGCGGAAGAATTCTGCCTGTTCCTTACCTTCTTCCATAGCATTTGCCTCTTTATCTGCCTTTTTCAGTTTGACAAGAGCGCTCTGTGCCTCAGCGAGGAGAGAAGAACACTTTGTCAAGAGTTCAGTCTGAACAGACACATCAGCGGTGTCGCAAGCAGATTTGATGCTGTTGATGGACTGGGCAAGACTGGTTACATAACTGATGACAGAAGGAATGTATTGTTTTGCTGCCATCTTAATCATTGTCTTTGCCTCAATGTTAATTGCCTTTGAATAGGCCTCGTAGTTAATCTCTGCACGGGACTCTAATTCGGCGCGGGTGTAAACGTGATTCCCCTGTGGCTGACTCGTGAGGTAACTGTCGGCGTTCAAGGATTGGCTTA
>CAMVIN010000053.1 GCA_947167565.1 uncultured Clostridia bacterium | reverse complement strand
GCAAACAGGGCATCGACCACTATGTACCAGTGGATATAACCCTAAACCTGAAAAACGGAGAGTCAATCGAGATGAAAGGATACCAGACCTCAGGGGTAAACGTCGGTTATGATGAGACGGAGACCTATATCCCCGTTGAAGAAACACAGTACTACAGGAAAGCTATAGAACTGAGCGAAATGGAGAGCCTGACAGTAGGCGACTTGACCGTGAAGGTCGATTCCGGTGAGAAACAATAAAAAAACATTTTTACCCCAGCACAAACTTAACAGTAGACACAGGTGTAGTTGTCCCACTCTTGAAATCATACTCATTTATGTTACAATAGATAGCGTATCACAACTATTTTAACAAGGAGAAAAAGCAGAATGAAAAAAAAGAGAAAAAGCAAATTACCTTTAATGATTTTTATGATATTCTCATTAATGATTTTGTTCTTCATACTACACGTAAGCAGAACCAAAATAGAGTATACAAACACAAAAATGACCTCAACTACACCTTCAGCAGTGGAACAAAAAGAAACAGATTCGAATAAAGAAGCACTTCCATCTGACACTGACACTCCCACTCTGACAGAGCAGGAGGAGATTGAAGATTTTCATATAACAAATACTGCGCAGACAAAACCGTCAAAATGGATGGAATTCACCAACCTTTCAGTAAATGGGACTATTTTAAAGAAAATAAAAGATTATAAGCCTGCCGAAACTATAACTTTTGACAGTGGTTCAAAATATGCACAAGTAGAGGGTGTTCTGACATTTCGCGGCAACAACTTCAGAGATACTTCTTCTTACGGTCAGGCTGCCATGTCAAAATATAAATTAAAAGAACTCTGGAATTTTCCAACCGGCAGCATGTCCGTAAAGGGAAAATATTGGAGCGGAAATGGCTGGACCGGTCAACCGCTTCTCGTCCATTGGCCGGCAGCCACCAAAAAGCATATGAATATGAAAAGCTGGGCAAAAGAAGATGACTCTCTTGTAGAAGTCATTTATGCAGGCATGGATGGACACGTCTACTTCCTTGATATGAAATCAGGCAAAGAGACACGCGAAACAATGAATCTCGGCTATGTGTTTAAAGGGGCCGGAGCATTAGACCCAAGGGGATATCCGATTTTATATGTCGGTGCCGGATACGACAGTTCTCAGGGAACTTCCAGGGCATTTATTATCAACCTGCTGGATTGCACCGTGATGTATGAGTACGGAAATGATGATTCCTTTTCTCTCCGAGGCCATCTGAGTTATTTTGACTCCTCTTCTCTTGTTGATGCCGCGACAGATACCCTCATTCAACCGGGAGAAAATGGTATTTTATATTTAATGAAGCTTAATACCTCGTACAACGAAAATAAAGGTACTCTCAAAATCAAACCCGGCAGCATTGTAAAATGGCGATATAAAGGAAAACGCAACAACGGCAGCACTTACTGGCTTGGAATGGAGTCCAGCGCAGCAATTTATAAGGGATATTTATATGTCGCTGAAAACGGCGGGCACCTGATGTGTCTGGATTTGAACACTATGAAATTAAAATGGGTACAGGATATATTGGATGATTCCAACTCAACTCCTGTTCTCTCTGTGGAAGATAACAAGTTGTATCTCTATGTCAGTACCTCTTTCCACAAAGGATGGCGAAGCAGCACAACAGCCGAGGTGCCGATTTGGAAAATCGACGCCTCGAACGGCTCCATCATCTGGACAAAATCCTATACCTGTTCCTCTGTAGAAGATGCCTCCGGCGGCGTTCAATCTACAATCGCTGTCGGACACAATTCTTTAGATGACTATATTTATGTGACAGTCGGAAGAACCGGCGGTACCAGTCGCGGTGTTCTCGCCTGCCTCAAAAAGAAGAGTGGAACTGTTGTCTGGGAACAGGCAGGACCTTATACCTGGTCCTCCCCGGTATGCGTTTACAACACAGATGGAAAGGATCAAGTCCTTTATGCGAGAAGCGATTCTAAACTTCTTATGGTAGATGGGATAAGCGGAAAACCTAATAGTGAAATCAGCCTTGGTGGCGGCAATGTGGAATCCACACCCGCTGTCTACGAAAATACTCTCGTAGTAGGCACTCGCGGACGCAATATTTTCGGTGTGAAACTAAAGTAGAAACACCCGCTAACCATAGTTAGGAGCAACTGAACAAATATATAAACAAGGAGGAGACACCATGTCACACGAAATCAAAACCGACCGGATTTTAGCCAGTAATAATATGCTTTCTTCTTTTATTCTGCTATCAGCAGCCCATTGTTCCATGTTCATTCCGACTGGTCTCTCCTTGCACTGTATGATGATAGCATGGCATCTACTGCGACGAACATCATAAGTTGATTAAGTCTATCCTCTAAAAAACTACAATATTTTTTCGTGTTTTTTATGGTCTCTCACAAAATCCCTCCTTCGCCAAGACAGATGATTTGACGTTTACCTTGAAGATGCAAAGGACTTCTTTCACAGAGAACCAATTCTCGTCATCACAGATGGCAGAATTGAAACTAATTTAAAGCGAAAAAGAGACCACGCCTTTCTCCTACCAACGGTCATACAACTACCATTTTACACCAAAGCGAAAGTGTTCTATATGCATGTGGAACAGGGATAGAAACGAAAAAGCAACTCCTTCCATCAAATGAACATTAATATAAATGTTTGCAAAGAATCCGCAATACAATAATAATTGTCCTGTTCCGAACTCCAATAATACACCTTTCCATCCTCATTATTTACACAATAGTAATTATCACCTGAATCTATTCCAATTGGAATAATTTTATTCTCTGTTTTTTCCATAAAATACTGCAATGGCTTTTCTATACTATAACTACTGTTATTTGTATTCAAAGAAAGAAAAACCCTCACTTCATATTCTTCACCATCAACAAGAATAACATCTTTAATCGGATAACCTCCTGAGTTTAATGTTAAGAAGTTTCTTATTTCATCGCGAACTTTTACAGAATACTGTTCTGCAATTTTCTCAAAAAACTCATTATCAATAATCTTATCACACTTCGTAACTATACACCTCATTAAAATTTCTCTCCTTTCTTGCTATTATGACTATCTGGCCCCCACAATGCACTTCCCCCGGTATGCGCTGCGCCTCCTATTGTCTTATCGTGATCCTCCCTTTTTACAAGTTGCATTTTCCCCGGTTCTTCATTATGGTGCCATACATACCCATTCGGAGTCTTCCCATCTTCAATTTCTTTAATTTGCTCTGGAGAAAACTGGCTCTTCAATTCCGGATTATTCTTAATTTCTTCTCTTAACTTCTCGTTACACTCTTTGGCATATGCTTTTGAATCCCATTTGTCCGGAGACAATTCAGTATCAAATGCACTATCAAATACAGGAAAAACACCTTCTATTTTTACACCATTTATTTCTATTGTTTTCCTTTCATAAGGAACACCATTTTTAGAAGTTTCTCCTTCAAGATCACATCGATCTGTTTTATAATGAATTACTCCATTTTCATCAATTGTGCACTTCTTTATTTGTTCATCCGACCATCCAAGTTTTTCATTCAAAAATTTCTTTTCTTCTTCTGTCAGTTCTCTTGTCCCATCTTCATTATAATCCGACATATCTTCTTCATCTGTACACATTTCTTTGGAATCAACATCGGCATCTCCCTCTTTTACAGAACTGGAAAAATGTCCCCATTCCTTATCACCACCTATTGGTCCCGGACCATCTGAATTTTCATCCCAACGCTCCAATCTCCCCTCCCATGGTTCAGCATTCTCCTGACCTTCAATATCCTCAAAAATCGGTCCCGGCCGTTCCAATCCATCATCCATGGTCGGACGCTTAAAGGCATCTTCTCCTAAATCTTTCATGGAAATTTCCAAACTATCCGCTTTTTCCGCCACGTGTTCCACTAATTTGAAATTTTCTATCATCTTTTCCACACCTCCCCCTTTACATAATCATGCAATTTAGGAAGGCTTGTATTGTCCGGCAGTTCTTCCCTCTTTACGAAACACGTATAATATAAAATTTTAAGCATTTCTTCTTCCGTAAAGTCTTTAAAATTCTCCTGCATATTGGATAACACTATATCCACCATATCTTGAACAGTTTTACAGCCTCTTTGAGTGCCTTGGAACATATTATCAAGTCTATATTTTTTCTTGATAAAATCGGCCAATGCCCAATCAAAAGAATTATCCCTTTTTACTATACCACGAATTAGATTCTTTTTTATTCTTGAAGATAAATTTGCTTTTAAAATTTTTTCTGATATACCTTCTATTTCCTCTGATGTCAATTTATCCAACAATAATTCATGCAAGATTTCTTCCGCACAATTACTACTCTGCTGTGCATTTGTTTCTCTGTTGAACTCTGTTTTTTTTTCAGCTATTCCTGTCTTATATTGTGGCATTTGACAGAGGACAGATTCCTGCCAATCATTTTGATAGACAGCAGCAACTCCGGTTGGCAATTTTGACAATTCCATAATCTGATGCTCATTTAAAGCCATAGAAAGTCCGGTAATCTCTCGATCCTTTCCTTCCGGCAGACGCATTACAATCTTTGTATTTGTATTTCGTATCGCCGCTGTGTCAAGTAAATCCGGAGCTTGATCCACAATAATAAATCCTTCCCCATACGTTCTTATTTCAGCAATCGTATTTGTCAACATTTCCACAGATTTTCCTGTCAAATTTGCAGAATCCTGACTCTGTTCCATTGATGTCTTTTTCAAAAGATTATGCGCTTCTTCTAGGACAGTAATGTGTTTCAGCGAAACATTCATATCTTTCGCCTCTGCCATTCGGTATTCTTGCAGCTTCAAAACAATAATTCCCATAATAAGGGCTTTTGTTTCCATAGAACCAATACGACTGATATCCACAATCGCATCATGGTCAAATAAATTATCCATCGACACCTCATCACTCACAAAAATCCTCCCATTGATTCCGTTAGTCAGTGACTTTAGTCTTGTGGATAAAGCTCCAATATAATCACCCTGTGTGTCGGCAGAATATTCTGAACTTCTGATTACCCTTCTCAGTTCTGTCAACACATCTTCAAATGTAGGAAAAAGCCCTTCATATTCAACATTTCTAGATAATTCCATATCCCATCCGGCAGCAATATACGCACTTTCAATAGCATCTTTTAACACTGCGGGCATTGCTGCGTACATAGGCCAACACACATTAAATATTTCAACCAATCTATCAATATGTTCCAACACATGCACTTCCCGTGGAAACGAAAACGGATTTACCCGAAGCATTTCCCCCATATTTGAATTTGTTCCATAACACCTAACATCTGAAAATACTTTTTTATATTCCCCTTTTGCCGGTTCCACTACAAGAAATGGAGTCCCTTTACTCCTTAACTCATCAAGCATATGATATACGGTATTACTTTTTCCTGAGCCTGTAGATCCGGTAACAAACGTATGCATAGTTAAACTATCCATATTTAAATCTACACTTGCATTTGTCTTTTGCCCCAAATGGTATATATTCCCTAAATTAATCGAATGATCACTCTTCTTACCTCTGGCAATAATCTCTTGGGCAAATAAGGCATGTTCTACAACAGGAAGTCCTTTGACTGAATGTCTCGGTAGCCCCATATGTATTGCAAGTTCCTCTGTATTAATCAGAGCTGCCGGGTCAACTATTACATTCCTCTCGCCCTCATAACTAAAACTTGGATACAAAAAAAGTGGATGTAAAAAATTTTTTATATACTTCGCTACCATGCGCTGCTCTTCACAATCAACCCATGTATTAACCGCTGATTTTTCAATTCCTGTCTTCATCCCGGATATAATTGCCTGATATGTATTTGCTGCCGTCTCTGTATCTGCAACACTCTCACCCAGAAAATAGGATGCAAAACTCCACATTCCCAGACTCTCACACATATTTATACGCTCAATCTGTTTCTCCAATTTTTGCAGCGTTGATATCAAAGTCATATTTTGTGAATTAAGTGTTATTCCTTGGGAAGTGCCAAATGCATTTGTCAATGTCTGTGAGGCAGAAAAAGTATAAGAATCTCCCTCTGTCTCCGATGTGCCGTGCTGTGTTCCCACACCATATGACAAAGTATCTGTATCACTCTTTGTTGTACCCATAGTTTTGCTCTTCGCCTGTGAATGACTTACACCGTGAGAAAGGGTCTGCGAAATTGAATCTGACACACTATCCGTATGGCTCGTCCCGTGAGAATCCGTATGGGAACTACTAGATGATTTTGATTTACCATTATTCACATTAACCGCACCGCCTATTTTCCCACCTGCCATAGCGCCCACAGTGCCTCCTATTATCGCACCTACCGGCCCAGCCACTGCAAGCCCAATTGCTGCTCCCCCTGCGGCACCCGCAAGTGTCCCCGCCGGACCTCCATTTATATTTACTCCACTAGACTTTGTCACACTATCTGTTTTAGAGTCTGATGTAGACTCCGTTACCCCATCTGACCTGCCTTTTGTATGAGTCGTCCCTTTTGATACAGTATCTGTCGTTCCTATTGTTGTTGTCTCGCCTATTGTATCAGAAGTACCTTCTGAATGAGCGCTTGATTTCCCGACATTATATGACATCCCTTCCGACGAACCATGACTATAACTTTTGGTCATTCCCACATTTTTCCCATCCGCTGTGCTCTCACTGTCATTGACACTAAAATTTAACTGCATATTTGCAAATGGAGAAATCTGGGTATAAATATTTTCATACTCCTTTCTAACAAAAGCAAGTTCATCCTCTGTCATATTATTGGCAATCAAAATTGCTGTATATTCTTTCCCCTGCATACTATAAATAAATTTTTCCAATCCCTGAATATACTCCTCATTGGAAGTCTGTTCCCGCCGATAGTCAGCAACACATGTTACCCCGGAAATACTATAATCTGAAATATTTCTCATATCCTCTTTTAATTCTTCATTATAGTACCCTTCAATTTTACTTCCCGGAAAAAGCCCTTCGAGACTGTGTTGCAGCATATTCTTCATGGTTCCTGTTGAAAATCTTGGACTGAGCGAACGCACACCCAAAAATAACTCATTAATCTCCCCATTGCTATGAATCATCAGTACAAGCGTACAAGGTTTATTGGATAACGTGTGAAATACCGTCGTGAGTTTATCTACTGCCAGTTCATGCTCCTGATATACCAATTCACTTATACGGAAAAAGTGAATGTTCTGCAATTGATCTATAACTTCATCTCCCACTGGAACAACCGGAAGTTTGTCAATCTGAGTAACATATCCTTTCATCACTTCCTCATCAATAATTGACAAACAATTTTCCAAATTATTTTGCAAAAGGGATAAATTCATGGTTTTGGGGTTCTCTTTATAAGTTGATATTTCATCAAAACGACGCCGTTCACTTTTGTTATTTACTCTCTTCAGCTCAGTGATTTCCTCGTATCTTTTAGCCGAATTTTTTTCCTCATTTCCAAAATCAAACTTTGCCATACTTATTCTCCTTTGCTACTATAGTAAGCCAATCTTATATACTTCTTTTCTCCCCGATTCCACTTACACACTATATACATACCATCTTTTTCGCATACAACATATTCATTACGCTTCCATGATTTCTTCACATACATGTCTGTTATTGCATCACGTTTATACAACTCGATTTTTCTTTTTGTTATCCTTTTAAATACTCCCGCCACCTTTTTCGTAAGTCCACCGTCCAATAATTTTACATATTCAATTTTTCTTAAATACTCCCAGCCCTCTGAGACTTCAAAATCAATCCCTGCATCGATATTTGATGCAAGCAGAGAAAACTTCTGGTCATCACTTGCCGGTAAACTTGATTGTCTATATGATTCTAATTGCCGGGATTGCCCTACTGCATCATTCGAATTATAGTGACCACTACTGCTGCCAGTCCCACCAGTACCGCCAAAATTATTAGAACAATCCCCCTGTAGTTTTTTGATAATTTTCCCTTTGTCGCAGTTTTTTCTGATTTTTTTTCCCTGTTATTACTTTCCAACTGCTCTCTCTTCCTTCTCAATTCCTCCTTTTGTCTTCTTTCTTCTTCACGAGTTCTTGCATTTTCCTGCTCAAGTTCAATTCTCAGTTCATCAATGGATTTAGTTGTATCTATGGCATTATTATTTTTACCTTCTGTTTTCTCATAAGTTCCCGCTCGACTTTGAATTTGCAGATTATTAACAGTTTTATTTTTTTCCAGTCTATCTTCTTTCACCTCTGCCTCTCTATCTGCCAATATCATTTCGAACTTTGCCGCAAAAACAACCTTTGCCACCTGTCTCATGTGATCAAATCTTTCCTTCGAAAAATTTTTGAGTAAATCTGTTTTTAACTGAATCCAATAATCCTTATTCCAATTACTCTCACTGTTTACAAATGAAGTCAATTCCTGATATGGTTCATAGAATCCTTGTAAATTCTTACAATATTCTAAATCCTCCCTATACTTTTCAAACGTAGGATCAACATCTAAAGAATCCACAAATATATAGTGAAGTCCTTTTATATCCCTGCTATCTGCGCAATTTTTCACATCTTTGTGCATCACATTCACCGCCTTTAAATCTCCAAAATATCATCAATCTCTTTCTTGTTTTCTTCTATCCACAACAATATCTTTTTATTTTTCTCTAATTCTTTCTGCCTTGCCTCCTGATCTGTGGCAAACTTCTCGAGTTCCTGATACTTCTCTTTAATCAATTCATCCAAATCATCAAACATTTTATTGAACTGGTTTTTCATATTATCAATCTGAACTCCGGCAAATTCAATGGCACTCTCAATTCCCTCATCCAGACTCTGTCTCAACTTTCTGACCAAACCGGTCTGAATCACACTAGTATCCACAGAAAATTTCTCAATTTTTTCTTTCCTCTCTTCAAAGATATCCTTCATTACAGTCTTATACTCCAATACCGTTTCATAGACATCCTCGTCTTTATAATCATCCACTGTCTCGTAGACATCTTCTTCAATATATTTAGGTTTTGTAAACTTGAAAAATCCAAAAAAACCTTTTCTCTCAGGATTTTTTATAGTTCTGGTTCCCACCTTCTCTCTATGAGATCCCGCTTTGACTCTCCTCGTCCCTACTTTTTCCTTATGAGAACCCGATACAACCCTTTCTTCCTCCTGTCCAACTTTTTCATAATAGGTCTTTTCTTCATATGTAACTTCACCAACCTCATCTACTGTCTCTGTTGCAAAGTCATCGGATTGCCAAGCCTCCACATTTTGCTTCATATTAGCCAAAGCACCCTTTACCAAATCTACTGTCCCAAAATCTAGTGTTTCGGCATCAACCGATTCATCGATATTCGACAATTTTTCCTGATATTCAAGCAAAATATTTTCTCCGGTCTCCACGACTTCCGCATTGATTACACTCTCAAGTTCTGATGTCATTTCGGCAATTGAATCTGAACTGGAAGAAGTAAACTGATTTACAAGTCGCTTTGCTTCATCTCTGCTAGTAATCTTATCCCCATAAAAAGAAAATATATGAGAGGACTCTTCAGCCGCCTTTATCTTTAACGCCTCTGCCTTCGCCTCAATTTCATCCATCGGATTGAGTTTTGCGATTCTTTCTTTAAAAACCGCCGCCTCTTCACCCCCCTCTATTTTTTCCATAATGACTCTTGTTCGCTCTTCACAAGCCTTTGCAGCCTCCTCATCTGTTGCCACCTTTTCTTTTGCTTTCGTCAGTATTTGGCTCGCCTCTAATACCTCTTGAAAAGATTCCACCAAATCTTTTACTTTTTTTGTCTTGGCATATTTTTTCACATAAGCAGTAATGGCGGCTTCTATAGAATATATTCCGCAATGTATCAACGCCTGTTCCTTTGTATCATTATTATCAATCGCCTGCTTTAATTTATATTCCAATTCTTTTTGAGCGCTCGGTGAAAGAGTTGAATACCGCTCTAAATGCATCTGCTCGTAGTCTATAAATTTATCAATCATTGGTAAAGTATCCCTTGCTGCTGATGGTAGTTTTTTTTCATCAGCTCGCGTTAGACTATCTATGTCAATTCCATCCAAATATGTTCGTATATTTAGAGCCGTATATGCCGAACAAGGGAATATCTGCGGATCTTCTATTCCGTATCCTGAAAGATATTTTCTAGCAGAATTAATAGCCCTTTCAATATTTTCCTCTTCCGGGTTAAACCCATCCATTTTATTAATCACAAAAAGGAATCGGTCTCTCATTTGTTTCCCGCCACGTTTAATCTGATCAGCCACATAGCGTAACAATGCCGCATCATCATTTGTGCTTAACTGCGTACCATTCAATACATATAAAATCAGATTATTGGAATCGCTGTTAATCGCACGATAGGTCGTATTTTTGTGCGCTTGGTTCTGTGCATTATTCGGCCCCGGAGTGTCTACCAGCATGAGCGCAGTGCTCTTAGAATCCAAAAAAGGAATATCCCCCTCTGCTGAAATACGAAAAACATCCTCATCATCGTTCAACTCATTCATTACTTCATAAGTCAAGTTTTCAATATCCTTTATAACTTCGCCATCCTCATTATAAACGACGGCAGCAAAACTACCATTATCTGTATCTAAAATTTCGGTAATCGTTGCAGTACATGCCTCATTTTTAGAAGGCATTAACCGATTAGCAAGCAAAGAATTAATCAATGTTGATTTTCCAGAACTCATTGTAGCTATCACATTAACCGGAAAAACGCCCTCATTTATATTATTAAATGCTCTTACCAACTTCGGATCACGAAAATCATCCAACGGACCTTCTTGTAAATCAGAAAAAATACTAACAATTTTATCATTGATATCCTCATCTGACTTACCCTCAATAAACTCCGCCTTCACCTTTTTTAGTACATTCTCTCCTTCAGCCCGTTGAAATACATCCTCAAAATCATCCCAGTCCAACACAGTTCCATAAAATTTTATTTCAAAACTTACCTCATTTAATTCATCCACTAACATCTTCGGAAACTTGCCAATCCATTCTTGAAGTCGTTTTCCTTTTGTCACCTTATAAAGTTGGCTGTCCTTCTCAATTTCATGCCCATTTACCTCAATTTGTGTCTCCATTTTATATGGATTGTACTTTACATATATCTGTGCCATCCTCATTTCCTCCTGTTCTCATAGTATGATTTTATTATCTGTTCCACATATCTTGTCCCACAATTACGGAGCAATTGCTTGCTTTCATTCCGACTGCTTTTTATAACAATTTCCGGAAAATTCTTTTTATAGTACTCACTTAATTTTATTTCCGTAAATTTGTCATATAGTGCATCCATCTGTCTGCGTTCCAGCCTCTTTAATTCCTCCGACTGTGCTTTCTTGGCAAGACAACCCGCCCATGAAGAAACCGGACAAACCTGTGGATTTTGAAACCCTTTTTTCTCCAAATAATCTGTGAGTTCTTTCAGAATTCTCACCACGTCCTCTTCTGCCGAATCAAAAGCATCTACTTTATTTACAACAAAAAGAATTGGCTTGCGGCCAAGTATACTTCTCACATACTCTAAATGCTCATCATCATCATTTGTCCCAATCTGGGTAGCATTAATTAGATAAATCATGAGTTCATAATCTTTTGCTTTAAGAATTCTTTTAGATATTTCCCGATGTTCTGAATTCTCGCTAAAATTAACACCCGGAGAATCGACTAAAACAATTCTTTTTCCTGCCAAGTCACTGTTAAAATAGGTACTGACAAAAATTTTATTTGAATTATTTAGTTCATTATCATCCATCAACAAATCCAAATCAGCGTCTAACTCTAAGTCATGATCGTATTCATATGAATATCCATCTTCAAACGGTTTACCAATAATCGAATGAATTTTACTTGTACAAGCCATATTTTGTGACAAATTAACTGTTTTCCCTGTAATAGAATTAATAAATGTCGATTTTCCGGCACTCATTGTAGCCGTCACCAAAACTTTATATGGCTTCTCTTTTATAAAATCAAAATTTAATTTTATGTCATCCAGATAGGACTGAAAATCTTCAACATCTTTTCTTTTTTTTAATCTCTTCCAATCGTCAGTTTTGTTTCTCAGCAAATCGAAAATCAATTGAAAGGTAGCCTGTTCTTTCTGATTTTTTCCCAAATCACTTTTCATAAGGTGAAACATCTCACTCAACTCATCTGATTGAAGCAGTTTTTCATCCAATCCAATCATATGTACAATATCAAATGGCAATAAAAATTTATACTTACCCAACTCCTCATCAAAAATTTCTTTCTTAATATTTCCCCTTTTCTTCTCCATCCCCACTACTTCGCAATACAAATCCAAATGCGCACGAACATTTTTTCTGTTCTGCCACTTCGCCTGTCTCATGTATTTTCTTAGATATTCTAAATACAATTCGCTCTTATCTGAACTTAAAACAGGATTTTTTACAATAATCTGTGCCCCACTCAAAAAATCAGTTTTCAGCATAGCCGTTGCCTCCGTTAACATACTCTGATATTGCTAATAAAGCCATGATAATTTATTCAGAAAAGTGCTTCTTCATAATATCATCATGACTTTATTAAACATCACTCCTAAATCCGCAAACTACAGTTTTCCCCGTTTTTCAAGCCAGTTTGTGGCCCATTCCTGTTTATTCAGTTCCCGCTGCCATTGACCTGGATTCAAGTCATCATATGAGCCCGTTTTTCTGTAGGATTTTTCCAATTCAGAAGCAGCAACTCTGTCCATTTTCCTTGCAGTCTTTTCTGCATATTCATTTACTTTATCAAAGAACCCCATAAACACACCTCCAATCATTAATTGTTTTCTTAGTAAAAAGTATACCACATTCAATTTTTTATTTGTTATGCTGACAGCATAATTTCGACATTTTTTTCACAAAAAAAAGCAGTGAGTTTCCTCACTGCCCAGACTGTAGACAAAGTCCGCAACATCTGTCGCGGATTTTTCTCGCATAAAATGTCTAATAAGGACGATTTTAAACGACTTTTTTGGTATAATTAAAGTATCTTATCTAGGCGGTGATACTTTATGATGACAGAAGATGCAGATAAAAAAGAGAACAGATCCATCTGTTGTGCATGGATGACATGGTTCCCAAAGATCATTTATTACGAATCATAGATAAAGCGATTGACTGGAACTTTATTTATGATTTGGTAAAAGATAAATATTCTCTGGACACCGGACGTCCCAGCATGGATCCGGTTACGCTAATTAAAATTCCTTTGATTCAGTATCTTTATGGGATAAAAAGTATGCGTCAGACCGTAAAGGAAATCGAGGTCAATGTCGCCTACCGCTGGTTTCTGGGACTCGACATGACAGATAAAGTACCACACTTTTCTACTTTTGGAAAAAACTATACCCGACGGTTTAAAGATACCGATCTTTTTGAACAGATTTTTACCCACATACTAACTGAGTGCTATAAATTTAAATTGATTGACCCGACAGAAATATTTGTCGATGCCACGCATGTAAAAGCACGCGCAAACAGCCGGAAGATGCAGAAGCGGATTGCAAAGGAAGAATCGCTTTTTTATGAGGAACTGTTAAAAAAAGAAATCAATCATGACAGGCAATCACATGGAAAGAAACCGCTAAAAGAAAAAGAGAAAGATGACAATGATAAGAACCAGCCTCCCTCTTGCGGTGGAGGAGAAAAAGAAGAAAAAACAATCAAGTGCAGCACATCCGATCCGGAAAGCGGATGGTTTAGAAAAGGGGAACATAAACATGTCTTTGCCTATGCAGTAGAAACAGCCTGTGATAAGAATGGCTGGATTCTGGGATATACGGTAAGTCCCGGCAACCTGCATGACAGCCGTACTTTCAAAGGACTTTATGATAAGATTAAAAACATAGGGATAGAAACACTGGTAGCAGATGCGGGATACAAAACACCAGCGATAGCAAAGTTACTGATTGATGATGGAATCCTTCCCCTTTTCCCTTATAAACGCCCAATGACAAAAGAAGGATTTTTCAAAAAATATGAGTATATCTACGATGAATACTATGACTGTTATATATGTCCGAATAATCAGGTTTTGGAGTATAGCACAACAAACCGGAACGGCTACCGTGAATATAAAAGCTGTGGGGAGATATGTCGTACATGCCCATATTTGTCACAGTGTACACAAAGCAGGAATCATGTAAAGATAGTAACCAGACATATATGGGAAGAGTATATGGAACAGTGTGAGGATATACGCCACACACGGGGAATGAAAGAAGTATATGCAAAACGACAGGAAACAATAGAACGGATCTTTGGGACAGCAAAAGAAAATCATGGATTCCGTTATACACAAATGTTTGGCAAAGCCCGGATGGAAATGAAAGTCGGGCTGACCTTTGCGTGTATGAATCTAAAGAAACTGGCAAAGATGCTCCAAAGAACAGGCAAGATGGAGAGCATCTTACCATCATTTTTGAGAATGCTGGGATTATTGGCTTCAGAAGAGAGAAAAACAGTGTTAGAGCGACGGTGTGAAATTCTTTCTGTAAATTCAGATCTTCTATGATAATTGATACAGCTTAACAGCAGGTTTCTGTGGTTAAACCGTTGTATATTTAATAACAAAAATACGCTGGTATGTCAAGAGCACCCAGAAAATCTGGGTGTATATTTACTCTTGACGATTCGGCTTTTATTGCTATATTGACATTCGCTCAGGGTACATAATCTCGAGTTCGCCACGAACTTTGCCCCAGTTGCGGATTGGCATTGTCCACTTTTTGGCTATCTCAAAAGTTCCTAGGTATAGTGCTTTCATTAGCGCCTGGGAGCTCGGGAATACGCTTCTCTGCTTGTTTAGTCTGCGATAGCATGAATTCAGCGATTCAATGGCATTTGTGGTATAAAAAGCAGTACGGACCTCTTTGGAAAATTTGAAAATCGGGGAAATTGCATCCCAGTTATCATGCCAGCGGTTCATGGCACTCGGATATTGTCCCGACCATTTTTCTGTAACGGTTTTTAACTGCTTTCTGGCAGTTTCTTCATCGGCAGCGGTATAGATTGTTTTTAAATCTTTAGCAAAAGCTTTCATATCCTTGTTTGCAACATATTTGAGTGTATTTCTCACCATATGCACTATACAACGCTGCTGCTCTGTTTTTGGAAATGCTGTAGAGATTGCATCTTTGATTCCCGTTAATCCATCAGAGCAGAGAATGAGAATGTCCTGGACTCCACGATTTTTCAGACTGTTCAATACGGACAACCAATATTTACTGCTTTCATTTTCTCCAACAACAATACTTAAAACTTCTTTCATGCCATCTTCGTTGATACCGAGAACAACATATGCGGCAAGTTTTCTAATTACTCCATCATCACGGACAGAGAAGTGTACAGCATCAATGAAAACGATAGGATATACCGCAGATAAAGGACGATTTTGCCATTCTTCGATTTTAGGAAGAAGCTTATCTGTAATATCAGATACCATTCCTTCGCTTACTTCAAAGCCATAAATATCCTCTATCGTTTCTGAAATCTGTCGTGTGGTCATTCCTTTTGCATACATAGAAATGATCTTGTCATCAATCAAAGAGATGTCTTTCTGACGTTTTGGGAGCACCTGAGGTTCAAAGGAACTCTGTCGATCCTGAGGAACATCGACCTCGAACTCCCCGTACTTGCTACGAACAGTTTTTGGCTTTGTGCCGTTTCGGTAGTTTGGCTCGCTGGATCTTTCGTAGCGATCATAACCAAGATGACTATCCATTTCTGTTTCAAGCATATCTTGAATCGTTCCGGACAGAAGATCCTTTAATGCTTCCTGAATATCGTCAGCGGACTGAATATCATACTCCTGAAGCAATCCTTGAATCAGATTTCTCTTTCCCTCAGTCATTGGTTTTGGTTTGTAAACTTGTTTTTTCTGTTTGCCATAATAAAAGGCCTCCTATAATATAATATTTTATCATAGAAGACCAGTATATTGTCTAATTTACAGAAATTTTTTCACAGGCTCGTTAGAGCTGTCAGCCTAACACTGCTTTGTCTACAGTCTGAGCAGTGAGTTTCCTCACTGCCTTTCTAAATTCATTAAATCATATTTTTCTACAACATCGCAATCTTAATCTGTTTCTTTAGTTCCTCGATTTCCTTCCGCAACCGGGAGTTTTCCTCCTTCTCTTCTTTTAACTCTCTTTCATTACTCTGTAACAATTCATCTTTATTCTGCAACTGCTCACTTTGATTCTGCAGCAATTCATCTTTGTCCTGTAACTGTTCACTTTGGTTCTGTAACTGTTCACTTTGGTTCTGCAACTGTTCACTTTGGTTCTGCAACTGCTCACTCAGACTTTTAATCTGTCTATCCTTTTCCTCAAATTCTTCTTTAAACAAATCCAAGAATGCACCCATTCCCATCA
>CAMVIN010000052.1 GCA_947167565.1 uncultured Clostridia bacterium | reverse complement strand
TTTTTAATTCAGGGGTTAACTTTTTCATTGACAGTCCGATAAATATAGTGTAAGATAAAAATGCAACATTTTACAGAGAAATGTTGCATTTTTATTATCTCCCAATTTTTCTATTGTATCCTTTCCCAAAATGATGTAAAATATAAGAACGAATACTTAACTTGAATTATTTGTATGCGGACGGAGGTACTTATGAAACATTTAATGAATGCTTTAGATCTTTCTACTGATGAAATCGGTGCACTGATTGATCTGGCTGAGAACATCATGCAGAATCCTGATGATTACGCAGAGGTATGTAAACGAAAGAAATTAGCAACTTGTTTTTATGAACCAAGCACAAGAACACGACTGAGTTTTGAAGCTGCCATGCTGAATCTCGGTGGTCAAGTGCTTGGTTTTTCTTCGGCAGATTCCAGTTCTGCCGCCAAGGGAGAAAGTGTCGCTGACACAATCCGAGTCATATCCAGTTATGCAGATATCTGTGCTATGAGACATCCAAAAGAAGGTGCGCCTTTTGTGGCATCGATGTACTCAAGAATTCCGGTCATACATGCCGGCGATGGCGGACACAATCATCCAACCCAGACACTGACAGATCTTCTTACAATAAAAAGTCTCAAAGGCCGTCTTGACAATCTTACGATCGGTATGTGTGGCGATTTAAAATTTGGGCGCACGGTTCACTCTCTGATTCAAGGAATGGTTCGTTATCCAAATGTTAAATTTGTCCTCATTTCCCCGGAAGAATTAAAAATACCGGATTATCTGAGAAAAGACACCTTAATTGCCAATCGGATTGAATTCAAGGAAGTGAGCGTACTTGAAGATGTACTTCCGGAACTGGATTTATTATATATGACTCGAGTTCAGAGAGAGCGCTTCTTCAATGAAGAAGATTATATTCGCCTGAAAGACAGTTTCATCCTTGACGCCAAAAAAATGAAACTTGCACCGGCGGACATGCTTGTTCTCCACCCACTTCCACGCGTCAACGAAATTGCTACTGAAGTAGATAATGATCCAAGAGCTGTCTACTTTAAACAGGCGCAGTTTGGTGTATACATGAGAATGGCACTGATTATGACATTATTAGGTTTAAATAAATAACTCTGCAATAGAAAGGAGCAACCTTATGTTAAATATCGGAGGATTAAACGAAGGGGTTGTCATCGACCATATTAAAGCCGGTGGCGCCATGGAAATCTATCACTATCTTGAACTGGAGAAACTTGACTGTTCTGTCGCCATTATAAAAAATGCCAAGAGCAATAAAATGGGCAAAAAAGATATTATTAAAATAGAGGGACCACTAACGATTGATTTGGATCTCTTAGGTGTATTAGATGAACACATCACGATTAATATGATTAAGGATGATAAAATTGTAGAAAAAAGAGCGCTGACACTTCCGGAAACGGTAACAAATGTCATCAAATGTAAAAATCCTCGCTGCATCACTTCGATTGAACAAGAACTCCCTCACCGCTTCAAGCTAACAGACAGGGACAGACGTATTTATCGCTGTATGTACTGTGAACAAAAATTTAACCGTAAATAAAAGATACCATCCGAGTACGTGTTATTCATCGTTGTTTATCTTCTTAAAAAGAACGGCAGATCAGAGCCGTTCTTTTTTACTGTTATCTTTTTTTTCTTCACTATTTGACTTTCTACGCCATAAATTCAATGTACATGACCCGGCTGTTACAGCAAGAGAAGCAAGCAGCCCATAAAGATAAATTTTCCCTGATGCCTGTGTAAAAAAACAGTATGCTGCTATCAAAAGATAAAACATCAAGAAAGAAAAAAACACAGGTTTGATTCCTTTTTTTCCATATTCTTTTACAATCAGAACACATTCTGTCACCGCACTGAAAATGGCAATAGCAAAAACTGCACAACTAACACACACAAATGTCAGGAGGAGGATTCTTGGAAGTGTTCCTATGTTTTCTGTATTGCTCTCATGTGTCATAACATAAATCACAACAGCAATTCCCAAAGCAGCCCAAATTCCTGCAGCAATTTTACCAATCATTGAGATAAGGCGAATTTTTTTCAAATATTTTTCTGTCATTTGCGGAATCCTCCGCCACCAAAGCCTCCCATTTCGCGAGATTCTTTGCCTGACATAGTGGACAGGGAGGACAATGTAATATCAACGGAATTATCGCCGGCCTGGAGTTTGTAAGTCTTGTCCTTTTGCAAATCTCCGCTGCTGAACACAACAGAATCACCGGATCGGACAGTTTTATGACGAATGAGTTCCTTTCCATTTTCATCCGTAATGACAATCTCAACTCCTTCACCAAAATGTGCATCAAAATTGTGAAGGAAAGAACATTGTAAGGACTCATTTTCATCAAAAAACTCAGACATTCTTGAACTTCCCACTGCTAAAACAGTTCCGCCCTCTATCTTTATGATTCCACCGTTTTCTGATCCGGAATCAAGCGCACCATTGCCATCCGAGGAAGGGCCATCTACGATAGTCTCCCCTCCTGTTATTGTCAGGTTGCCATTAGAATCTAATCCATCTCCCTGTGAATTGACATAGAGAATCCCACCGGTTATCGTAAGATTCGGTGTCTTCTCCTCATCTGTCTCATCATCTCCATTACTGTTATCATTATCATCATCGCTCGTCTCCATGGTGCGGGCAGCCATCTGAGAGGCATTATCACTTTGACCATTCTGTTGTCCGTTTTTACCTCCCTGCCTGCGGTCTCCACGACCACCAAAACCGCCACCAGGGTTGTTGCCAAAAGCATCGGAACCCCCATTGGCATTAATGCCATCATCCTGCGCAACAACAGAATGTTCACCGCCGGAAATCTCTATCTGGTTGGCTTCCAGTCCCTCATAACTTCCCTTGATATCCAATTTACCATCCTTTAATTCCACAGATTCATTGGCATGGATTCCATCATCTCCGCAAGTGATTGTCAGGGTACCTCCCTTGATTTTCACATCATCGTTGGAGTGAATGCCATCTCCCGAGGCTGTGATGACATAAGAACCACTCTCAAATGTGATATCGTCTTTCGAATATATCGCTGACACTTGAACAGCATCCTTCACTGTTTTATTTTCCGTTGACTGGGTACCGGTTCCTGCTGTAATTATATTTTCTTTTTCACCGGCTGACGTAAAAATCAGTTTACCGGCATTTTCCACATGAATTGGCTTGTCACTTGTGTTGGTAAGGGTAACACCATTCATTTCCAAAGTCACCTCATCTTCTTTACCGGCTCCCACATAAATCTGACCGTCCTTTACCTCTCCGTCTACGGTATAAGTTCCCCCTTTGGTAATTGTAATTTTCTTATCTGTTACCTGAATACCATCACCGGACACTTCACTCCCGTCATCAGACAGGTGAATACTTCCTCCTCCATTCCCATTCGACTCCGGCTTGTCCGAATTCACGGAAGAACCACTGACATTCCCACTCTCCGTTGAATGTCCTGTAAAATCGCTGCCAGCACACCCGGTAATCCCGGAAACTGCAACACACAAACCAAACACTAATATGTTTTCTATTATCTTTTTCTGCATCATAATCCCTCCTGAAAATAAAATCACAGAACTGCAATCTTTATCTCCGCAATCCGGCGAAACCCTACAACATTTCATGCCACTCAAAGTCACCTAAAATGACATTTAAATTTCCATTTTTGGAACGAATTTCATCAATCATCTCTTTTGGCATCTGATTTTGCGGTATGGTAACGGCATAAGTAAGTTCATAAAGCGTCCCCATATTGGTTGTCCGCACCTGAATCAATTCTGCTTTTTTGGTGTATTTTTTAAATATATCATCAAAAAGACCATTGTAATCAAAATTCTCCGGCAATGTGATTTTTAATTGCTTTTTTAACCTTGCTGCGCCGCCGCCAAATCCTACAACGGTAAGAATCAATGTCAGTGAAGCCTCAAAGCAAAAAAACACAATCGCAATCATGACATACCCCATGCCAATCGTAAGCCCCAGAGCCATTGTTGTAAAAATTGCGGCAATCTCTCTCGCTGTTCCGGGAATACTGCGGAAACGAATCAAGGCAAAAGAACCGGCAACGGCAATGCCTGTACCTACATTTCCGTTTACCATCATGATAACAATAGCAATTGTCATCGGAAGAAGTGCCATTGTCAAAGAAAAACTCTTACTGTGCTGACTGCGAAAAGAAAAGACCAACGCATTCAAAACTCCGATTAGCACGGCTATTACCAGACACACAATCAGGTTATGTATGGATGTAACTGCCGGAATAGTAACTCCGGTAGCATTTGTTGTCGAATCAAAAATAGTATCTAACATGTCATTCTTCCCTTTCCGCAAATATCTTATTCGCCAAAAAATTTGTATAACAGGTGCCGTATTTAGAAAATGAGCCGGGATACAACTGATTTTCGCTCAAAATCTTCGTGAGCCAAAGCGGAATGGCATAAGGCACCTTAATCTCCATGATAACTGAATTCTCTCCGGGCTGCACAGGCATTCCGGAATCATCTGTGTATAAATTCAAATCATAATCCCGCCAACGTATATTCTTATCAAAAGTCAGTCGGATTTCACTGTCTTCTATCCCTGCAAAAGCTTCCCTGTCATATGCAAGAAAAACCTTAGGTTTAATATCATATCGACGAATGAATTCCCTCATCTCTGTCGCAGAATGAACATCCTCTGAAACCGGCTCCTGTGTGTCACCGCCCTTTTTGATAAATTCAAGGAAACTGTCCCAATGCGTATCAACTCTCCGCTTGTAGACAACACCTTTAAATTTTTTCTTGATTTCTGCAAACACATCCGCTTCTCGTGTCACAACACCATAACTCCTCATTCGAAATTTTTCTTTGTAAGCGGGCTTTTCAATTGATTTGCGAATCAAGGCAAAATCATCTGTATCAAAATATATGTTACAAATCGTGTATCTCCCATACAAATCCGGTTCCATGTATTCCTGAAGTTTCTTGTACAAATATTGATACTGTTCATGAGACAATATATATTTTTTTTCGTATCTCTTAAAGGTATATTGGACATCCAAAACCTGTCGTCCCCCCTCCGTATCATTCCATCAGATGTAGTTTCCGCGCAACAATATATAACTTTCTTCCCATCGGAAAATCAAACAATTCCTCTCTTGTCAATCCATTCAAAAGTAGAAATGTAGCAAAATAAACAAACACCGCCACACAAAGAGAAATTATTGTACGAACAATGTTGGAATACGTAATCAGTCCGATTAACCAATAGACAAGTGCAATTGATACAGCCATCCATACCGAGGCCGAAACCGGTGTTAAAAAGGTCTTGAGCCATTCCTGGCGATATGTCGGAACATAGCGCTTAATAGCCAAAAGATTGAGAGCAAATACAACAATCGGGAACGTAACATTTCCAATTATTATAGCATAGATTCCCATATTTGTAAATTTCAAGCATCCAATGACAATACAGATATGAACAACCAATGAAATCACAGAATGAATAACCGGAAGCCTCATTTTATCAATACTCTGAAGCGCTCCCCCTGTGACATTGGACAAAGCATAGAAAATGACTGCCAATGAGCCCACTGTCAATAATCTTCCACCAAGAATATGGGAGGGAACCCCTGCGATATATTCAGATGTATGAAACAACATTTTGGTAATTGAAAATCCAAGCATTGAAAATCCAACAGCACAGGGAATTGCAATAATCATATTAAATTTTATACCGGACGCCACATTTTTTCGCCACTGCTCTACGTCGTTCTGCGCATAGGCTGCCACAGCACTCGGAATCATCGACGATGCAACTGCCGTTGAAATCGCAATTGGCACACTGCAGAGCACACGGTACTGACCGCTGTATACGCCGATATAACTGCTGATTAAATCCTCGTGTATCCCTTTTTCCCCACATATGGAGCCAAATAATTTGTAGTCTATCAGTCCTGTAATATTATACACAGTCTGTGACAGGACAACCGGAAGAATTGTAATAATCAGAATGCGAAAAAGATACGAATATGAGACATCTCTTGTAAAGGTGTCTCTTCTCTCTAATTTCAACTGTACCGGGCGATAAAGCCAATACACAAAAAGTACAACAAGAAGAGCCGATGCTGCTCCCAGACAGGTACCAAGTGTACCTCCTGCCGCTCCCCAGGCAGACTGATTCACATTTTCTGCGTTCCACTTCATAAAATAATAACTCGCCAACACACTGACAACAGCATTGACAATCTGCTCAACCACCTGCGAAAAAGCGGTTGGAATCATCGTTTTCTTGCCTTGAAAAAAGCCACGAAAAACGCCAAGAAGTGCTACAATAAAAATAGTTGGTGCAAGTACACGAAGGGGAATCTGCAATCCCCGGTACTGTGGATAAATATGTGTCTCAATATAACTTGCGCCAAAAAGAAGGACAAGACAAAACAAGCCACCGGAACCAATGGCAAATCCGAGAGCCACTTTGAATGCGCGTCCTACATTTCTGAACTGACGCTGTGCCTGTAAGCTGGATACAATCTTAGAAAGAGCCAATGGTAAGCTATAAGAAGAGATAATCAGTACAATATCATAAATATCAAATGCAATACCATAAATACCAATTCCTTTGGACCCCAGTATGTTGTTCATCGGCACGCGGTATACCATCCCGATAAAACGCACCAACAGAGAAGCCATTGCCAAAATGCCTCCCTGTTTTAGATAATCCGCTTTTTTTGTCTCTTTCCTATCACTCACAAAAAAGTTCCTTCCTTTTCTATTTCTGCAGATTTTTATTTGACAGAAATCAGTTTTTTACGCTTTTTCGGATAAACCGCTATGTATGTCTTCCCCGGGTTAATAGTGAGAACATTCCCATCCTTGTCATAGTATGCCATCTCCACTGACTTTCCGGAGCCTTTTCGTTTCCATGTTATTTTTATCCGCTTACCATTTGTAAAATAGTAGCCCTCTCCTTTATTATTAGACAATTCCATTGTCTGATATCCATTGTGATCCTTATTGGATTCTTTCACAATCTGGATAATGACATTTTTAAAAGAAAGCTGTTTTTTGTAAGCAAGATCCATATGCTTTTTCCCATATTCAAATTTCATATAGGTTTTGTTTTTTTTGTTATACTTCATCTTGCAGGTTGAATAATTTGAAAAAGGAATCGTAATATTTTTCGCCTTATCACCACTGTCCAAATCTGTGTTTTTCTCATAGAAATGAAAATGTTCTGCCTGCTTTCCCTTTCTTTTTTTGAGAGAATATTTTAATTTCTTTGCACCTTTTTTAATCTTTTTCCCATTAGTAAATACATTGTGCGGCGCTACGATAGAGTAATCTCTGGCGTAGACAACCGGACCGATAGCAGACAAACCACTGACATTCTGCGTCTTTAGTTTGTTCATCATAGAAATCGCATATTTAGTCTGTCCAAAATGACAAAAGATAGCATCCCACTCGTAAGCAAACTGTACATAATAATGACGTGCGCTTCGAACAGAACCGATTCTCTTTACTTTGCTTACATCCTGATAAATTGCCATCATACGGGTAATCCCGCCCTCTGCCAGTGCTTCATAAACAATATCAGCTTTAGAAACACCATACTGATGCTGAAATGCGTACCCTATATTATTAATCATGATGGCAACCGGACGCTTATTTTCCACGGATTTTTTAACCCATTCACCGCTCAGCGAGCTCTGTACTTTCCCGGCATGAGGATCTTTGGTCGGTGCCGGTGTTGCGGTAGGTACCTGTGTCGATTCTGCTACAACCGGCGGGGTGGTCGGCAGCTCTTCCTTTGACTTTTTTTTCTCAGATGAATATACTAGAAAACTAATTATCGAAATTAGCACCGCCGCCCCCAATATACTTCCTGCAAGAATCAATATCTTTTTTATTTTCTCGTCCATAGTTCCTCTCATTCTGCCACTCTGTGGCCTGTCCTTTTATCTCGAAATTCCTAATTGTTCCATAATCATTCGCTGCGTCTGCTCCATTTGTTCTCTCTCTTCTTCCTCCATGTGGTCATAGCCAAACAAATGAAGCATACTATGCACTACCAGGAAGGAAAACTCTCTCAATTCAGAGTGTCCATACTCTTTTGCCTGCTCACAAATCACCTCTGCACACAGAACAATATCCCCAAGTATCACCTCATCTGTATCCGGAGATACAGAAAGTGAACGCAAAAACATATCACTTTCAAAGTCTGCCGGCTCCTCGTATTCCATCATAGGAAAACTGAGCACATCGGTTGGACGGTCAACTTGTCGATATTCATAATTCATTTCATGAATGCGCTCTTTTGTCACAATCGTGACACTAACCTCAGGCTCATAAGGGCATTTTACGAAATTGGTCACATATGAGACCAATAAATCCAACTGTTTTTTTTCATCGAACTCAAACGAAATGTTACTCTCATTTTCAAAATAAATCGTCAATTCTTTTTACCCTTTCCCTTTTTTCTCGATTCACGGTATTTCTCCCTCGCCTCATACTTATCATAGGCATGTACAATTTTTTGAACAAGGGGATGACGCACAACGTCCTTACTCGTCAAATAACTGAAGCCAATCTCTTCCACATCTTTTAATACAATCTCTGCCTGTTCCAGTCCTGAAAGTGCCCCAAACGGGAGATCTTTCTGAGATAAATCCCCAGTAATGACAACTTTGGAGCCAAACCCGATTCTGGTCAGGAACATCTTCATCTGAGCCGGTGTCGTGTTCTGGGCTTCATCCAAAATAATAAACGCATTATCCAAAGTACGCCCCCGCATATAAGCGAGAGGTGCCACTTCAATTAAACCTTTCTCAGAATTTTTGACAAAAGAATCCGCTCCCATAATCTGGTACAGCGCATCATATAACGGGCGCAGATACGGATCAATCTTACTCTGTAAGTCACCGGGCAGGAATCCAAGATTCTCCCCTGCTTCGATCGCCGGACGCGTTAAAATAATTTTACTCACGTCATTTTTCTTAAATGCCTGAATCGCCATCGCCATAGCGAGATACGTCTTCCCCGTACCCGCAGGTCCGATCCCGAACACCATCATCCGTTCCCGTATCTGTTTCACATATTTCTGCTGGCCTATTGTCTTCGGTTTTATCGGCTTTCCCTGAATCGTATAACCAATCAATTCCTCATCAAGCTCCAATAAGGATGCGCGCTCATTCTCCAGCGACAGTGCCAATACATAATCTACATTTTGCTCCGTAATGGTATTGCCTCGCTCTGACAGGGTAATTAGTTCATGAAACACTCTGTCTGCCTGTTCAATTCTTGAAGCCTCTCCAATAATCTTCACCGAACCGTCCCTGAGAATCACATTGACCGAGAGCGTCTGCTCGATTTTCCGGACATAGGCATCCAACTGACCGAAAATATTTTGTTCATGTTCTGCCGGTATATCAAGAATGATCTCCTGATTCTCCATTTTTACCTCCTGTCTTGATAGGCTTTCTCACCGCCGTACTGCATAAAAATAAAAGTTTACCTTTCAAATACCATGTCTTCTCGTCTTTCGGACGCAAAACAGCATTGCGCCGAATAATCTTCATGCCTTTCTGTTCAAGTGAATCCAGTATTCTTTGATACCGTCGATTCCCCTCTGCCTTTAGTTCTTCCTCTGTATATGTAGACAGTATCTCACTGTATTCCATGCGGGATTCTGACTGTATGCGAAAATGCCACATTAGTGGATAAATTGTCTTTTCACAGCATACAGATTTCATTATATCATATTTATAAGAATTATCCAACCGTTTCAATGGATTTTTTAAAGAAAATGTATAATTGTCTGTAAAAATATGGTATGTCTTCAAAATTCGGCCTGTCTTTTTTTTCTTTTTATACGTAAGCGGTATTTCTTCAGAAATATTTTTATGAACAGAAAGTACCACATCCCCGGTTGCCTCCACCATTTGATTGTCCACTATCTGATCCGCATCATCGGTAATCGGCACCAAACCAGAAATGAGAACATCTCCTTTTTTTACTTTGTCCCCCCTCTTCACCTGCGCTGTTCCACGACTCACAGAAATGGATTCTACGGTTCCGCTGTAGCGAGCCGTAAGATCACATGGTTCCCCCGCTTCTCTTCTTCCAACATTATTTTTCCCTTCTTTTATAGAAATTTTCAACACACTACCTATTTCCTCTGCGGAAACCCAACTTATTTCCGGATGTCGTTCTCTCAGATTCTTTTCTATTAAGTCGCAGTCAAGTTCACTCCTCTTCATTCCTGTATAAACATTCATTTGTTCGACATCACGTAACAATGTTTCTTTCGAAAATGTTTTTTGTCCCGAAAAAGAAATCTGCCACACAAAAGAGGACATCACTTCCACCAAAATCAAAAAGAAGAAAAAACCGGAATAAAAGGTCCAATCACCCAAAACACCATTTATCCAAAACGGAAAACCATTTTTCTTTATGATGCGGGGTACAACTGACGTCTTATGCGCCAACGGAATCAGTTTCTTATAATCTCTTACACGAATAGAAAACAGCAGCTCATCCCCCTGTCTTAACTCTTCCATCAAAATCCCATGATGACGGCATATATTCAAAAATCTCTCAAAAGCCCCTCTTGAAACTTTGCATGTCACATATCCCGTAAACCAATTCAGACCAATCACCTCTCAAAGCGGAAGACATTCTATATTCTGAATATTTCCGCAAATTTTACAATCATCGCGCGTCAGGCGCTCAATCTGCAGGTCCGTCCCCTCGAAATTCAGCTTCATATGTCTGCCCTGAAGCCGTATTTGAAATGGCGTAAAACATATAATAGATTTAAAATTCTCCACCAGAGCACTCTGTCCTCCATATAATGTGACAATTGTTGCCCCCTCCAGAATATCCGGTGCAATGTCCAAAGACTCCGAAATTTTTTTCATGCTTATTAGCGCCCCAAACTATTGCCTCTTCACTACTATTCTATGCCACTCCCATCAAATGGTTACTGATAGGCATAGCGAAAGCGGCCTGCTTTCTAAATATATGAAAACAGACCGCTTTCTATGTGCTTATTATTTGAATTTTCTTTTACGAGCAGCCTCAGACTTTTTCTTACGTCTGACACTTGGTTTTTCATAATGCTCTCTCTTACGAATCTCCTGCTGAATACCAGCTTTTGCGCAGTTTCTCTTGAAACGACGTAATGCGCTATCCAATGATTCGTTTTCTTTAACTGTTACACTAGACATTGTATCACACCTTACCTCCCTCCAGTTGTAGATTGTGCTGAATACAACTGATCGGGTATTTTTGCACTAAAATAAATTATACCATAAATTTCCCATACGTCAACTACTTTTTGTCAAAAATATGTTTTTTGTCTCTCTATTCTGTTCTCATCTTCACAAAAATCGAATTATCTCCTACCTCTACCGTTGCCATCGCCCCGCAGATTAGTGGCATCATCGGTGCCGTGTGCCCAATATCCAGATCCATGTAAACCGGCACATTCAACTCTCCGAGAATTCCAATCACAGCCTCATACTGGTCAAGATTAAACATCGGCTCATTAAAATGCATCGGTCGTCCAATCAAAAAGGCCTTTGCCGTATCAAACCATCCCGCCTCTCTGAGATTCCAGAGAGCCCGGCGAATAGAAAACACATTCAAATCACATGCCTCTAAAAACCAAATGAGCCCATCTTCACGATAATTCTCCTCAAATTCTTTCACTTTGTCATAAGATGTTCCCACCAAATTGGCAAGGCAATCAAGACAGCCACCAATGAGCCGCCCCGTCACCGGCAAGATATTTGCCGTTCCATTTTTTAAGCCTCTATTCGGCAAAAACACTTTCATAGCAAACGGCTCTGTCAAATTGTACGGCTCAAGAGGGTGTTCCTCATCTTTTCGGGACTCGATTTCCCACCTTTTATAGTTCGTAACTGTCAGTTTTTCACCCTTTAACAAAGAAAGAGCATCCTCTAATGCCTCGTGCCACGGCTCCATACCAAAAGTCGGCGCACAGGGACCGTATATTGCCGCCGTATCCGAAAGTGTTGCCAAAAGAAATGCAGCATTGGTATTGTCAGAATACCCCATAAACCATTTCGGAGGAATCTGTCTCAACCTTTCAAAATCTAAATACGGAACAATCTCACACATGAGTTCCCCGCCCCCGCAGGAAATCAGGCAGGCGTTTTCCCTGTTGTCCATTTCCTGCATAAATTCCTCTGCACATTTTTCCGGCGTATTACTGATACCAATCCCATTGTCCGAAAAACAGTTTTCTCCCAAATAACAGGAAAAACCTCTCTCTTCAAATTTTTTTCTCGCATTTTCAAAAGCAGAGCGATATGGCTCTATCGTACACCCAAAAGCCGGTGCCACAAATCCAATCGTGTCTCCCTCGTTAATAAAATTCGGATACCTCATTCTTCTAATTCTCCCTTTATTCTTTTCGTTCAACACTGAACGGAACTAACTTTTCCCATGAGCGCCCGCACTTTTTCAAAAGATTTTTCTCCCGGACAGTTTTCAATGCCGGTCATCACATCGATATAATCAGGCAATAACTGTTCCATTATCTGTGCACAATTCTGCGCAGTAATTCCACCCGCCGCCATGACCGGACATAAAACAGCCGTCTTAACTTTTGCAAAAAGCTTTCTGTCAAATGATACACTTTTCTTTGACGCATTTGATGGCCCTCTTGAATCCACAAGCAGAATCGACGCCCCTGCCTCGGAGAAAATCCGGGCACACTCTGTCACATCTTCCGCACCGCTCTGTTTGAACCGTTCTTCTTTTTTACAAGGAACAGTCTTTATAATCTCTATTCCAAGAGATGAGACCGCCGCCACAATCTGTTGGATATCCTCTGCCGTCTCCTGATAGTGAAGCTGCAGATAATCCGGTCTTAGCTGTCTTGCCAATTCTATGATTTTCTCCGAACTCCCCCCAGTGACAACACACTTTTTTTTATTATCAGGAACTACAGAAAGCAGTTCTTTCGCCCTGTCTGTCAATAAATTCCAAGGCACCTTTACCGGATATTCCACAACAAAACCAAGGATATCCGCTCCCGCCTCGGCGCAGAGCAAGATATCCTCTTCTCTCATCAGTCCGCATAATTTCACTTTTACTGTATGCACGTCATCATCCTCCGATAAAAGGCAAAGGGGTTATCCGCTTTCCAAATCGCAGTCCCTACGAGTATAGCATCTGCCCCATGCTGCACTGCTCTCTCAGCATCTTCCGGCGTCAAAATCCCGCTCTCACTGATAAGAAACGCCCCCTTCGGCCTCTTGTCAGCAAGCCCCACGGTTGTATTGACCGTTCCACCATCTTTTTCCAGCAAAAGAATATCCCGGTTATTAATTCCCACAAGTTCCACGTTAAGTTTTTTTGCAAACTCCATTTCTTCGAGATTATGCGTTTCCACAAATGGCTCAATTCCAATTTCAAGTGAGTAATCATAGAGCATCCGGAGCGTCTCTTTTTCCATGCACGCACAGATAAGAAGAATAGCTTTCGCCCCACATTTTTTCGTGACAGAAATATCCTCTTTTGATTTAACAAAATCTTTTCTGAGAACCGGAATTGATATCCTGTCCGTTATTTTTTCAAGCAGAGAGAGTGAACCGCCAAATTCTTTTTCCTCCGTCACTACAGAAATTGCCGGAGCACCCGCCTGTACCATCTTTTCCGCCAGTACAGGCGCCTCCTCCTGTTCAAAAAGTCTCCCCTCTCCCGGGGAGACGCATTTAAAATCTGCAACAACAGGAAGAAATCCCTCTTCCGCCTTTTTCTTCAGACTTTCCTTAAAACCTATTGGACTCATCAATCAGCTCCTCCAGCTTCTTCTGTGCCCTTCCACTCTCAATAATCTCCTTCGCAAGAGCAATGCCCTCGCCAAAATCGGCAGCCTTATCACCTACAACCAGCGCACCTGCTGCATTGAGAATAATCGCATCTTTTCTCGGCCCTGTAATTTCTCCGGAAAACACACCACGAATGGTGTCTGCATTTTCCTCCGGCGTACCGGTCTTAATATCCTCTAACTTGCATCGACTGAGCCCAAAGTCCTCCGGTGCAATCTCATATGTACGAATCTCACCATCTTTTAATTCATTAATTCTTGTCTTTCCAAGAAGAGATATTTCATCCAAACCATCCAGACCATAGACGAACATCGCTCTTGTATACCCAATCTCTTTCGCTACCCGGGCAACCGTATCAAGAAGTTCCGGCTTATAAACGCCCAATAAATGTCTCGGCGCAAACGCCGGATTGATAAGCGGTCCAATAATCGTATAGAAAATAGTCTTGATTCCCAATTCGCTCTCCGGCGGAAGAACTTTTCCCATAACCGGATGGAACAAAGGTGCATAAATAAAGGCAATACCAATCTTTTCTATCAATTCCGCCGCCTGCTCTGAATTCAAATTAATATTAACTCCCAGTGCCTCCAAAACATCCGCACTTCCTGATAAAGATGAAAGGGAACGACTTCCATGCTTGGCAATCGGGATACCGGCCGATGCTGCCACAAGGGCTGTTGCGGTGGAAATATTGAAAGTACTTAACCCACCACCCGTTCCACAAGTATCCATCATTTCTTCCGGCACATTTGCTCTAATCGGAATACAATTTTCCCTCATAGCGCTCGCAAACGCTGCCAACTCACTGACTTCGGTTCCTTTCATCAAAAGACCAACCTGAAATCCTGCAATCTGAACATCACTGACCTCATCCTTCGCCACCGCCGAGATAAATTCTCGTATTTCCTCTGGTGCAAGTGTCTCCCTGTTTGTAACTTTTGCCAAAATATCTTTGTACATAATCATCCTCATTTCCGCACAACGGCTTAATATTTTACTTTTTTTACCATTATACAAGAAAACTGAAAATTAGTCAATTTTTTCCTTTTGCAAAAATTCTTTCAAAATCCCAAACTATCATTCACAAGAATCACATGGATGCGATCCTTATGCCTCGAATATCTCGTAATCAAAAACTGACAGCAGATTGTGTCCGGTGATTTACAGTCCATACAGGAACCGGTCTTTGCGCAAGGCGTTGACAGACCAAAACGCTGTGCATTAATCGGAGCAGCCACATTTCTCGCCCTTTTCATAGCGCCATCCACATCATTACACACTTTGTTCATTCCAACAATGAAAATGACCTTTTTCGGTCCCTGAGCTATTGCTGAAACACGATTCGAATTGCCGTCAATATTTATCATAACACCATCTTCGGTAATCGCATTAGCACTCGACAAAAAGAAGTCAGCATCATATGCTGCCAGCATGGCTGCTCTTTTGTCCTCGTAGTCATCCCGATCAATAAAATCGTACTCTCCTTCTTTAAGAGCTTTGACAAGTCCGATCTCATGAGCGCTCATAGCACCTCCCATTGTGACAGAACTATTTTTCGGAATTAGAGACAGTGCCTGATTTAATGCCTCTTCTTTGCTTTCCACATAATAACCTGACATATTGCGGGACTCCAATCCCTTAATTACTTTTTGGGCAAGAAGATCATTGCGCTTTTTAATATTTTCATTCATATGTTTTTTCTCCCCTCAAATATATTACAGTTTAATGCTTATTTATGATATGGTTCTCCATTTCGTATCCGACATGCCCGATACAGTTGTTCACAGAGAATCACTCTCATCAGTTGATGCGGGAACGTCATTTTAGAAAAACAAATACTCTCCTGCGCTCTTGAAAGCAACGATTTATGCAATCCAAGGGAGCCGCCAATCACAAAAGCAAGATGACTGTTTCCCTTCAGCATAAGCTTGTCCAAATGCTCCGAAAACGCCACTGAATCATATTCTTGTCCTCTCAAATCCAAAGCAATGACATACATATTATCTTTTATCTTAGCCAAAAGACGCTCCGACTCTGTCAGACGAATTTTTTCTTCTGCGACCTCAGAGGCATTATCCGGAGTCTTCTCATCTGGTACCTCAATAACATTTACTTTGGCATAACGTCCCAGACGCTTTACATATTCAGCCACAGCATCTGTATAAAATCTTTCTTTTATTTTGCCGACACAAAGAATTGTGATATTCATACCCTATGCTGATTCCTCTCTAATAATTTGCTCTACAAAATTACTTTTTTTTCTTATATTGAAAATTAGGGCGCCTATAATCCGGCACTTCATAAATATAAAGCAGACCATTACGCACACGACGAACTTCCTTACCTATAAACCCAAGACGAAACAGTTCATAAATAAAATTGAAAATCAAAAAACCATGTGATACAATCAGCACATTGTCTTTAGACCAGTCTATATGATAAAAAAACTTCCGAACACGGTACCGTGTATCCCGAATACTCTCCGGCTGACTTTTCGAGCGAAAAAACCATGCCAGTCTGCCGCAAAAATGCCAAATTGGAAATGGTAACCGTATCTGCTCCGTATGAATAAATGGAGCATTGTCTACCTCTCTGAGCAGCTGATCCAAGTAAATATTGCCACT
>CAMVIN010000051.1 GCA_947167565.1 uncultured Clostridia bacterium | reverse complement strand
GTTGGAAGAACTAGTTAATTTGAAGCGATAATGAAG
This sequence comes from uncultured Clostridia bacterium, assembly GCA_947167565.1. GTDB lineage: Bacteria > Bacillota > Clostridia > Lachnospirales > Lachnospiraceae > Eubacterium_F. Next base: position 16,611 of record CAMVIN010000051.1, on the reverse strand, counting down.
TTCTTGGTTTGACTAATTAAGGGGATCGGCTTATGAGTCTGATCCCCTTTTTCTATTGCATTTTTCACTCAAACCCTGTATAATAGAATAAGATAGTTGCACAATGGTGAAAGAGGGTGTTGGTATGATTGATGTAACGCGGATGAATGGTTCGGTACTTTCTATCAACAATGATTTGATTGAGACAGTTGAGGAGACACCGGATACTGTGATTACAATGTCTACGGGACGCAAGATAATTGTAAAAGAAGGTAGACAAGAGGTAAAAAAGCTAGTAAAATTATTTAAGAAAGAGCTTTTATCTTTTAATTTATAAGGTGGTGTAAACGTGGATATAGCAACAATAATCGGTTTGGTCGGCTGTGCCGCCGCCGTTGTATATGGTATCTGTTCCGGCGATCAGGGGGTCGCCGCATTGGGGAACTTCTGGGATTTGCCTTCGTTCCTTATCGTTGTTGTAGGTGCGCTGATGTGTATGATGACCATGGCGGATGATATTGGTGATTTTGTCAATAAATTGAAGTCATTTACTCTGTCTATCAAGGGAGGAGACAGTGACGAGGGCAAGACGATACATACCATTATTGACTTGGCAAATGTTGCAAGAAAAGAAGGCCTTCTTCAGTTGGAAGAAGCTGCCGGTGATATTGATGACGAGTTTTTGAAGAAAGGGATTATGCTGATTGTCGATGGTACAGATCAGGAGCTTGTTTCCAGTATATTAGAGACTGAATTGAATTGCATCGAGCAGCGACATGGAAAAGTTATTAGTTTTTGGGATAGTTTAGCTGGTATGGGACCTGCATGGGGAATGATCGGTACTTTGATTGGTTTGATTAACATGCTTAAGCTTTTGGATGATCCTAGTTCGATTGGTCCGAACATGGCGGTGGCTTTGATTACTACGTTGTATGGTTCTCTTATTGCAAACTGGATTGGTATTCCAATTGCGACGAAACTCCGTGCTAAAAATGCAAGAGAGATTATGGCAAAAGAAGTTATTTGCGAGGGCATACTGTCTATTCAGGCGGGTGAAAATCCGCGAGTGATAGAAGAAAAATTAAAATCTTTCCTTGCCCCAAGTTCACGTGAAGCAGTGCTTGGTGGTGATGGTTCCGGGCAAGGTGGTGAGGCGTAATGGCAAGAGATAAAAAAGAAGAGGATCAGCCGGATACTGGCGGCTGGATTAATACATTTGCCGACTTGATGAATCTGCTGTTATGCTTCTTTGTGTTGCTATTTTCTATGTCGACAGTAGATGCTGACAAGTATCAACAGCTTGTTACTTCTATGACAGAGAAGATTGGCATTTTTAGCAATGGCGGTGCAACTATTGGTGAAGGACCTTTTGTTTCGAGCGGCACAGATCAGGCTGTTTCGATTTCGCAGTATTTTAATGAATTTGAGAATACTGGAGAAGACGACAAAAGCAAAGAAGATCAGAAAACAACTTATGACGGGGAACAAAATAAAGATACAACGAAAGAAGACAAGAAAGATGCTACGGAGAGCGAGGAGCAGACAGCGGCGGTTACAGCTGAAGTGGAAAATGCCGTGGAAGAGAAGAAATTCCTACAACAAAAGGAAAAGACTGAGGCGGTATACAGTGACGTGGTGGATGCGGCAGAAGCCAAAAATGTCGATGATGATATTTCTATAAATGTAGACAAAGACTATCAATATGTCCAAATATCGCTTAATGGAGGAATTTTGTTTGATTCCGGAACTGCTGAAATAAAAAAGTCGATGTTTCCGGTACTCAGCAAAGTTGGTGATATTTTGAAAAAATATGGTTCTCATCATATTAAGATTGAGGGGCATACGGATAATGTGCCGATTTCGAGCGGACAGTTTAAAAACAACACGTATTTGTCTTCGGCAAGAGCAACAGAGGTGTTTGAATACCTTGTCAAAAAGAAAAAGATGAATCCGGCAAATCTGGAACCGACCGGTTGTGGAGAGTATCATCCGATTGCTGACAATAAGACATCAAAGGGACGGGCTCGCAATCGACGTGTTGAAATAAAAATATATACGAGCAATTAAGGGGGACAACGTTATGAAAAAAAACATACTGACAATTATCATTATGGCATCGACCATTATTAATTTGGTGTTGTCTGCGGTGTTAGTCTTTTCGGTTATGCCGGCGATGAATAAGACAAGTAATCTGGTGGATAAGGTGTCGTCAGTTATTGATTTGGAGATTGATTCAAAAGATGATGAATCTGAAGATTACACGATTGCTGATTTGGAACGAATTGATATTACGTATGATGATAAAGTAAATATCAATCTGCAAAAAGAGGGAGATGAGATGCATTACGCGGTTATCGGCGGAATGACAGTGTCTCTGAACAAAAAGGCAGAAGACTTTGAAGATATCAAGAAATTATTGGATGAGTCTACGGTGTATGTTGAGGAGATTGTACAGGAAGTGATAGGTGAATATACAATGAGTAATATTGATAAGACTGCGATTCAGCAGGAATCAATAAAAAGAATTCAGGAAAAATATGACACAAAATGTATTGTGGAAATTGCCTTGAAGAATTTCTTGAAAGCATAAATCGAGTTGATTACATAAATTTGTTGAAGTTGGCGCGAAAATATGTTATGATAGGTTGAGCGGTTGTTTTGCACCGTGAACTATAATATAAATTGATACGGAGTAGTGAGGTGAACGTGGCATGAGCGATGTGCTGTCGCAAAATGAGATTGATAATCTGTTGTCTGCATTGAACAGCGGTGAATTCGACCCGACAGACACAGAGGCCATAGACGAGAAGCAGGTCAAAGATTATGATTTTGCCAGACCTTCTAAGTTTTCAAAAGAACATTTGCGTACATTGGTATTTATTTTTGAACACTATGCTCGGTTGCTCTCCACAAACCTTCCGGTGTATCTGCGTAAGAATGTGCAGGTCGAAGTCATGCATTCGGAGGCTGCAACATACCAGGAGTTTTCGAATTCACTGTCGAACCCGGTGTTGCTCGGTGTTGTCAATTTTAATCCTTTAGAGGGCAATATTATTATGGAAATGGCAACAGGGCTCGGCTTCGCAATTGTTGATCGTATGCTTGGCGGTGACGGTCAGCCATTAGATAAGACTCGTGAATTTACGGATATTGAATTGACGATTATTGAAAGAATTATGGTGATATGTACCAATCTGCTGGTGGAACCGTGGCAGAGTGTACAGCAGTTGGAGCCGATGCTTGAGAGAATAGAGACAAATTCTCAATTTGCACAGTTTGTTACACCGAATGAAATGACATCCATTATTACGATGAATATTCGAATAGGCACTGCTGAGGGATTGATGAATGTCTGTATTCCGTATACAGTACTTGAACCGGTGATTGATAAGTTGAATACGAAGTATTGGTATTCGACTTCGCAGGTTAAGGATAATCACAGTTACAGTGATGTTTGGGAGGAACTGATACAGAAAGCCAAGATTCCTGTACGCGCGATTATGGGAAAGAGTGCGATATCAGTAAACGATTTTATTCATTTGCTGCCGGGTGATATTATAAAAATTGATACTCGAATAGAAGATGAATTGGATGTGTATGTGGGTAATATTAAGAAATTTTCTGCAATACCGGGTTCTTACGAGGACTCCTATGCAGTAAAAATAAAATCAATATATAGAGAGGAGTAACGCAATGGACGGGATGCTTTCGCAAGAGGAAATAAATGCGTTGTTAGGTAGTATGTCGGATGATGAACCTGCTACAGATGATGCGGCGGTAGATTCGGCAACTGCGACGGATGATGCGTTTGAAGTTCCTGAGTCCGAAATGCTGACTCCGGAGGAAAGTGATGCGCTGGGCGAAATTGCTAATATCAGTATGGGAACAGCGGCTACGACGCTTTCTATCTTAGTAAATAACCGAGTTGATATAACAACACCTGTCGTTTCTTATACGACAATGGATCGACTGTCGGAGCAGCAAGAAACACCTTGCGTGTTTATTTATATTTCGTACAGAGCGGGATTAGAGGGGAGAAATCTCCTTGTCCTAAAAGAAGATGATGTTAAGATTATCACAGATTTGATGATGGGCGGCGACGGTACAAGTACAGAGGGAGAACTGGGAGAGTTACATCTCAGTGCTATCTGTGAGGCGATGAACCAAATGATGGGTTCTGCCGCTACGTCGATGTCATCAATGATTGATGATATGGTGGATATTAGTCCGCCGACTGCTACAAGAGTGGATTTCGCTCCAGAGTTTTCAGATCAAATAGAGGAGCTGGAAGGGCGTTATTTTGTAGTAGTTACATTTCGTATGGTTATCGGAGATTTGGTAGACAGTCAGATTATGCAGTTATATCCGGTGGAATTTGCCAGACGAATTTATCAGCAGTTTATGGGTGTTACATTGGGAACATCGGAGCCGGTTGAGAGTGAACCACCGGCACCGGAGCCGGCTACGGCACCTCAGGCAGCACCACAGGCGGCACCACAGGCGGCACAGGCGGCGCCTCAGCCACAACCGGCACCAGCGGCACCACAACCGGCACCACAGCCGGCACCGCAGATGAATATGGCAATGCAACAGCCGATGTATGCAATGCCGCCGCAGGATCTCAATATACAGCCTGCACAGTTCCAGAATTTTATGGCACCGCCGAATCTGGATGGTATTGCGCCAGAGAATATTGACCTCATCATGGATGTTCCGTTGGAGGTTACCGTTGAACTGGGAAGGACAAGTAAGTCAATTAAAGAGATTCTTGATTTTACGCCGGGTACTATTATCGAACTTGATAAGTTGGCGGGAGAACCGATTGATGTCCTTGTCAATGGAAAGTTTGTCGCAAAGGGCGAAGTTGTAGTAATTGAAGAAAGTTTCGGTATCAGAGTTACCGAGATTATAAAAGAGTAAATGGAGGAGAGTTTACAATGGCAAAAAGTGTTTTGGTTTGTGATGATGCAGCATTTATGAGAGTCATGATCAAAGATATTTTGACAAAGAATGGATATGAGGTAGCAGGTGAAGCTGAAAACGGCGCAATGGCTGTTGAAAAAAGTTTGGAGACGAAGCCGGACCTGGTTATGATGGATATTACTATGCCTGAAATGGATGGTATTCAAGCATTGAAGAAAATTAAAGAGTCAGATGCCGGAGCTACAGTGATTATGTGTTCCGCAATGGGACAGCAGGCAATGGTTATTGAATCCATTCAGTCAGGTGCGAAAGATTTTATCGTAAAACCATTTCAGGCTGATCGTGTATTAGAGGCTGTAAAGAAAGCAGTTGGTTGAGTATGACTTGGCAGAATGTACTGGAGATGATTACAGTTTTAATTGTATTCGTTCTGGTTCTTGTCGCTACCTACTATACGACAAAGTGGATTGGTAAATCCGGAGTTGTCCCAACGCATACAAAGAATATTAAGGTGATTGAATCATTTCGAATTGCGCCGAATAAATATATTCAGATTGTACAGTTGGGAAATAAATATTATTCAATAGGTGTTTCGAAGGACAATATTACTTTTTTGACATCGTTGGAAGAGGAACAGCTTGATTTTACGGAAGAGAAAATGAATGGTCAGTCAGCTGAGGCGTTTCGTGATATAATGGATCGGATTCGTTCAGGCTACCATAAAATAAAAAAAGAGAAATAGAAAAGGTTGGTATGTATGAATAGACAGCAGAGATTGTATCGAGTGTTTTTTCGGTTTGGTGTTTTTGCGGTTCTACTGTTTGTATTAACCTTTTTTTGTGATGTAAAAATTTATGCAGCGGGCGTTAAATCAGACGCAAGTGTTGATGAGATTGAGGGAAGTACAACAGGAGAAAAGCAGGATCCGGACACGCCGGAAGACTTTGAGTTTAATATTACAAGTAATGCCGGGAGTAGTAGTTTGTCTGCGAGTTTAAAAATGATTCTTGTTTTGACTCTACTGTCAATTGCCCCTTTTATAATAATTATGGTGACGTCGTTTACCAGAATTATTGTAGTTTTGCATTTCTTGCGATCTGCTCTGGGGACGCAGACGACACCACCCAATCAGGTTTTGATTGGGCTTGCGTTGTTTTTGACGTTATTTATTATGTCACCGATTATTACGCAGATTAATTCGGATTGTGTTCAGCCGTATGATGCCGGTGAGTTGACACAGGAGGAGGCATTGAATGCGGGATTAAAACCAATTCGTACATTTATGTTTGAGCAGACAAGAAGAAAGGACATCAAACTTTTCCTTCAAATTCAGCAAAAGGATGATAATGCAACAGTAGAGTCTGTGGAAGATATCCCGACGACAGTTCTTATTCCTGCATTTATGATTAGTGAATTGAGAACTGCATTTATTATTGGATTTTTGATATATTTGCCATTTATTGTGATTGATATGGTGGTGGCGTCAACCTTAATGTCAATGGGAATGATGATGCTGCCGCCGACGACGATTTCCATGCCGTTCAAAATTTTGCTTTTTGTTTTGGCGGATGGATGGAATCTTGTCATTGGACAAGTGGTCAGAACATTTTATTAAAGTAAAGGGGAGGAGATACTATGACAGATGCTGACGTACTTGATATTGCACAGCAGACAATTTGGCTTATATTTAAATGTTCTATGCCTCTTTTATTGGTATCATTAATTGTGGGGCTGGTTATTAGCATTTTTCAAACTGTTACTTCAATTCAGGAGCAGACATTGACCTTTGTTCCTAAATTGGTTGCTATTTTTTTGGCATTACTTGTTTGCGGCGGATGGATTATGAATAACTGTGTTGAGTTCTTTAATGATTTATGTAACCATTTTTCAGCCTATGTAGGAGGATGATATGTCCTTTACGATTCAGGATATGGAGTATTATCTACTGGTTCTTATGCGTGTTTCTGCCTTTGTGATGACAGCACCGATGTTTCGGTATAATTCAATACCGGCACGGGTAAAGGCGGCAATAAGTTTTATTCTGTCAATTGTTGTGATTCAGACAGTACCGGTAGTAACTGTCTCATATGAAGGGGTATTTGGTTTTTCAGCACTCGTTCTGAAAGAGGCGGCGGCAGGGGCGATACTTGGATTTATGTGCACTTTGTGTACGTATATTATTAATTTTGCAGGACAAATAATGGATATTGAGATGGGATTGTCGATGGCGCAAATGTTTGATCCGCTCTCCAATTCGCAAGTTACGATTACAGGAAATATTTATAATTATTTATTTATGCTGCTGATGTTGGTAACGAATATGCATTATTATATAATACGGGCAATCATTGATTGTTTTCAATATTACAATGTTGGACAGGCTGTATTTCGGCAAAATCTTGCTCAGATTATGATTACTTTTATGGGGGATTATTTTTTGATTGCTGTTCGGATTGTATTGCCTGTGTTTTGCTGTATGCTACTTATTAATGTAGTACTTGGTGTTCTTTCAAAAGCGGCTCCACAGATGAATATGTTTGTTGTCGGTATGCAGATTAAAGTAATGGTTGGTATCGTTATACTGATTCTTCTTGTGCAGACTCTTCCTACTGTATCGGATTTTGTCTTTTCAGAAATGAAGCAGGTGATAACAAATGTGGTAAATGGGTTTAAGCCATAGGGACAGGTGATTGGTTGGTTTTAGAATATAATTTACAATTTTTTGCGAAAGACGGGGAAGGTGGCGAGAAGACAGAAGATGCCACTCCTAAAAAACTGGAAGATGCCAGAAACGAAGGCCAGGTTGCTAAAAGTCAGGATTTGAATACGGCGGTATTACTTTTGATTTTGTTTGTTTGTATGAAAATATTTGGCGGATTTATGTATGACCGCATTTATACAATGTTCCATTTTTATTATGGCAATATTGCCGATGTTGTTGCCGATGATTTTTCGATTCCGCGAGCCATGGGAGTGCTAACGTTTGGCGGCAGAGAAATATTGATTACGATTCTGCCTGTGTTAGCATTTGCGCTTGTCGGGGCATTTGTTGTCAATGTTGTTCAGGTAAAATGGAAAGTAACAGCAAAACCAATGATGCCAAAGTTTTCTAAAATAAACCCTATTAATGGCTTTAAAAGAATGTTTTCAAAAGATAAAGTCGTAGAACTGATTAAATCAGTTTTGAAGGTAGGCGTTTTGTTTTATGTTGTCTATGACTCCCTGAAGGATGAATGGGGCATGATTTTGGGAATATATCAGCTTGATGTTATGTCAGCTGTCCGAATGATTGTAGACACTGTTTTGAATATATCTTTTAAGATTACAGCTGTTTTTTTGGTGATTGCTTTTGCTGATCTTTTGTATCAGCGCTGGAAGTTTAAAGATGATATGAAGATGACAAAGCAGGAAGTAAAAGATGAGTATAAGAACTCAGAAGGTAATCCGCAGATTAAGGGACAAATTAGAAGAAAGATGCAAGAGGCGTCGCGGAGGCGAATGATGCAGTCATTGCCGGAAGCTGATGTTGTCATTACAAACCCGACACACTTGGCTGTGGCGTTGAAATATGATAAGGAACTTGCAGAGGCACCTGTGGTGATTGCAAAGGGTGCAGATTATCTGGCGCAGAAGATAAAAGATACTGCACATGAAAATCATATTGAAATTGTTGAAGATAAGCCGTTAGCAAGAATGTTGTATCACAATGTTGATATTGGTGCTGAGATACCGCCGGAATTGTATCAGACTGTTGCGGAGATTCTCGCTTATGTATATAGTTTACAGGAAGAATTGCCTACTTAATAAACGATTAATAATTCTTGAATAAGTAAGTTAGAGAGGAGGAGATACCATGCAAAAGACAGATATTGCTCTTGGAGCATTTATTTTAGCACCGATTATGTGCCTGATTATACCGGTTCCATTAATCCTGCTGGATATCCTCTTCACTTTGAATATTGCGGTGTCCATGATTATATTGTTTAATGCATTGTTTTCGAAAGAACCGCTTGACATGTCGAGTTTTCCGACGTTATTGCTTTTAATGACGTTGTTCCGGCTTTCTTTGAATGTTAGTTCGACAAGAAATATTCTGTTGCACGGCGAGGCTGGAAATGTCGTTAGCACAATGGGCAACTTTGTGGGCGGAGGTAACCTTATTGTTGGTGCTATCGTATTCTTTGTCCTTTTAATTATGCAGTTGCTCGTTATCAATAAGGGGTCTGAGCGTGTGTCAGAGGTTACAGCTCGTTTTACATTGGATGCTATGCCGGGTAAGCAGATGGCGATTGATGCCGATTTGAACACAGGGGCGATTACCGATGAAGAGGCAAAACTGCGAAGAGAAAAAATTCAACAGGAATCCGCCTTTTTCGGTTCTATGGATGGTGCTACGAAATATGTAAAAGGAGATGCGACGGCAGGACTTGTTATTACTGTACTCAATTTTGTGGCAGGTATTGCTTTGGGAGTTCTTATGAATGGAATGGATTTTAATACGGCAATCCAGACATATTCCATTCTGACGATTGGTGACGGTCTTACCAGTCAGATTCCTTCGCTTATGATTTCTCTGGCAACCGGTATTTTGGTAACAAAGAGTTCAAAAGAGGCAGATATTGGAAATATTCTTCAAAGGCAGCTCTTTTCTACACCTAAAGTGCTATATATAGTCGGAATATCACTGATTGGACTGGGGCTTTTTACACCAATGAATATTATTATATTCTCTGGCTATGGTATATTGTTTATAATAACCGGCCGAATGATGGCAGGGGAGTTGGAAATGGCGGAGACGGATGTGGCAGTTTCCGAGGAAGAAGAATCGGCTGAGGAGATTCGGCGTCCGGAAAATGTCAGTTCACTTCTTCAAGTGGATGCAATTGAATTGGAGTTTGGTTATGGTATTATTCCATTAGCCGATGTTAATCAGGGAGGCGACTTGTTAGACCGAGTTGTTATGATTCGTCGTCAGATCGCTTTGGAATTGGGATGTGTAGTGCCAATGATTCGTCTGCGAGATAATATTCAGTTGAATCCTAACCAGTATTTGATTAAAATAAAAGGTGTACCGGTTAGTGAAGGGGAGATACTATTTGACCACTACATGGCCATGAATCCGGGGTATGTGGAAGAGGAGATATCGGGTATTCCGACATTTGAGCCGTCCTATCATCTGCCTGCTCTGTGGATTACGGAGAGTCAGAGAGAGAGAGCAGAGTCCCTGGGTTATACGGTAGTAGATCCGCCGTCTATTATTGCTACGCATTTGACAGAAATTATTCGCACACATCTGCATGAGTTAATGACAAGGCAGGATGTTCAGAGTCTTATTGATAATATTCAGGAGGAGAATTCTACGCTTATCAGTGAACTTGTACCGAAATTGCTTAGCGTTGGAGAAATTCAAAAGGTATTGCAAAACCTTTTGGCCGAGGGAATCTCTATTAGAGATCTTGTTACTATTTTTGAGACGCTGGCAGATTACGCACCTACAACACATGATACGGATATTTTGACGGAATACGTCAGACAGAATTTAAAGCGAGCGATTTCTAACCAATATTTCTTCAGTAATGAGCCGACCAGTGTCGTTACGCTGGATCCAAAGGCAGAGCAGGAAATTATGGGAGCAGTTAAGCAGACAGAACAAGGCTCTTATTTGGCGTTGGATCCGGATTATACACAGCGCTTGATGGCATCTTTGCAGGAAGAGACGAATAAACTAGAAGAACTTGGTCGAACACCAATTGTGATTACGTCTCCGATTGTTCGAATGTACTTTAAAAAATTGACAGAAGAGCAATTCAGAAATTTGCATATATTATCTTATAATGAAATTGACGCAGATGTAGAATTGCAATCAGTTGGGATGGTGACAGTAGAATGATAATAAAAAAATTTTTGGCAAAAACAGAGCAGGAAGCAATTGAACTGGCAAAAAATGATTTGGGCAGTGGAGCTGTTGTGATGAATATTAAAAAAGTTCAGCCTCGAGGATTTGCAAAGTGGTTTGTAAAGACAAAAGTTGAGGTGACGGCAGCGATTGACGGCAATGAGAATTATATGGAAGTTTCGCGAACGGAAAAGAAAGAAAAGGAAGAAGAAAAACAGACGGCAACTCCAGTGAATTCAGTTCAGGAAATACGTCGGCCGGTTGTTCCACCGATGAAGGAGACTTTGGAGGGCACGCCTCGTGTCGCCAAAGAAAAAGTGGCAGATGAAACGGACAGTTTATTAGATAAATTGTCAAAGCTGGAAAATTTGCTTGAAAAGCAGGTGCAAGAAAAGAAACCGGCTGCTGATGCGGATGGTTTCAAAAAGACGAAGATAATGGATCGCGATATTAGAAATCCGGAAGAGGAAAAGTCTTCTGCTTACAAGGAATTGATTTGCGAGCAGCTTATTTCAAATGGAGTGGAAGAGGAGATTGCGGGCTCGATTATGGAAGAGGTGGATAAAGGGCTTTCAAGAACGGCGTCAGTTGATCAGATATTGGCGAGTGTATATCAGAAGATCATTCTGATGATGGGGCAGCCATATTTGATTGATGTACCCAAAAAATCGAGCAAAACGAAATATGTATTTTTCCTTGGCTCGACAGGTGTAGGAAAGACAACGACGATTGCAAAAATTGCATCAAAACTTAAACTGGAAGATAATGCCAATATTGCGTTGGTGACAGCAGATACGTATCGGATTGCTGCTGTGGAACAGTTAAAAACCTATGCCAATATTTTATCTGTGCCCCTTCGCATTGTATATAGTCCGGAAGAATTAAAGGGCTCGTTAGAGGAATTGAGTCAATATGATATATGTCTTGTTGATACAGCGGGACGTTCTCACAAAAATAAGGAGCAGATACGTGAAATCCGTGAATTGATTGAGCAGATACCGATTGCGGATCGTCAAGTTTATCTGGTATTGAGTACCGGTGCGAAATACAATGATTTGCAGGAAATTGCAAAGGTGTATTCAAGTTTGACTGATTTCAGTATTATTTTTACAAAACTGGATGAAACATCATCAGCAGGAGAGATTTTGAATATTCACTGTAAGACAAAGTGCCCGGTATCCTATGTTACATGGGGACAAAATGTTCCGGAGGATATTGGTGAATTTAATCCACAGGATGTTGCAAAAAAGTTATTGGGTGACAGTATGAGGAATTAATTGTCGAATACCACAGAACGCGAAAGGATGAAAAAAATGGATCAGGCAGAAGGTTTAAGAAATATAATTAAAAAGAAGGATTTGGAATTAAAAATGCCAACAGCCCGGGTTATAACTGTAACCTCGGGAAAAGGTGGTGTCGGCAAGAGTAGTGTATCTGTCAATCTGGCCATTCAATTAAGCCGAATGGGGAAAAGGGTTGTAGTACTGGATGCCGATTTTGGATTGGCAAATGTTGAAATTATGTTGGGGATTCATCCGAAATATAATTTGGCTGATTTAATGTTTCGGGGAAAGAGCATAACAGATATTATCACCCCGGGGCCTGAGAATGTTGGATTTATTTCCGGTGGTTCGGGAATTAATGAATTGGCCAATCTTACAAGGGAGCAGGTCTTTCATTTGATACAAAAGATGGAAGAGTTAGATCATAAGGCAGATGTGATTATCGTAGATACGGGTGCGGGAATCAGTAATTCTGTTTTAGAATTTGTTGCGGCGAGTGAGGAAGTTCTTCTTGTGGCAACTCCGGAACCTACATCAATTACAGATGCCTATGCGTTGCTGAAATCGTTGAATCGGTGTACTTCTTACCGACCGGGTACGACAATTGTAAAGATGATTGCGAATCAGGTTAGAAATGCGAAAGATGCGGATGAATTATTTGAAAAAATAGGGCTTGTAGTAAATAAGTTTTTGAATGTTGAAGTTGAGTATTTGGGGGCAATTCCTTATGATGCAAACATGTCAAAAGCAATTATGAAACAAACACCAATTAGCATTGCAGCACCGAATTCTCCAACGGCACGCTGTATTTCTGATATTGTTGCGAAATTGGAGAATAAAGTTCCGGAGGATGCCGGCAAGCGTCTTGGCATTGTACAGATGTTTACCAGTATGATTCGTACGGGATTTAAGAGATAAAAGGAAATAAAGGAGGTATCGGACCGAATGAAAGTAAAATTCAAAATAGGAGACAGAATACAATTAAATCATTTGAGCAGTGTACTTGGCCATGTGCGATCAGAAAATACTTATATCAGTCAGGTTCTTGATTTTGATGAGATCCGTACCGTTAAAATATCAATGCCAATTTTTGAGGGGCGGCTAATTCCGCTTGAGGTTGGAGATGAATACTATCTTTGTTTTTTTACTGATGCCGGATTGTATCGTTGTCGGGGACGGATAAAAGCGCGATATGAGGAGAATAAAATTTTTATTGCTGAAATCACGATGATTTCGGAATTGAAAAAATTTCAGAGACGTCAGTTTTTCCGTCTGGATTGTGTAGTGGAATTTGAGTATCGCATTGTTTCACATGAAGAAGAGGTTGTAAGAGAACGAATTGCGCAGAAAAAGTTTGACAGTCCGGAGGAAGAAAAAAAATATTGGGAATACTTGGATAAAGTTCCTAAGGACTGGAAAGAAGCTACGATTTCTGATTTGAGTGGAGGCGGAATTCGTTTTCATTGTTCATCAGAAATTGAAAGCGGCACACTACTTGAGACGATGATACCACTTGTGTTTTCGAATGGAGTTGTGCCAAGTAAATTTATGGTAAAAGTACTTTCTTGCTATAAGTATGAAAGTATGAGTAATACTTATGAGATTCGTTGTGAGTTTTCTGGCATTACAGATACAGAGAGGGAGTTGATTGTGCAGTATGTATTTGAGCAGCAGAGAAGACGACTGAAAAAGGAGTAGAAATATGCAAAAAAAAGTATTAATTATAGATGACTCTGCACTCATGAGAAGGGCAATATCTGATATAATAAACTCAGATGAAAAATTGACTGTGACAGATATGGCGAATAATGGGAAGAAAGCCATGGAATTACTGAGGCAGGGCAACCGGTACGATATCATATTACTTGATATACAGATGCCGATTATGAATGGTGTTGAATTTCTGAGAGCGATGAAAGAAGCGTCCTTTCGAATGCCTGTCCTCGTTGTTAGCTCGATTGCCGGTAAGGATGCATCAGAGACGATTGAAGCCCTAGAGCTCGGGGCATTTGACTTTGTTCGCAAGCCAACTGGTGGGCAGCTGGGAACTGCTTTTTCAGTCTTCCATGACGAGATAATGGAAAAAGTATATGTTGGATGCCATTTGGGAGTTTATCGTTTGGGTGTACAACAACATAAAAAAGAGGATAAACCGGCCGTGCCGGATAGACGGGTGATTCGACCGCGTACTTCCGGACAGGTTAAAGGAAAGAAGCTTGCTGTCATTGCATCTTCTACAGGTGGACCGAAAGCGTTACAGACAGTAGTTCCGATGTTTCCGGCTAATTTTCCATATCCTTTGGTTATTGTACAGCATATGCCGGCTGCATTCACGAAATCTTTGGCAGAACGTTTGAATGAGATGAGTCTGCTTCACGTAAAGGAAGCGGAAGATGGCGAATATCTTCAAGCTGGTACGATTTATATTGCTCAGGGAGGGAAACAATGTGAACTGGTTGAAAAGTCTCCCGGAAAATATCAGATTTGGGAAAATGACAAACCACCGCGCGGAGGATTGAAACCATGTGCAGATATCTTTTTGGAGTCATTGGTCGATGTTTCATTTGAAGAGATCGTATGTGGCGTGCTTACCGGTATGGGGAGTGATGGCACAAAAGGAATTCAGCGATTGAAGAAGAACAAAAAAATCAAAGTGGTTGCACAGGATGAAGCGACATGTGTTGTTTATGGGATGCCAAGAGCCGTATATGTGGCAGGAGTCGTGGATGCTGTGGTTCCATTGGATAAAGTAACAGGAACAATGATAAAACAATTAGGAGTGTGAAAGTATGGATACAAGCCAGTACCTCGATTTATTTATCGATGAAACAAAAGAACATTTACAGAGTCTTAACGAGCATATTCTGGCTCTGGAAAAGGATCCGGAGGATGCGGATACTGTCAATGAGATTTTTCGCGCTGCACATACTTTGAAGGGTATGGCTGGAACGATGGGGTTTGCCCGTATGCAGCGATTGACTCATGATTTGGAAAACGTATTTTCTGAGATTAGAAACGGCAATATGAAAGCGAATGCTAAATTGATTGACGTACTGTTCCGCGGCCTTGATGCGTTAGAGTCTTATGCTGATGTGATTTCCAGCGAGGGGACAGAAGGAACAGAAGACAATGAGGATATCATTCAAGATTTGAATGCTTTGTTGGAAGAACAAAGTGGAGGCGGTGTGGCAAAGGAAGAAGTATCAGAGGAAGAAACTGAAAAGACAGATGCTTCTAAGGATGAAGATGCTTCGGATAATTCTGCTGACAGTAAGGCAAAATATCAGCAAATTCCTATTTCGGAATATGAGATTTCGGCAATTAATTCTGCAAAAGAAGAGGGGAAGCATATTTATGGCATCACTGTGTATCTTCAGGAATCTTGTATTTTGAAGGCAGCACGAGCGTTTCTTGTGTTCAAATCAGTTGAGAGCAAGGGTGAATTGATTAAATCTGTTCCATCCACAGATAAAATAGAGGATGAAGAATTCGAGTTTGATTTTAGTTGGATTCTTGCGTCTACAGAAGAAATGGACACGTTGGAGAAGTTAATTCGCAGTGTTTCGGAAGTTGAAGATGTATACATAGGTGATTTTGAGATTCCGGAGGCAACAAAAGAGGAAGAACAGGAAGCACCGATTCAGAAAGAGGAAGTCAGTGCTGA
This sequence comes from uncultured Clostridia bacterium, assembly GCA_947167565.1. Lineage (GTDB taxonomy): Bacteria > Bacillota > Clostridia > Lachnospirales > Lachnospiraceae > Eubacterium_F. Next base: position 866 of record CAMVIN010000051.1, on the reverse strand, counting down.
GAAAGTTGAGAGTAAGGCTCCAGCTGTCAAGAAGACAACGAAACAGGCAACAGAGGCAGAGCACAAGGGTGAGGCCGGAGATAAGGCAAAGAAAGGGAAAGCCAAAGTTGGTAGTCGATCCGTACGTGTGGATATTGACAAATTGGATAATCTCATGAATCTGGTAAGTGAGTTGATTATTGCGAAGAATGGTTTGGTTTCTGCGGGTTCCGGTGATGTGAGCCAGGCAGACAAGAATCAGACTTTCCATGAACAGATTGAATATCTGGAGCGCGTAACTACGAATCTCCATGAGTCGGTTATGAAAGTTCGAATGGTTCCGATTGACAGTGTGGTTAACCGATTCCCGCGAATGGTGCGTGATTTGAACCGTAAACTTAACAAAAAGATGGAATTGTATATGACCGGTGAAGAGACTGAGCTGGATCGTACAGTTATCGATGAAATTGGAGACCCACTTATGCACTTGATTCGTAATTCTGCTGACCATGGTCTGGAGAGTAACGAAGAGCGTGTGCGTCTTGGTAAGCCGGAAGTGGGGTCTATTTTCCTTGACGCATATCAGGATGGCAACAATGTTATCATAGAAGTAAGAGATGACGGTGCCGGAATTGATGTGGAGAAGGTTCGCAATAAGGCTTTGGAAAAGGGGACAATTACAGAGAAGCAGGCAGAGACAATGACGGATAATGACTATATTGATTTGTTATTCCAGCCAAGTTTCTCTACAGCGGAGAAGATAACAGATGTCTCCGGACGCGGTGTAGGATTGGATGTTGTGAAAACCAATATCGAAGCTCTTGGTGGAAGTATCAGTGCCAAAACAGTGGTTGGCGAGGGAAGTACATTCACTATTCAGCTTCCGT
>CAMVIN010000050.1 GCA_947167565.1 uncultured Clostridia bacterium | reverse complement strand
TCTCTGAAGGAGGATACAGTGATGACGGCTTCTGGCGCAATGTGAAACACTTTAACTACACTTTCCTTTTAATGATACATCCACTTCCACCAATACGCTTCCTCCATATAAGAAAGGTATGAATAATCATTTTCCCAAAACATTGCAGCATCCACCCAAGAGTTACCGGGATATTTTCGTTTCGGTCTGGCTTTTAATTTTACGCTATTCTTATAGGCGGAACCCATAATATAATCAATCTTTTTATCAGAGATAATTTGTGATAAATTTTCGCAGTCCATAAATACTTTTTCCCCAATATACTCTACGCTGTCCGGCAGTTTTATCTCTTCTAAGTTTTTTGCGCCCATAAATGCCCCATCCACAATATACTTCACCCCGTCAGGGACTTCATAGGAGCGGTCACTCTTTCCCGCCGGGTAGGCAAGAAGAACTCTTCCATCACTGGTATAGAGCACTCCATCTTTGCTCTTTAAATATTTACTTTTTTCTGACACTGAAATCTTTTTGCACTTCGCAAGATAACCAAACGCTGCATCTCCCACCCACCGAACAGAGGACGGAATACTTATTTCACTAATCTTTCCGCATTTCTGAAATGCGCAATCATAAATCTCCCACACTCCCTCCGGAATTTCTACTCTTCCCTCCCTCGCAAGCGGGCAGGCGTACACGCCATCTTTGGGACAATGATACAGAAGCAAATCATCCTTTGCAGAAAAATCGCCTATCTGTGTGTCTTCATTTTTTAGAAATGCCTCCCCTCCGACTTCTATATGCTTTATATTTGGCATCCCCGAAAAATAAGAATCGTAATTCGGTACAAATCTGTCCCCATCCGGATCCAGGTTGACATCCCATGTAGCAACGTTACCATCTATCACCAGATTTTTCGCCTTTTCAGACTCCACATCATAAAGTGAAACATCCTTATGAATATAGATGGTATCTCCCTTTACTTCATAACCACTAACTTCTTCCTCATTTGCCTCAACAGACTGGTTGGTTCCATGCTCACTGCTTGTTCGCAACTCCCTGTTATTAATTTTTACCATTCTTGTCCTGCAAATCAGTAAACCTCCCACCATGCAAAGGATAAATATACTCCCCATAAAAACTAGCCAGTTTTTTTGCTTTTTCATTTCACTCATCCTTTCTTTTTTGCTTTATCTAATTCTATTTTTTTACTAACTGCCTACAACTCTACTTATTGGCGAACAATTATTATCATCTAATACCCTTATAGAATATATCTCAGCTTATCTCTCTTATTCTTTATCTTTTTTCGGGCATCATCAGCATGAATCATTTATTACATCTGAATTATTATAATTATTCTCAACTCTTGCAAGTTGCTTTGTTGAATTAACACTAATAATATAATTCTTTTCTTCCGATAAAGCAATATCTTTCTGCTCTCTGTAAACATCTGTATGGTACATTCTCTCACCTCTCTTCTCTCATACATAATAACGACTGAAAGTCAAAAATCCTTGCAGCAGATTTAAATTTTTTTCAAACTTTTCCTTCACCTTATATAACGCATAATCCGGCAAAATGGCTACAAACTTTTTTCACTTTTTTTATTTTTACCTAATTTATGGGTTGCTACACCGCCGGATTGCGTAGCCTTTGTACCCTTATAGGCAGTGTAAGTTTCTCAGCACAAAAAAAACTCGCCCAAAAGGACGAGTAGTTCCACCTCACGATAAGCCATATTCCACCACCTCATAAATATAAGCGTTCCCCACCTTGTCAACCCGCTCCACAACACCCAGGTCATACAGGACATTCAGGGCTGTGCGGGCACGGTTTACCGTTAGTTTTGTCGCCTTTGCATATTGTTTTGAATCAAACCGCTCCAACTCCGGCGGCACCAGCATACGATAATCCTCCGGACACGAAATCTCCAAATCCTCCACCAATTCTGAGGGCACCCGGTCATTTCTGTGAGAGCCCTTTTTCTTGTCATAGCTCCACCCGTCCAAAAGTCTCGTCTCCTCCACATCAATGAGAAGAATTCGCAGGGAGAGGTTCGGATCCTTCAAGAAGGGCTTAATCCGGTACAATTCACGGAATACCGCCTGCGGAGTCCCTCTCTTTGGCGACTTTCTTTTTTCCGATACCTCGCCGGTCTCCACATCAATCCAGCGGAGCCACTTTGTCGCGGGAACCGGATAGACAATCGTAACTTTGTACAACGGCAAAAAAGTGCGAAGCTTGTCGCGCATCGTATTAAAATTGGCCGTCTGTACCTCAAAGACATGGCCATCCCGGTAAATGTCTGCCACATATCCCTCCAGAGGAACCTCGTGATAATCCTCATCCGGCTCTATATAATTTTTAATCACGGCATGGAGCGTCTTTTCACCGAGCGTTCCGATGCCGTGATTCTCATGTTCTCTGGATAAAATTTTGGCAGCTGCTAGTTGAAAACTAGTTCTGTCCATAGTAAGCGTTTGCACCGTGCTTTCTGTAGTAATGCTTGTCCATCAGATACTGAGGAGCCTTGCCGACACGCGGATTGAGTGTCAGAGTGTGATGAGCCATCTCAGCTACCTTGTCAAGCACAACGGCATTGTATACAGCGTTTGCCGGAGAAGTTCCCCAAGTGAAAGGTCCGTGGTTCTTTACAACAATTCCCGGAACCTCCATCGGATCCTTGTCTCCGATTGTCTCAATGATGACAACACCGGTATTTCTCTCGTAATCTACGTTAATCTCCTCTGCTGTCAAATCTCTTGTGCAAGGAATATCTCCATAGAAATAGTCTGCATGCGTTGTTCCGAGAGCCGGAATTGACATACCTGCCTGCGCAAATGTAACCGCCCATGTAGAATGAGTGTGTACCACACCGGCAAGAGACGGATAAGCCTTGTACAGTTCAATATGAGTTGCCGTATCCGATGACGGACGATATTTGCCCTCGATGACATTCTGGTCAAAATCAACAACTACCATGTCATCCGGTGTCAACTCATCGTATTCCACACCACTTGGCTTGATAACAACATAGTTGTTCTCGCGGTCAATCCCGCTGACATTACCCCAAGTGTAGATAACAAGACCTTTCTCCTGCAGTTCCATGTTCGCTTCGTATACTTCTTTTTTTAACTCTTCTAACATAGTTACCCTCCGTTTTTCAATGATACATTCTATTATAACGATTTTTGTCACACTTGTCCAGTACTGTACAAAAGATGTTTCTCTTAATACTCATCATCGCTGTTACTTACCAAAGCAAACGGAGTAGTGGTAAGCTTGATAGAGCCTGCTCCCGAAACGGTGAACGAACCTGACAATTTGAACAGAGATTTGTTATTCTGGGAAATCAAATTCTCAGAACTTGTATAATAGTACTTCTGCTTGGTCTCTGAATCTGTATAATCCGTCAGCTTATTATATGCTCTCACGGTATTATAATTGTCCTCATCGTCCGAATCCCGAAAACGATAACTTCCTTTTTTCAGATAAGCGTACATCTGACCATAATTGGATGCCTTACCGTCAGCCACGGTATGGATATAATAACTATCTCCCGTTGAACTGTACAAAGTCGTGTTATAATTGTTCTCATAAGCAACCGCACCACTGATTCCTGTTGTGAATGTTACACGGTACACCGGCATCGTGATATTCTTTGTTATATTCGCATTAATGGTATTTCCGATGGAATCTAAATAGTAATTGTCATAATCCGTACCGGTAGTGTACACACAATAATCCCCCGGTATAATTCTTGCAGAGTAGGTTCCATCTGCCTCTGTATATGCCCCCAGTGAATGGTATCTGTCATTTGCATCACTTCTGGTATTCCCTTCAACCCAGATATAAGATGCAGGATTTCCGGCAGCATCCTTTACTGTACCGGATACCGTCACACCCTCAACAAGTTTGATTGGAAGATTAAACTGCTTAGTCACTGTGGAATCACTGTTTGCGGTAGCAGTTACCTTGACATTATAAGTCCCCGCCGGAACAGCAATTCTATCACCAGTCGTAGCATCTGTTGTCTTAATCTCGGATATATCATAGGACAGGGTGACATTTCCTGATTTTCCTCCGCTCACGTGAACGTATTCATCAAAGTCAATGTAACCATAAGAATTGCCATTATTATATGTTGAAATATAGTCACTGTCTATGCGGCTTCCGCTCTCCTCATCCTTCACTGTCTTCGGGTCATCAGGTTTATAAGAAAGACCAGTGATCGTCTCAACTCCATATACAATCGTCTTCTCATCGCCGACATAGAAAATATATTTGTTTGTAAATGTAGTACCTGTCTCATCCACACCGGTAAGCGTAGCAGTCGTACCGTTCTGAACAGACTTAAATATTCCACGCACAGTGATACCTGATTTATTATCCTCTACATATGCTGTCAGTCCATTCGGAAGTCCGGAAACCGAATAAGTAACTCTGCCAACCGCATTAGAATTACCAACATACCATGTATTTGAATATTTCTCTCCTACAGAATATCCGGTTACATAGGTATTTTTATTTGTTCCCGCATCACCATAACCGGCAATGTTTCCCACATAGACTTCTTTCTCTTTATCCGTAACCAGAGAAGCAATAGAAACCTTCACATAGGAATTCTGTGAAATCTCAGAATCATCCTCAAGTATTACATCATAATTAATGTTATCTGTTGTTCTGATATTTTCTACAATTCTCTTCGTTGCATTTGTATATTTACCATTCTTTGTCAATCTGTTCTGTACTGTAAACTTGTCCAATGTAAGTGCTTTTGCGCAGGACAGCTTCACTCTGACAATCCTTGAATCCGGTACACTCACAGAAGCAATTCCGGCACCGACTGTCACCTTGCAGGTTGCCTTTTTCTTGCTTCCATCTGCGGCTGTACACGTGATGGTAGCTGAACCCTCTTTCACGCCTTTCACAACGCCTTTCGCTGAAACGGTGGCAACCTTCTTGTTAGAAGATTTCCAACTCACCTGTTTCGACGCATTCTTTGCCGGCTTCACAGTTGCCTTGAGCGTCGTCTTTCCACCGACGGCAAGACTTGCTTTTGTGCTATTGAGCTTAACCTTTGTAATCGCCTTCTTTGCCACTACCACCTTGATTGTCTTTTTCTTCTTCTTGTTCTTCTTGGATGTAACAGTTATCGTTGTCTTTCCCGCTTTTACACCCTTGACAACCCCTTTTGCCGTAACCGTCGCAATTTTTTTGTTTTTAGAACTGTATGTAACTTTTTTGTTCTTTGCCTTATCCGGTTTTGCCGTCACTGTTGTCGCTAACTTAATTTTCTTTCCCTTTGCCACATACGCAGTACTGCTGTATGGCGCATTGACTGCTACCTTTTTCACTGTCACTTTTGCAGACGCTACGTCTGCGTTTGTGAAAATCGCTCCGACACACGCAAACGACATCATGAGTGCGCCTGTCAGGACTTTACACATTTGATTCTTCATTGAAATTTCCCCCTTATAAAATGATCACACGCTTTCACGCACATGCAGTATATCACGGTATCCAACATTTGTCAAAAAGCATCCGGAAATATGTCTATTACGGTTGCAAAGTGCACAAATATATTATAGAATAAAAGATACAATTCGTTAATTATGACGAACAGACAAAATTTATCATTCGGAAAGGAGAATGTATCATGAAAGCAAAGAAAATGAGACGTTTTCTGGCGTTTGGTCTCGCATTTGCACTGACCGCGTCCTCTCTTGTTACTGCTTCAGAGTCGTCGGCAGCAAGCAAGAAAAAAATCAAAAGTGTCACTTTAAAAATAGGGAAGAAAAAAGTGACAAAGAAAACCTACAAACTTGCGAAGGGGAAAACAGCCAAAATTAAAGTGACTGTTAAACCTGCATCAGCAAAGAAGAAGGTAACTTTCAAATCGGCAAAGAAGAAAGTTGCTACAGTTACCAAAAAAGGTAAGGTAACTGCTAAAAAGGTGGGAACAGCCAAAATTAAGGTGACTGTGACCGGAAAAAACAAAAAGAAGAAGACTACATGGGTTAAGATTAAGGTGACAAAGAAGGCAGAGAGTACAACAACAGCCACACCAACTCCTGTTACATCTGCGACCCCTGCAGCAAATACAACCACCAAAGCAACTCCAAAACCGGTTTCTCTCACCGTGAATTCTGACAACGACATCAATCCGATTATTAAGGATACAATCAATGATAAAGACCGTATTCACTGTGGAGATCCTTCCATACTTGTTGACGGGGATACTGTCTATTTATATGCAGGACATGATGTGTCAACTGCCTCTGAAATTAGCAGATCCATATATAATATGCCGGAATATTTCTGCTATTCAACGAAGGATTTAAAAAACTGGACCAGTCACGGCACCGTGTTAAAAATGACCGATGTAACATGGACAAATGATAACACCTCTGCCTGGGCTGGACAAGTAATGAAATACAAAGGTAAATACTATATGTATTATTGCTCATGGGCAAAAACTGACAGCGGCAAACAGTCCATTGGCGTGGCAGTTGCCGATAAGCCAACCGGTCCTTTTGTCGATATTGGTGAACCACTTGTCAAAGGTTCTATTACAACGGACGAAACAAGTGCATTTAATGATATTGATCCGACAGCATGGGTCGAGACAGATGATAAAGGAGTAGAGCACCGTTATCTCGCATGGGGCAACGGAAAATTCTTCGTCTGTGAATTAAATGAAGATATGATTTCTGTAAAGGACACAAATGGAGACAAAAAGATTACATTTGGCAAGCAAATAAACGGCAAGACATCTGAAGATGCTGACATTATTGAAAAGAATGTCACCGGTCTTTCCTATACAGAAGCGCCATGGATTTATCGTCGCCAGGATGCCAGTGGAAACTATTATGGCAAGTATTATCTCTTCCATGCGTGGGGATGGCGAGAGCAGATGGCATATTCAACGACCGATGATTTAATGAATGGCAATTTAAAGCTCGGTAGTGTTCTGATGGAGCCTACTGCAACCTCTAACACCAATCACATGGCAGTATTCGATTTCAAGGGCAAAACTTATTTTGTTTATCATAATGGCTCTCTGCCGGGAGGAAGCGGGTTCCGTCGTATTCCATGTATAACGGAGCTGCATTTCAACGAGGATGGCTCTATTCAGCCAATTCCCGAGACGGCAGCCGGGCTTTTCGGAAAGAAATCATCCATATATTCCTGCAACGGTGATAAAATCAGTCATGAGCACTATGCAAACTCCTCCTCTGACAGTGATTACCCATACACAAAAGTCAATGTGGGCGTATACACAACTCTGACAGATGAAGCGGATGCACAGTGGGTTCTCACAGCGGGTGTTTCCGATCCAACAAACAAAAATCTCGTATCCATCCAGTCAGAAAACAAACCGGGACTTTATATTACCGCCAATGAAGATAAGACCGTTACTTTGGCTCAGAATTATAGAGTAAACACAAGTACTGTTACAACCTACATTTCCGATGCCAAAAAAACCCAGACATTTAAAACTGTAGAGGGCTTAGCCGATGCTTCCGGTGTTTCTTTTGAAAGCGTATCCCAGCCGGGATTGTATGTAACACTGTACAATGGCGCGCTGTCTCTGACAGATGGTTCCAAAAAGGCAAATGCTACTTTCTATGTTGACAAAAAGCCAAGTGGTAATGTCGACCTGGCAAAACCGGAAATAACTAATTTAGAAGTTACAGGATTTACCCCATCAAAGAGCGGTACAAACTACAAGGTAACGGTACCTTATACCACAAAGAGTATTACTGCTTCTTTCAAATTAAAAAATACAAATACATTTTTAATTAATGGAGAAACGCAGACGGAACTGACGAACATTTCTCTCCCATTAGATAGCAGTGAATCAACAACCTTCAATCTCTACACGTTTGCTTCTGATGGCTTATCAACAAACTCTTATACACTAACTGTTACAAAAGATTACAGCAGTTATAAGTTTGATGCCAATGTTGTTAAAGCATTTGATTTTGAAGAATCTACAGATGGCGCGAGTGCTGTAACGAAAGCAATGACTCCTGTTGCAGTTAACAATGCCTCCTACTCATATACTTCCGGTATACATGACGGAAAAGCACTTTCACTTACCGGTTCCTACGGATTAAAATTATCAGGCGATGCCTCTAAACTTGGAGAAGATTACACAATTTCTTTCTGGATGAAGCCTTCTTCACTTGGGGGAACCGTAGATCCGACGTTTGTAGCAGGAACATTTTCACCGGAATTCTGGATGAATCTTACTTTTGACGCTAAAATTTGGTCAAAGAAAAATAACTATATTGCAACACCGGCCGCCAATTGTTATAGAGCAGGAGAATGGCAGCATGTGGCAATTACCGTAGACAGTCTCCGTCCGGGAAGTACTTCAGATTCTGTATATGGTAAACTATATGTAAACGGTGTTCCGGTAACATCCGGTGATGTTGCAAAGGGAATTATGACAAATGCTAATTCGGCGCTTTACTTTGGAGTTAATGCCTGGGATGCTTACTTTACAGGCGCTGTAGACGAAATTCTCCTCATAAAAGGCACACTGGATGACCGCGATATCAAGGAAATATACAACGGCACAGTAACAGCCTCCAATTATTTGCCGAAATAAGATTACCTATTGTAATAGTTGCAAATTGCACAAATATATTATAAAATAAAAGATACGAATCGTCTAATATGACGAAAAGATTATTTTATTTTTAGGAAGGAGAATGTATCGTGAAAGCGAAGAAAATGAGACGTTTTCTGGCGCTTGGTCTGGCATTTGCACTGACCGCGTCCTCTCTTGTTACTGCTACAGAATCATCGGCAGCCAGCAAGAAAAAAGTCAAGAGTGTCACTTTGAAAATAGGCAAGAAAAAAGTGACAAAGAAGACTTACAAACTTGTGAAAGGCAAGACAGCAAAAATTAAAGTGACTGTCAAGCCTGCATCAGCAAAGAAAAAGGTGACTTTCAAATCGGCAAAGAAATCAGTCGCCACCGTTACCAAAAAAGGTAAGGTAACTGCTAAAAAGGTGGGAACAGCCAAAATTAAGGTGACTGTGACCGGAAAAAACAAAAAGAAGAAGACTACATGGGTTAAGATTAAGGTGACAAAGAAGACAACAAGCACTTCGACTTCAACCACAACATCGACACCGGCACCTACCACTGCAGCTGCCTCAACACCAAAACCTATTTCTCTCTCGGTGAATTCCGCTAATGATATCAACCCGATTATCAAGGATACCACCGATGATAATGCGCGTGTATATGGCGGTGACCCATCTGTTTTGGTTGACGGAGATACCGTTTATCTCTATGTGGGACATGATGTTTCCAAGACGGATGGCTACAATATTACCGAATATCTCTGCTATTCAACAAAAGACTTGAAGACATGGACAGCACATGGTTCTGTTTTAAATATGACTGAGACCACATGGGGCTCCTACTCACAGGCCTGGGCCGGTCAGGTCATGAAGTACAATGGCAAATATTATATGTACTGGTGTACCCAGAATCCTCGTGTAGATGCCTACAAGTCAGCTGGAAACAATTACGCGGTAGGTGTTGCTGTCAGCGATACTCCAACCGGAAAATTCAAAGATATCGGTGAGCCTCTTGTTCTCGCTGAGCAAACACCAAATGCAGTGACCGGAAAAGAGAACCACTTCGACATTGACCCGACCGCATGGATTGAGACAGATGAGAAAGGTGTGGAGCACCGTTATCTGGCCTGGGGCAACGGCAGATACTTTATCTGTGAATTGAATGAAGACATGACTTCCATCAAAGATTTAGATGGCAACAACAAGATTACCTTTGGCAACACAGCCGACATCCGCGAACCTGGTGTCTCCGGACTCACTTATACGGAAGCACCTTGGATTTATCGTCGTCAGGATTCTAAGGGAAACTACTACGGTGACTACTATCTCTTCTATGCTCTGGGCTGGAGAGAGCAGATGGCATATGCCACAACGGATGATCTTTTGAACAGCGAATGGAAATTTGGCAGCATTCTGATGGAGCCTTCTGCAACTTCCAACACAAACCATATGGCAGTTTTTGATTTCAAGGGCAAGACCTATTTCATCTACCACAATGGTTCTCTTCCGGGAGGAAGCGGATTCCGTCGTGTTCCTTGTATCGCAGAAGTACACTTTAACGATGACGGCTCCATTCAGTATATTCCGGAGACAGCTGTCGGACTCTTTGGTAAGACAACGACCATCTACGCCTGCACCGGAGACAAACTTGCTCATGAGCACTATGCAAACTCAAGTTCAGACGGCGCATATCCATATACCAAAGTAGAAGTAGGTGCTTATTCAACTCTCACAGATGAAGCAGACGCTCAGTGGGTTCTCACAGCAGGTACGGCTGATCCGTCAAACAAGAACTACGTTTCTATTCAGTCAGAAAACAAACCGGGACTGTATCTCACTGCCAATGCAGACAAGACTGTGACACTGGCACAGAACTATGAAATTAACACAAAATGGGTAACTGATATTATCTCGAACGCAAAGAAAACACAGGGCTTGCGGCACAGCGCAAAGTCCATGCAGATGTGTATCTTTCGAGAGCGTATCACAGCCGGGATATTATATAACTCTGGCAAATGGTACCCTGTCCTTAACAAATGGTTCCTTGAAGGCCAACGCTACGTTCTATATTGACAAAAAGCCGAGCAAGACCATTACGGCAGGCAATGCTGAACTTAAGAGCCTGACAGTATCCGGCTACACAGTAAAACAATCCGGCTCTGATTACAGCGTAACGGTTCCTTATGATACTAAGAGCATTACCGCTAATATTACATTAAGTGATACATCATCTAAGCTTTTGATTGACAATGCAAGTAAAACTTCAGCATCCAATATCTCCTTGAATTTAAAGGGATTAAAGTCAGTCTATGATATCAAGGTTTCTGCATCTGATCAATTAACATCCAAATCCTATACACTGACAGTGACAAAAGATTACAGCAAATACTCTTTTGTAGGTGGAACGATACTGACCACATTTAACTTTGAGGACAATCCGGATTCAGCTGTCGCTGTTACCAAAGGTACTACCGCTCAGGCTGAGGTTGCATCACCTGGCTACACATACAGCGCGGGTGTCAATAACGGAAAGGCCATCAATCTTCCTGGCACATACGGATTGAAGTTATTGGATGATGCCACTGTATTAGGTGATACCTATACCGTATCCTACTGGATGAAGCCTACTGTCCTGAAAGGTGGTGTAGACCCTACTTTCTGCGGAGGTACTTTCTCTCCTGAAAAATGGGTTAACCTTACCTATGAGACGCCAATCTGGTCAAATCTTGGCGGCTACAAGTACAGCGAGCCACAATCACTGGCCGGCCTCTATGAGGCAAATAAGTGGCAGCATGTGGCGCTTGTCGTAAATAGCGGCAAAGGTACTCTTTATGTAAACGGAATTGCTGTAGCAACCAGCGCTTACCTCACCGGCATTATGACATCTTCCGGTGCAAAAGCGTTCTTTGGTGTCAATGGCTGGGATGCATATTTTGAAGGCGCTCTGGATGAAGTTATCATGTGGACAAGTGCCCTCTCTGCTGATGATGTTGCAGCACTGGCAGCGGGTACGGTTACATGTGATTCCCTTACAGCAAAATAATACTTATAAATAGTTAGTATTTTGAAGAGGTCGGTTTTTGCCGGCCTCTTTGTTTGTAGAATGTTGCCTTGTTATGCATTGCGGAGTTTTCGCGACCGAAAAATGTAGAAATGGGGTACTATGTAGGTACAGTCGGTAAAAAAGATTCATTGATGTGAAAAAAATATTATGATATAATTTTATATATCAGTTTTGTAATATTTTTAGAGGTTGTATAATGAAAATCAAAAATACAGATATTTACAAAATATACGGCTTGGCATTGATTTGCAATAATATTATTCATACACAACAGTTGGAGTATATAAATAAAATAGCAAAGAAGAATACGGATGCAAATACTATTATTTACGATATTATTTTAAAAAAGGATGATTCAATTGATCTTGAAACAATTATTCCGTTACTGTCTCAGGAAAACCATTTTGTAAGAAAGCAAGTACGCAAGCATGTTTTAAAACTGATGTGTCTGGATGGCAAACTGGATTCGCAGGAAAGAGTTTTTTTGGCAAAAATCCCCTATGAGACGACTGCAAAAGACGAGGTTATAATCAACAGATACATAGAGAAATTTCGCCGGAAAGCGAATGGACAGGATTTTTGCAGCAAAAAAAATGAATTGCTGGTTAAAATAAGATTATGGATATATAATATAATATTTCGTGATAACCCAATGAATGATATTCTGAAAGAGAAACTGAAGTTTATTGAGTCAAACCGGAAATTAGCTTCATTGTTTGAAGAAAAACTATCTTCTATCAAGGTTGATTTAACCGAAATACAAAAGTTATTAACATATAATCCAGAGAATTCCTCACCTTACGGATGGAGAGAAGAACAGAAAAAAGAAATAAGAAATGAGATAGATGAATTTAATCAGATGATATTAAACCGAACTCCCACAATATCTTTTTTAGGAAATACCAAGGCCGGAAAATCAACGATGTTTTATCTGCTAACTGACGCAGGGGAAAACCTGATAGGGGAAGGACAACAGCGTACAACGCGAATAAGTGTTATTTCAGATATTTATGGAGTAAGATACATAGATACACCGGGCTTAAATGCAATGAAAGATGAGGGAAGAGAAGATGAAAAATTGGCATTTTCTATGCTTGGACAATCAGACCTGGTTGGATATGTAATACCAAATGACAGCCAAAATCAGAATTCTACCGATATGATAAAAAATGTGCAGAATATGAGACTGCCTATACATTATATATTAAATTTTAAGGGCGGTGGTTTTTTTGCCTCAAAAAAAAACTATGAAAAATATTTAAAGCAGAATCCGGATGGGTGGAAAGATGGACTGGAGGATTGGCTAAAAAAGGTGGATCGGGATTTGGTGAATCCCGACATACCACGGGAAAAAGCATTTTTATTATCGGCTCGTCATGCAAAAAATAAGAGATTTAAGATAGAAAATGAGAAGATAAGCAAGGATGAGAGATACATTCTTTTCCATCACTCGGGCTTTTATGAAGCATTACATAGTCTGCAGGAGGATATGCGTGAAAACTTTGAATCATACAGAATTGCCAAAGTATCTTACAGGATATCTTGTATAATAAAACGGATTGAGTATGACTTAAAGGAAGTCATAGAAAAAGATAACAAAGCCCTTTTATTATTAGATAAATTAAAAAAAGATGTTGATGAGAATATTAAAAACTGGTTGGATGAGATTGACAAACGCGACATTAGAGAAAAATGGTTTCCCTATAATGAGCTGGAAGATATCGTGCGATACAAACCTGAAGATTTTAATAATAGAATAATCGAAAAAATAAAGGACTTAAATAGTGACCTTCGGCAGGAACAGGTGGAACTAGTGGAAAAGTTGATGAAAAATCTCAGGGATTCGTCCCTGCACGAGAGAAACTATGAATCAATTTTTCAGGGTGAATTGCCAGAGAACTTTGAGACAACTGCTAAATATAAAAGTTTTACGCTTCACGAGGGTCTGCAGTTAGCAAATACTGCCATTGGGGTCGCAGGATCAATAATGAGATTTTTTCCACCAGGTCCTGTAGAAGTGGCAGGAGAAGTGTTGATGGGTGTTAATCGGGGTGTTAATCTGTTTATGCCTTCTGGTAAAAGTAAATCTGAACGAAAGGAAGAGACTGCTGACCGCAGAAAAGACGAAATAGAAGACATAATAACTAATTATTTGAAGATCAGGAAAGATAAATTTCAAAAACTCCAGGAGGAATTTAATGAAAATATTAATGATGAGAAAGAAAAAATAAATAAAAATATTACAGAAACAGAATCGATAATAAAAAAACTGGGTAACGCCAAAAAAAATATATCCTACCAGCGGGAAAACCATTTTGGGCTGCATAATTAAGGAGATGGAATTTTATGAATGATGATTCATTTGTTGTTTTAACTATTAATAATGAACTTGATAAAGAATTGAAAAAATTATCCGAAATATTACAAGATAGCGATTATAAAGGTGAGTATGATAAGTTTATGGAAAATTATCAGCAAGTCAAGAAAAATAATATAATAACCATTGCGTTTGTGGGAAATTATTCAGTTGGAAAATCTTCAATTATAAAAGCGCTTACAGGAGATGAGAACATTGAAATTGGCAGGGATGTAACAACCCGTCAGGCAGGAAGATATGATTATCAAGGGATTTACATAATAGATACACCCGGGCTTGAGAGCGGTGATAAAAAACATACTGCTATAACAAAAGATGAAATTATTAAATCTGATATTATAGCTTATTGTATCACAGTGAATGGTGCCAGTCCCAAAGACAAAACTGTAATGAAAGATATTATCAAAATGTTGGGAAAAAATATTGGTAGCAAATTTATATTGTGTATGAATAAAATTGATCAGGAATATGGTGCACAAGGCAATGACGACTATGAAAAATATGTTACTACATGTAGGTATAATCTGGAAGACATTATAATGGAAATTGATGACTCTGATGCTGAAATTATGGGGTTTCCGTTTTCTACTCAATTTTATATTGACGGCAGGAAAGATCAAGATGATGAATTAATAAAAAAAAGTCTATTCGACTTTTTTATTGATCATTTAAACGAAATCTGCAGAAACAAAGATTATGAAGTAAAGGGTAAAATACAAAGAAAATTAGATGTAACTTGTAATTTTATAAGAGAGATAAGAGAGAAAAGAATCAATTCGTATACTGATGAGGAAAAAAAGAAGAGAGACAGAGAGATAGAGAAGATGAAAAATGAACTTTCTGAAGAGTCAAGAACCTTTCTTCGTGATGTAAAAGAAAAATATCGGGACTGGATTGATAATTTTCGCAGATGGTTATCGGATGAACAACAGAATATTCCGAGAGAGGAAATTCATGATAAAATTAACAGAGAACTTCAAGAGATACGATCTGACATAGAGAATGATTTTGATTCTATTCGTCAGAATAGGCAGGAGAAAATTGATAATTTTAAGTGGACTACTCCTGAGATTTCCGGTATAAAAGAGATTAAAAACAAAAAAAGGGGAAGCAAATTACGGAAGGGGGAAATTGGTTCAAAAACAGCAGAACACGCACCGGGATTTGGAAAATACATTATGGACAAAGTAGCTGTAGCAACTAAAAAAGAAACTTTTTTTGCTAAATTCCTCAGCAAATTTTCAAAAAAAAGAAGTATTAAACTGAGCACTTCAGAAAAGGTCGCCAGTAAAATAGCGCCGGCTGGAGAATTTTTTGTAAAACATCAGACGGCAATGGGGGTTGCTGGTGCAGTTACTGATCTTGCTCTTTATTTTATAGGTGATATCATAGATTTGAAAAATGATGAAAAGAAACGGGGCAATATAAGACAGATATCTGGCTCTCTGGAACAAATCAGCGCAGATGACAGGAAAGTGTGTGAAAATGAGATAAAAAACCTAAAATCACATTATAACCAGTGTATAAATGAGCGTGCCGGGGAAAATGATGATTTTCTTAAGCAGTTATATGAAATTGACCAGAGACTACAGAATTTATATCTCAAAATAGAATAGAGAGGAGAATGAGAATGAATAACGAAATTGTAACAAAAAATGTTGGCAGCCATATTGCACTTGCAGATAGTGAGTTATATATCAGCTCAAAGAAGCAGGGGTATACAATATATGGGGATATAGCAAATTATATTGAGAGTAAAACAGATGTTTTTGATACAATATCTGAGCATTTATCAACGTATTTGCAATATAAAAATTACGGCAGACTCAAGGAAGAGTTTGAAGAAAACAGTAGTCTTTATGAAAGATATATCAAGAATGATCCATTGAAAGTGGAGTTATTTAACCAAAAAAGCGAGATAGAAAACACCTTGATAGCGTGGGGTGTAAATATAGCAACTCATGGTCCGGCTAAACTGACATCTATGTTTTTACAAATGCTTGATAAAAAAAAGGTACGTGATGCCATATGGCAGTTGACTGCCCATTATGCGCAATCCATTTGCAAAAATAATGTCACGAATTATCCGATGATATCCATTCAATTATGTAATACTTATAATCAGTTATACCGTAAAATGGAACTAGATGTTTCGGATAAAATCGTGCAGCATAAAAAAATTAAAAAAGTGCCGGTTTTCTTTCAAGAGCCTATAAATCACACACTCGCATTATGTACATATAGAATTTTATATGCAAAACACAATGATTTTTCAAAGGAAAGTGAAAAAAATGAAGATTTACGTCAACTGCTGCAATTATGGAATCTTATTGGTATATCTGGAAAAGCAGCAGAGGACATGTTTAAAACGTTTGATAACATGTGCTCTATCAGACTTCCTGATGATATCCGGGTAAATACAACTGTGCAACAAATATTTTACAATTTAATGACTGAACTTTCACGTTCCGGCAAAATTAGTAAGGAAAAGGCACGTGAGGTAAATAGTAAGTTATTAGATTATGTTCCTAATTCACGCAGGCAGCGCGCAGTAGCAACAGGTGGAAAACTGATAGCAAAAACAGCTATATTGGCAGGGACAACAGCTGGCGGAGTTTTAACTGAAAACCCGCAATTACTGAATACTGCAGGGAAAACCGCGACTTCTTTGTTTAAAGATTTGAGCAACACAGAGTTGATTGGTAATATTTTAAAAGAATCGGGAATTGATGAGAAAGACATAAGAGGATGTATAGAGGGAGCAAGGAAAGAACAGAAAAAACTTGACTCTCTGGTTGATTAAATTTGAGAACGGGAAAGGCATGGTGATATACATGGACAATTTTATATAC
>CAMVIN010000049.1 GCA_947167565.1 uncultured Clostridia bacterium | reverse complement strand
AACGGCAGCAAATTATCTTTTGAGGATACTTTGCGCCTTGTTCTTTCCCTCTTTTGGGTTTCTCAATGGACAGGGTGCCCGCTTTTTTGGTGTTTGTGGACGAGCAAAACCAGTCTTGCGTTCCAATCCACACCTGTGTTAAACTACCGTCAGGCGAGGGAATGCTTCTCGCCTGTTTGTTGTTCGCAAAAAATTGAACGTATATTCGATAAATGGTCTTATGAAGAAAGCGAAGGTTACAATCAAGTAGAATAAAAACCTTTGTTTCATAAAATTTTCACTCTAAGGATTCGCCGGTGTTCGAGAGAATGTCGGCGAATTTTTTAAAAAATGAAGTAACTGTTCAGCACCCTCATTCGTAGCTGCTTCGCAGCTACTTCATGTGGGTGGTCAGAGCGGCGTTGCCGCTTATCCGCCCTACTGATTTATGGAAATTTCGTCCGGAAAGTAAACTTTCCTTCCAAAATCATCCATAAATCAGTAGGGTGCTGAATAGTTACAAAATGAAAATAGTTACTGGTGCAAAAACCGTTCATGCCATTTGGCCGCCTCAGCGCGATATTGCTGTGCTACATCCATCAGTTCATTGTACTGTCTGGAAACACTGTCAATCACCGCTCTGAGGCGGTTGATTTCGTTTTTATATTGTTGTTCGACCTTGTTTTCTGCGGCCTGTTTTGGTTTTCGGCAAATTTCCTCCATATGAAATGTTTCATCAATTACATAAAGTCTGTCACTTGTCTTGCAATTCAAAACATGCAGGATCATCTTCTTATTTCCGGCGCTGACATTTACGGCTGGGGCGTCCGGAAACACATCCGGGATTTCAAAAGAAATCTCCGGTGTCAGAGGGGATATACAAGAAACAGAGTATAGGTGATCGGATGAATTCTGTGAGAGATAAAATAAAAACAATTTTTCATCGAAAACGACAAATTGTGACGTTGTGCTCTTTTCTTTTTCTTCTGTATCAAGGCGGTAAATGATTTCTGCGTCAGTGACAGACCGAACCGTAAGATGTCCCGCTGTATCAAGATACGCATAATAAATCGTATTTTGAAAAGCGATATCAATCAACTCGCCGGCGTAATCATTTGCGAGAACAACAGGCCGCCCAAAATGCGCACCAAACTTGTCGCACAGAAGAATCTGCTGACTGCTTGTATAGAGGACAAGTGCTCTGTTTTCTGATGTCTCATAAATATTTGCCATTTTGGACACTCCCTGCATGAAAATATAGCGCGTTGCCGCAGATGAGTGCAGTAACCGGACGCCTGGTTTTTATCATAGTATATGGTCACATTTACAAAAATAGAACATAAGATGAAGTAAATACTTGAAAGGAAAATGTGCTATGGGAAAATGTAAATGTGGATCAAAACCCAGAATTGTGAGCAGCATGGTACAGCTTATGAACCAGGGCGGAGGCAGCGGCAATGGTGGAAATAGTGTACAGAATGTGTGTGCCAACCCGATTTGCGGACAGCCAAAATTGTTGAGTCTCTTTGCACCGCTTATCTACGACGAAATCGGAATCAATCTCTGTACAACATTTGATATTGGAACCGATATTGCAACGACATATCCGACTGTGACCAATGCGACAATCAAGGTAATTGGTGCAACCTATGAATATGGGGCAGATGGTGTTCTGATAGAGGCGATTACGGGACAGCCAAACTGTTATGTTGTGACACTTTCAGGAATTACTGTACAGTTTGCCATGAATCTGTATGATGCTGCCTGCCGGCTAGTTGATACTCTTTATCCTACAGCAGTATATCTGCCGCCGGATATTACAGCCGAGACTTATGATGAGGATACAAATCCGACTTCTGTGGAACTGGCAATCTTTGCGCCGTACGGCCTTTCTTATGATACGACCGGAGCTGCGCCGGCACCGATTATCAATGATATCGGTTTTGGCTCAGAAAATAATATGGTTCGTCAGGGACTTAATTTGTATCATATGGCAAAACTATTGGATTTCAGCACCGATGACAGTACAGCTACCGTAGGTCTGACGCTTGTTCTTCAGAGTTTGTATTATGCGGGTTATCAGGTGACAAGTCAGGGAAGAATTGATGTGCCGAAGGGAAGCATCATCACACCGGATAATTCTGACTGTATGCGTTTTGTGGCGGGAGATCTTCTTGACCTGGCAATCAAACCACTTGACCTGAGTGAACCGCCTTGTCCGAACCATGATGGCAAGGGAAACAGTGCCGGTTCTTCCAACTGCCCGAACTGTGTCGGAGGCAGCTTTGGGAATACAGCAAGCGGTAACTGCGGGGTAAATGGTGCGGCAGATAATACCGTTGTGATTCCGGGAATTCCGGATACACCGCCGGATCAGGAAGTAACAACAGAAACAGACAACACAACAACCGGGTAAATCCGGTAAGAGGCACAAGTGCAAAAGAAAAATGCCGGGAACTCCGGCACATGTAAATATCCTCCTTTCATGTTATAAATAAAAATTCCCCGGAAATCAGCATTTCCTGCGATTCCGGGGAGTTTTATATTTAACCGATTTTCTTTCCTGTCAACAGTTCATAACCCTGCAAATACTTATCAATGGTCTTGTCCACGATATCCTGAGGGAGTGTCCAGTCATTGTCCGGATTCTCTTTGAGCCAGTCTCTTGCGAACTGCTTGTCAAAGGACGGCTGTCCGTGTCCCGGCTCATAGCCGTCTGCCGGCCAGAAACGTGAACTGTCCGGAGTGAGCATTTCATCACCGAGGACAATATTACCATCTTCATCCAAACCGAACTCAAATTTTGTGTCAGCGATAATGATACCGCGTTCTAATGCATAATCTGCACATTTTTTGTAGAGAGCCAGTGTGTAGTCGCGAAGTTTGGCTGCGTATTCCTCACCCTTGCCCGGATAAAATTTTTCCAGATGAGCAACACTCTGTTCATAAGAAATATTCTCATCGTGGTCACCGATTTCGGCCTTGGTGGACGGTGTGTAAATTGCCTCCGGAAGTTTGTCGGATTCCTTCAAACCCTCCGGCAGTTTGATGCCGCATACGGTGCCGTTCTCCTGGTAACTTGCCCAGCCGCTTCCGGTAATGTAACCGCGTACAATACACTCAATCGGGAGCATGTCAAGTTTGCGGCACATCATGCTGTTGCCGTCAAACTGAGGCTGACGGAAAAATTCCGGCATATCATTCACATCGACAGAAATCATATGATTAGGGAGGATATCTTCGGTCATGTCAAACCAGAACTTTGACATCTGAGTAAGTACCGTTCCCTTTTTCGTTACATTATTTTTTAAAATAACATCAAAACAACTGATGCGGTCAGTGGCAACCATAATCAGGCTGTCGCCATTGTCATAAATTTCACGTACTTTTCCCTCTTTAATGGGTTTCAATTCTGCTGCGCTCATTTTTTTACCTCGATTCTTTGATAATAATAGTTACAATATATAGATAACCAGTTTTTTGTGGAAATGTCAAGACATAGTGCAAAAAATATTTGTATTATAGTAGGGAGAATGGTATCATAAAACAAGATATGAATAGAGGAGTGAATAAATGGAAAAGAAAAATAATTTTGATTCCTGCGGGCTGTTGGCGGCAGTGATTGTTCTTGCGGGAATTTTGGTTGTTATTATGTTTACCGGAATGTGGCCCGGGCAGGATAACGGATACAATTCTTATGCATTGCAGGCAGATGCGTGGCGCAGAGGGCAGTTGGACTTAGGGCAGAATTACGAATGGTTGGAACTTGCAATTTTTGGCGGGAAATACTATGTCAGTTTTCCACCGTTCCCCTCATACATTTTGTTTCCGTTTGTACTCATCTTTGGGTTGAAAACGCCGGATCACTGGATTGCAATAGCAGTGGCACTGGTGGGGGCATTTTACGCCTGCCGATTATGCCGCAAGTATTTGGGCTCAAAGGAAAAGGCTTTGTTTTTTAGTTCCTTTTTGTATCTGGGAACAGGAATGATGTTTATCTGCGTCAATGGCTGGGTGTGGTTTATTGCGCAGAATATGTGTGTGACACTCTCTCTTATGAGTCTGTGGTACGCCTCGGAAGGAAAAGGAGGGTGGGCGCTGTCTTTTTGGGCATGTGCGGTTGGATGCCGTCCAATGGTGGCACTCTATCTGCCGGTACTTCTCTGGCTGTTGTGGAATAACCGTCTATCGAAACAGGGAGAGGATACAAATTCCTTACGCAACACGCTCAGCCGGATGATAAAAGAAAAAGGGTACTGGTGTGTCGGTCCGGTTTTAATTGCACTTTCTTACATGGCTTTGAATTATGCGAGATTTGGCAGTGTTACAGAATTTGGGCATAACTATCTGCCGGAGTTTACCAGAACGACAACCGGACAATTTAACCTGTCATATTTTTGGGGAAATTTAAAAAATCTACTGCGCCTGCCGTCAGTCGGGGAAGGAGGTGGCGGAGCGCTTCAGTTCCCGACTGAGAATGGGATGGCATTTTGGCTGGCGACACCATTTTTTATAACCGTTATTCTTGCATGGGGCAGTGCTGTTTGGAGGAAAATGAAAAGAGCGGAGACGGGGAGAAGTTCTCTCTTTTTGCTTCTTGTGCTGCCGGCACTCGCGCTCGCTCATGTTGCGATTCTCTGCTGTCACCGGACGCTCGGCGGCTGGCATTTTGGAAACCGGTATTTGCTGGATCTTCTGCCATATCTTCTGCTTGGCATGCTTTTCTGGCAACCGTCTAAGAAGTGGTTTGTCCAATGGAATATACCGCTGTTTGCCTTTGGCGCGGCATTTAATTTTGTGGGAATTGTGGCAACATACAATCATTGGATTTAAAAAAATGAATTGATTGTTGCCCCGAAAGGGAAAATGAAGTACAATCAGAATATAATTGTGTTGTCAGAAAATATTTTTTAGGAGGTAAGATTTATGTCACAACCAAGAATTGAACTCACACCGGTAACCCGTCAGTCTTCCGATGGCAATGTAGGGAATGAGGGGGTAAGGAATGTAGAGGTTCATCAGGCCAAAATACTGTTTGACAGTGTGCCGGCAAATGTGGAGGAATTAAAGCAGATTGACCGATCCGGTGAGAACGGGAAATATCTCACTATGGCGCTTGTTTTCAGTGCTTTTCGCGCATGGACACCGGAGACACAGGATACCTGCAATGATATGTTGGCGTATTTGATGAATTCGCCGACTTGCGGTATGGTGTTCAACAATTTCGGGAAACAGTTTGTGAAGGACCGTATGACACAGAATAATAAATACCCATATCTGGGCAACGCTTATTTTGACGGAGCCTCTCCGGCCAATGGTTATGTGCCATCAGAGCCGATGTCTGCTACGGTAGAAGAGTATGTTTACAACATGCCGCCATCAACTATGTATGGCCCGACGCTGAACTTGGAGAGAGTCATGACAAAATTTCAAGGTGCAGACAGTCCGCGGTATATGGATTTTTATGTAGACCCGAAAGACAACCAGTGGTACGCATGGAGTGACTCTTACAAGGGACTTCTTGTTGATATGAAAGCACCGATGGTATAAAGGAAGGCAAAGATAATGACAGCAAAAGGGAATCCGAAAAATAAAACAAACCGCACTCCGGTTAATCGAAGAGAAAGATTGAAGAAGGACATGCGCTGGGGCAAGCTGGTTGATTTGATACTGAATTTTATGAGTATTATTATCACACTATATGCAGTGGCGCTCGCCATGGTAAGGGAGATTGCATGGCCGTTTATTGTGATTGCTGCCGTGGTCTGTCCGCTCTGGGTGATTCTGGCCAAGAAGTTGTTTTGGCAGGACAAGCAGGTGATGGCATGGATCATTCGCGGTGCCATCGTGTTAGGAGGATATGTGCTTCTTTCCGTCAGTGTCAGCTATTGCAGATACAACCGGTGTATTCCCGTTGTGGCAGAGGAAAATTTTCGAACTCAGTTTGAGGAACAGACAAAGGACAAGAAATGGGAGTATGTGGGCTTAAATGAAATGTCCCAGAATATAAAAGGTGATTTTACGGAACTCACTGCTGTTATTTCATATAAGGACGATAAGGGTGCCGAAAATACAATCGAAGAGACGTTGTATTTTGACCGGTTAAACGGCCGGTATTATAAGAGCGAAGCGAATTTAAAGGCTTACCGGGAAGAATTGAAGAAACTTGGTGTCACCAGCAAAGGGGTGACAGAGGGGGCTGTCTCCGGAACACCAGTGTCAGGGGGTGTCGTTTCCGGAACTGCGACGACAGGTGGAGCAGTCTCTGATTGAGGTCAGGCATATAATCTCATGTGGTTTCATAAATTATAGGAAACGATACTATGTGAGGTACCTATGGGAGTACTGAATTATCTGTCCGATGCGGTGATTCCACTTGTAATTTTTTTCGTGATATCCTACGCTGTGATAAAAAAAATTGATATTTTTGATGAATTCATTGAAGGTGCAAAAGATGGTTTTTTAACCGTTTATAAAATTATGCCGACACTTATTGGTCTGATGATTGGTGTTGGAATCTTCCGGCAGTCCGGGGCAATGGACTGGCTGGCAAAGATTCTGGCACCGGTTGTCGGACTATTTCATTTTCCAAAAGAATTATTCCCTCTTTTTTTTGTGAAAATGTTCTCATCATCGGCAGCGACCGGACTTTTACTGGATATATACAAGAACTATGGGACGGACTCTTACCTCGGGACGCTGGCCTCGGTACTGATGAGCTGTTCGGAGACAATTTTTTATACGATGAGTGTCTATTTTATGACGGCAAAAGTGACTAAAAGCCGGTATACACTAGCGGGGGCGCTTGTCGCCACTTTTGTCGGCGCGTGGGTTTCAGTCGTTTTGGTAGGTGGTTGAAAAATTACAACAATATGTTGTGTTTTTTGAAAGAAAGGAGTACAATCTATCTGTTAATCGTATGTGAGGTCAAAAAACATTGCGATTAGGAGGATAAAAAGTAAATGGAAACACATGTGGTAAGTCTGCAACCCGGTAAGGATTTTTATCCGATAGAGGGGCTGTGCCAGGATTTGAGGTCATGGCTTCATGCGATTTTTAAGATACAGAAAGACATTCTGAGCGAGAGGCATGAGGACGACAGTGACTATTCTTGTCAGCTATGTGATTGTTTCGAAAAGGAAATGAAGAGCATGATACACAGGATGACCGATGTCATTGATGTGTATCAAATGGGGAGATGCGAGGTGCCTGCCATAGTAGACGTGATTGATGTCGGCGTTATGGCGGAGTATTGCAAAGAATTTTTCCACTTTGTGTCAAGAGGAAAACAATTGTCTTTTACGTGTATGGGGAGTGTGGAGGGAAAATACCTGGGTGATGAGAAACGCATTCGACAGATGCTGTTCAACGTCATTGAAAATGCCGTGACTTATAATCGGCTTGGCGGAAGCGTTCAGGTAAAAATGTTTCAGCAAAAGATGAATGAGACGTATCATCGTTTTACCGTTTCTGTGCGGGACACAGGTGTCGGAATGACAGAGGAACAAAAAGAGAAACTGTTTCAGCCATTTGCCCGCCTTGAGAGGACTCATACCGGTGAGTACCGCAGAGCGGGAGTTGGTCTCAGTGTTGCGAAATATATTGTGGAGTCGCTGAGTGGCTCGCTTGAACTAAAAAGTGAGCCATATGCGGGAACTGAAGTGACACTGGTGTTCTTGCTGGAACATTACAGGCCGGTAAAGTAAGGGGCAAACAAATATTGCTGAAATGTCAACTTGAAATGCAAACAGGTTGACATTTCGGTGGTAAGTGTGTATACTGAGAGAAAAATAATTTCTTTAAGGAGTAGTTTTTCAATGAATACACAAATTAATACGTCTCAGAAACCACGTTTTTTTTCTACTGTTAATTTGGTTATGATGGCACTGTTTGCCGCAATTTTGTGCGTGCTGGCGCCAATTTCTGTTCCGATTGGACCGGTGCCGATTTCGCTGACTAATTTATTAATCTATGTTTTCTGTTATATACTCGGATGGAAAAAAGGAACAATTTCTTATATCGTATACTTGTTAATTGGTTTGGCAGGACTTCCTGTGTTCTCCGGATTTGAGGGGGGAATCGGGAAGCTGGCAGGCCCTACAGGCGGATATCTGATCGGATTTATTTTTATGACAGTTATCTGCGGGATTGTGGTGGAATATTTTGAAAAGTCAACCGTTCCTCACCGAATCATCCACTTTGTTGGAATGGTACTGGCAACCGCATTGGTATACACATTTGGCACTGTGTGGTTTTGTTTTTCAACGGGAACCGGGGCAGTGGCGGCAATGGCAATCTGTGTACTTCCGTTTATACCGGGGGATTTGATTAAAATGGCGGTAGCGGTTGTCGTTGGACCAACGCTTAAAAGTCAGTTGCAGAAGATTGGGAGGGTGTAAAAATGGCAAACATGATGGAACTTGCGGATGAGATTATTCAGGGGCGCAGACTTGGGCGGGAAGAAGATTTGACTTTCTTTTTTACAGCGGATTTGGAAGAACTGTGCCGTGGCGCTGATAAAATTAGGGAGAAACTGTGTGGCAGTCATGTTGATTTATGCAGCATTATCAATGGAAGAAGCGGAAAATGTTCGGAGAACTGCAAGTTTTGCGCACAGTCGGCCCATCATTGTACAGGAATTAAAGAGTACAGTTTTCTTGATGAGGAGGAAATTTTAAGAGAGTGTAAGCACAATGAGGAAAAGGGCGTTCATCGTTTCTCAATTGTAACAGCGGGAAGGGCGCTTCAGGGGGAAGACTTTGACAAAGCGGTCCGAGCATACCGTCGGATGAATGAGGAGTGTGAGATTGGCCTGTGTGCATCGCATGGACTTCTCACAGAAGAGCAGTTTGCGGAACTTCGGGAGAGCGGTGTGACAATGTATCATGCCAATATAGAGACATCAAGGAATCATTTTCCGGACATATGCACTACGCACACTTATGATGATAAAATCGCCTGTATTAAGAGAGCGCAGGAAAGTGGACTCCGCGTGTGCTCCGGTGGCATTATCGGCATGGGAGAATCATGGGAGGACCGGCTCGACATGGCGGTCAGCCTGTCAGAATTGGGGGTAGACTCCATTCCGCTCAATGCGCTTATGCCGATCGCGGGGACCCCGCTGGAAAAAACGGAGCAGATTTCAGAAGAAGAGATTCTCCGGACGGTAGCGATATTCCGTTATCTTAATCCCACTGCGAAAGTGAGGCTGGCAGCAGGGAGAAACCTGATGAAACACTCGGGGAAACAGGCATTTCTTGCCGGGGCAAATGCGACGATTACCGGAGACATGCTGACCACGACCGGAAGTGATATCCGGTCAGATTTAAAGATGCTCAAAGAGATGAATTTCGAGTTTTAGATAAGAACAAATCCCTGTATTTAGTTGACAATGTGCTAAATTCTGCCTATAATAAAGTATCATTGGAAACGGAGGGGTACTGGTGAGCGACAAGAGATTTGCGCTTTTGATTGATTCCGACAACATTTCTGCCAAATACATCGACTGTATTCTGGATGAGATGACCAAGCATGGAGTTGCTACATATCGTCGGATTTACGGCGATTTTACGAGCAAGCAGATGCATCGTTGGAGAAGTGAATTGGCAGAGCGTTCCATTATACCGATTCAGCAGTTTCAAAATACAATTGGGAAGAATGCCACAGATTCTGCCTTGATTATAGATGCCATGGACATTCTGTACACAGGAAATGTCGAGGGCTTTTGTCTCGTGTCTTCAGATGGCGATTTTACGCGTCTGGCGAGCCGTCTGAGAGAATCCGGCATGGAAGTTATCGGCATGGGAGAGAGCAAGACACCTAAGTCGTTTAAGGCGGCCTGCTCTGTTTTTACTGATATTGAACTTCTGGTTGATTCTGACTCAGAAAAGAATCCGGACAAGCAGGAAAAGAAAAATGTTGTCAAGAAAAAGAAAATAGCCGATGCTATTGTGGAGATTATCACAACCAACGAGAACAACGGCAAGGATACGGGACTTGGTGAGATTGGCAGCACATTATTAAAAAAATATTCTGATTTTGATGTGCGTAATTACGGGTACAGTTCTCTGTCACGTTTTATTGAGGAAATTGACAACTTTGAACTTCGACGGAATAAGACAAATGTAGTGGTAGTCCTCAAAAACGATATTAAAGAGATTGAGACATTTACCATTGAGACTGTCAAGAAGGCAGGAGTTACCGGTATCGAAATCGGTCTTCTTGCCCAGAAGTTATATGACCACTATCCGAATTTTCGAGCACAGAAATTCGGATATTCCACGTTCCGGCGATTTGTTGGGAGCATTTCAAAACTACAGGTGGAAAATTTGGGGAATAACCAGAAAAACGTGTACATCAGACGGTGATGGCTGCGAAATTTTAAGGGGATATAAGATGAGAAATAATTGGAAAAAATGGATTTTAGTACCATTTTTCGTGTTGGCGCTTATCGGAGGACTGCTGTGGCGCAGTTACCGGGGAGGCGAAACAAGGCCTGTGAAGGCGGAACAGACGATGGGACAGATGACAGCAGGCATGTATGGCACAGCGAACAAAACGGCGGCGCAGACGGCTGTAGATGCAGAAGAAAGGTCAAAACCCGCCTTTGCGCGAAAAGGTGCTCTTCGCAACGCCAGAGTGGCTACGGAAGAAGAAGTGAAGGAAAACGCCAGAAAGTTAAAACGCGAGATTGAACAGTACGAGAGCAAAAAAGCATCCGAGCGTAAGAAGGAGCTGGAATTAAAAAAGAAACAGATACAAAAGAAAGCTGCCATGAAAAAGAGAAAGCAGGAAGCGAAACGCCCTTACATAATGAAAGACGTTCCGGCTGATAACGAGTTTAAGAGTTATGAGAGATATACCCTTCTCACGAGCTGGAAACAGGCAGAATTGCAGAAAAAAGCGCACACAGATAAAAACGGTATGCGCAAGGTGGGGAGCCGGTATTGTGTGGCGCTTGGCTCCTATTACACAACGGAAATCGGAACGGAATTCGATTTGGTTATGGAAAATGGTAAAGTGATTCCGTGCATTCTGGGGGACCAGAAGGCAGATATCCATACCGATGCCAGGCATCAGAGGGGAAATAACGGTGGCTGTGTGGCTGAGTTTATTGTCGATGTAGACAAACTTCCGGAGAAGGCCAGAGAACTTGGAAGTGTTCACTGGATTCCGGGGTTGGAAGGAGAAATCAAGTCTATAAAAATCTACACAGATAAGAAAGGCATTTAGGACATGATTATAGATATTCACACTCATGTATACCCGGAGAAAATTGTCGATAAGGCGATCCGTGTATTGGAAAAAAATTCCGGGATTAAGGCGAGGGTAGACGGTCGCAAAGAGAGCCTTCGGCGTTCGATGAAAGAGGCAGGAGTGGATTATTCCGTACTGCTCCCGGTGGCAACCTCGCCGAAGCAAGTTGACCGGATTAATGCAGAGGCAGGGGAGACCAATGCGCATGCAAGGGAGACGGGACTCTTGTCTTTTGGCGGGATTCATCCTGACACAGAGAATTACAAAGAGGAACTGAGGCGGGTAAAGGCATTGGGGCTGAAGGGAATCAAACTTCACCCGGATTATCAGGATGCCTTTTTTGACGATATACGGTACAAGCGCATTGTTGCGGAGGCGACAGAACAGGGGCTTTATACTATCGTACATGCGGGAGAAGACATCGGGCTTCCGGAACCGGTTCACTGCCGGCCGCAGCATGTATTGGAATTGATTCGCGACACGCAGACAGATAAGTTGATTTTGGCCCACATGGGGGGCTGGCGGCTTTGGGATGAAGTGGAAGAACTGCTGGCAGAACAGCCGGTGATGATTGACACAGCGTTTACCCAGGAGTATATTCAGGGGGTGAGCGGACTGCTCGACGAAGAGCAGTTTATCCATTTGGTGAGAGTGTTTGGCGCACAGCGTGTGCTGTTCGGCACAGACAGCCCGTGGAGTGACCAGAAGGAAAGCGTGGAGTGGCTGCGAAAAATAGATTTGACAGAGAAAGAAAAAGAACAGATTCTTGCGGAAAATGCAAGGAAGATACTATATGTGGAGGAACGGATATGAGCAAACAAAAGAAAGTAATTCTTGTTGCTGCAATTGTGGCAGCAGTTTTGATTATGGCGATGGGCAGTTATGCGGTATACCGTTATTTTGCGCCAAGCAGTGATAAAAAAGACTTAAATTCTATTTTTGAACTTCAGCAGGACGAGGTGGCGTTGATTGTTAATGATGTTGTCTTGGAGGAGAGAGGTCTGCTGTTGGATGGGAAGGCCTATATACCGGAAGAAATTGCATCGGGATATATGGATGAGAGAATATTTGTTGATACGACAGAAAATATCTTTTCTTATGCGACAAATGACGGGCTGATTCAGGCAGAAGCCGATTCCCTCACCTACACAGTGGGAAAAGAAAGCAAAGATGCGGAGACGCCACTGCTTCGCACCCATGGTGACAACTGCTATGTGGCGCTCAGTTTTCTGGAGGAGCACAGTAGCTGCACAATCGAGAAATATGAAGAACCGGCCCGGCTGATGATTATGACAGACAGAACAAAGTCTTATACATTTGGAAATGTTTCCGAGGATACAAGAGTCCGGACAGGTCCGGGGAAAAAGTATTCGTATCTCACGGAAATTCCGCAGGGAACGAGGGTGATTGTTGAGACGACAGTTCCGCAGGAAAACGAGTATATGTCAGTTACAACACTGGACGGAGTGAATGGGTACATTCCCGTAGAGCGCATAGCGCAGACGACAGAGGAGAACTGGAAGTTTGAAAAAGAGCCGGAATCCTTTGAGCAGAATGCCATGAAAGGAACTGTTTGTCTCGCCTGGCATCAGACGACAAATGAGGAGAGCAGCAAGAATTTGCCGGGCAGTGTGAGCAATGCAGCCAGTCTGAATGTCATATCGCCGACCTGGTATATTTTGGATGACAACAAAGGGGGCTTCTTCTCTCTTGCTAATGCAGATTATGTTCAGAAAGCGCATAAAGAGGGCCTGAAAGTGTGGGGGCTTGTCAAAGATTTTGACGACACTTCTGCAGGAAGAACAGCCAAATTAAACCGGGAAAAAATATTTGGCACAACGAGTTCCCGTACTAAATTAGTCAATTCTCTGGTTGGTTCTGCCATTCGCTATGATTTGGATGGAATCAACGTGGATTTTGAAAAAATAGACGCTAAATCAGCGGCGGCATATCTGGAATTTTTGCGTGAACTGACCATTAAGTGCCACGCCAATGATTTGGTGGTTTCTGTGGATAACTATACACCGGCGAATTACAACTCGTTCTATAATATTGAAGAGCAGGGACGAATTGTGGATTATGTTGTATTGATGGCGTACGATGAGCACTATGCCGGAGATGACGAGGCCGGTTCTGTCTCTTCGCTTGGTTTTGTCACCAATGGTGTGAAGAATACGCTGGCGGTTGTGCCAAAAGAGCGTGTTGTCGTGGGGCTTCCGTTCTTCACACGTCTCTGGAAAGAGGTAAAGGGGAAGAAGCCGACTTCAACAGCGTACGGTATGAGCGCGGCAGAAAGTGTACTCCGCGCAAATGACACAGCGAGTAAATGGGATGAGGAGACCGGGCAGTATTATGCGAAATATAAAGCGGACGGCGCTACTTATGAAATCTGGCTGGAAGAGGAAACTTCTCTCGGAAAGAAGCTGGAGGTCTTAAAAGAAAATGATGTGGCGGGTGTTGCCTTTTGGAAAATAGGTCTGGAGCGCGCCGTGACATGGAAGTCGATTGCTGATGCATTGAAATAAGAGCGCGCATATTTTGGAAAACTACCTCATATACTGGTACAAAGAATATGAGGGGTGACGATATGAGATTAAAATCAAAAAACTGGGCAGCCTGTGGCATAATGATTGCGCTGGCTGTCCTTTTGTGTGTGGCAAATTATTTACAGATGAAGGGACTCATGCCGTGGCAGTTGTCCGTGGCGACACTGAATAAGACGGCACAGGGAACGAAGGCAACCGTAGTCATTGATGCCGGACACGGCGGATTTGACCCCGGGAAAGTGGGAACACAGGGGACTCTGGAAAAAGATATTAATCTTGCGATAGCAAAAAAAGTTGAGAAAATTCTCGCAGATAGCGGGTATACTGTCTATATGACCAGAACAGAGGATGTGGCGCTGTCCGATCATGGCGATACCAAAAAGAAGTCATCGGATCTGAAAAACAGAGTGGCTCTCATCCGTGAGGCGGCTCCGGCAGTTGCCATAAGTATACACCAAAACAGTTATTCGGAGGGGACAAAGGGGGCACAGGTCTTTTATTATACAGATTCCGAAGAGGGGAAAAATCTGGCGGGAACACTGCAGAATACCGTCAGGGAGTGTGTGGGGGATGGAAATAAACGGGTAGAAAAAGCCAATAACACCTACTACATGCTCAAAAATATAGATTGCCCATTTGCAATAGTGGAGTGTGGCTTTTTGTCAAATCCGGAGGAAGAAGCTCTTTTGTGCGAGGATTCTTATCAAAATAAAATCGCCACAGGAATCTGTGAGGGAATTGAGCGTTATCTATACGAAATTCCTTGAATAAATGTCCAGAATATGGTATGATAAACGATATGGTATCAGAGAGAAGAACAGAAGGATTTTCTATGAAAACAGAGTATATAAACTGGGATAGCGAGCGGGGGTATCAAAGAGAAGAACTGGTGCACGCAGCGTCGATTCTTCGCAGCGGCGGACTGGTGGCATTTCCCACAGAGACAGTGTACGGACTGGGCGGGAACGGGCTTGACAGCGAAGCGGCGTCAAAGATTTATGCGGCGAAGGGACGTCCCAGTGACAATCCTCTTATTCTTCACATAAGCAGAAGAGAAGAATTGACAGCGATTGTGAAGGGTGTGACACCGGTTGCCGAAAAACTCATACAGGCATTCTGGCCGGGGCCTATGACACTGATTTTTGAAAAGAGTGAGATTGTGCCCTATGAGACGACAGGGGGGCTTGATACAGTGGCAGTTCGCATGCCACAGCATGAGGGTGCGCGCGAACTGATTTGCGAGGCAGGCGTTCCAATTGCGGCACCGAGCGCCAACCGTTCCGGAAGACCGAGCCCGACGAATGCCGGTCATGTCAAAGAGGATTTGGATGGATTGATAGATATGATTGTAGATGGCGGCGATGTGGGGATTGGTTTGGAATCTACAATTGTAGATATGACAGGTGATGTTCCGGTTATTCTTCGGCCGGGGTATATTACCAAAGACATGATAGAACGAGTGGTCGGAAGTGTGGAAGTGGATCCGGCGATAATTCGCAGCGATTCGTCGGTTCGGCCGAAGGCACCGGGAATGAAATACCGACACTATGCACCAAAGGCAGATATGACAGTTTTTGACGGGAAGATAGATGATGTGGTAGCGAGAATCCGGGAACTGGCAGGACAATATCCGGAAGAGGAGGTTGGGATTCTTGCCAGTGAGGAGACGAAAGACAGATATGAATATGGCAGGGTTGTAGTTGCTGGTTCGCGCAAGAAAAATACCATAACAAATGGATTGTTCGGGGCACTTAGAACCTTTGATCATTTGGGAGTGAAAGTGATTTTTTCCGAGAGTTTTGCTGAGGAAGAGAAGCATGAGGCGATTATGAACCGTCTGATGAAGGCAGCAGGACAACATGTTGAGTACGTGGAGGAATCCTAAGATGTACAATAAAATTATTTTTGTCTGCAAAGAAAATGTATATCTCAGCCCGATGGCAGAGTGGATTATGAAGAGCATATTGATGGACAAGTCCAAGGAGATTTGTTCCCGGGGGCTTGTTGTTCTGTTTCCGGAACCGCGGAATATGAAGGTGACAGACCTTCTTATGAATCATTCGGTTCCGTGTGAAGAGCAGGTATCAAAAGAATTTGACCCGGAAGAGGTCGATGACAAGACACTCATCCTCACAATGAATTTTACGGAGAAGGTGAAGTTGGTAGAGGACTATGGACTGGGGGACAATGTTTATCTTCTTAAAGAATTTGTGGGGGAAGAGGATGACGTGATGGACCCGTATGGCGGAGATGAAGAAGTTTACGAGGCGTGCTACGTCGAATTGAAAGATTTGCTTTATAAAGTCAAGAAAAAATTAGAG
Source organism: uncultured Clostridia bacterium (assembly GCA_947167565.1). Taxonomy (GTDB): domain Bacteria; phylum Bacillota; class Clostridia; order Lachnospirales; family Lachnospiraceae; genus Eubacterium_F. Next base: position 989 of record CAMVIN010000049.1, on the reverse strand, counting down.
TGGTCCTAAGACGACACTCATTTGGGATATTAAACGGAGGTATAGATATGATAGCATTGGGGTGTGACCAGGCAGGTTACGAATTAAAGCAGGTGATTATGAAACATCTGGAGGAGAGAGGCCTTGAGTACAAGGATTACGGCAGTTATGATGCGGAGCCGGTAGATTATCCGGTATACGGAAAGAAAGTGGCACACGCCATTGTTGATGGCGAATGTGACAAAGGGATTTTGATCTGTGGCACCGGAATCGGTATTTCCATTGCGGCCAACAAGATCAAAGGCATCCGCGCGGCAGTCTGCAGCGACTGCTTCAGTGCCGAGGCAACAAGACTCCATAATGACGCCAACATACTTGCGTTTGGCGCAAGAGTGATTGGTGCAGGGCTTGCGGTCAAGATTGTAGACACGTTTCTGGACACCGAATTTTCCGGCGTGGAGCGTCACCAGAGGCGTGTTGATATGATAGAGGAGGCATAACATGTTAGGATTTATAGGTTGTGGAAATATGGCACAGGCGATGCTGCAGGGGATTATTTCCAAAGGGCTTTACAAGCCGGAAGACATTATCGTTTCACGCAGAAGTGAAGTTGCGTTGGGACAGATTCATGAAGAATTTGGCGTTCAGACGACATCGGACAACAGAGAAGTGGCAGAGCAGGTAGATGTGTTAGTTCTGGCGATTAAACCATATCAGTTTGCGACGGTGATTCCTGAGATTGCTGATGCAATAAAGACGAATACGCTTGTTATTTCCATTGCCGCCGGACAGACGATAGATAACATTGAGAACTTATTTGGCAAGACGATAAAGTTAGTGAGGACGATGCCGAACACACCGGCGCTCGTTTTGGCCGGGGCGACCGGGATGTGTTTTCATGAAAGTGTGACAGAAGAAGAGCGAGACACAGCAGTTGCGCTATTTGAGAGTTTTGGTATTGTAGCCGTTGTAGAAGAGAGCATGATTGATACCGTTATTGGCGTCAGTGG
>CAMVIN010000048.1 GCA_947167565.1 uncultured Clostridia bacterium | reverse complement strand
CTACAAAAATTTAACGAAGAGCAATCAAAACTAAACAAAAATGAAATTGCAACACTACTCTCCCACGCTCCTTTACAAAGCAGTATTGATTATATTTACAGTAATGAGAATCCTGTGGAGAGAATACTGATTGAAAATGGATGGGAATATCATACTACATACATCAGAAAGACATTCCGGTACAAGCAAAACCCATATGAGATTCCGGAAGTCGGGAAGCGTCAACTTCTTGCCCGATTATACGATCCAACATGTGGCGAATATTCAACATTAGATGATATTCCCGAATTATATGATTTAATGATGAGTAAGTTCAGTCCATATGGAGACGATCTTTTTACAGAAAATAAATGGAAAGAGATAATACTGAATAAAAATGTATTAGTATATCGTGAGTCTGGAAAAATCTTATCCTTCTATGTATGGAAACTAGAAGGGAAAAAATTATACGGTAACATGTCTCTGAATTTAACTTCTGCAAATTACTTATACAACTTAGAGCGGAGGATTTTTGAAACATACTGGGATAAGGGAATCCGAACCTTTTATTCCTGGAGGAACGTAAATAATAAAAGAGCAATTGACCGCGGAAACAAAAATCTAAAGTTAACGGAGGCAATAGATTCGATAAACTACCTCTATGATGATATTTTTATAAAAAGGCGGTGAGTTGCTATAAAAGTTGCGGTTTTATTTTCCGGACAGGGATCGTGGTATCCGGGAATGTTTCATGATCTTTGTGAAGAATATAAATTTGCCAGAGATCTTATCTATCAGGCAGATGAAATCCTAGAGAAAAAGATATCCAATATTTTTTTCTGTCCGGATAAAAATATGTCAGAGTATGAGAATAATTTGCAGCAATATATATTTTTGTGCAATATTGTGGCGTATGAAATATTGAATAAGCATGGCACTCACCCGGATGGAGTATCCGGACATTCATTAGGCGAATATGCTGCACTGGTATCCTCCGGGGCATTAAGTTTTCATGATGCTCTTTTTCTTGTGGATAGGAGAGCCCTCTTTACCCAGGAAGCTACTCCTGCTGATCAATTTGCTATGGCCGCTTTAGAATTAAATGCCGGCAGCTCAAAAGTCTTAATTGAAAAATTAGCACCCGGAAAAATTGACATCGCAAATTTTAATTGTGACAATCAAACGGTTGTTGGAGGGTTTACCCATGATATTGACAATATTATAGATTACTGTATCCGAGTACTCAGAAAAAAGGCAAAGAAATTGTCGATACCAATAGCCTCTCATACCAGATGGATGAAAACTGCTTCTGACAGATTAAAACCTTATATTGAGCAGACTACTTTTATTTCCCCTTCCATCGACATTTACATGAATGTAACAGCAGCCTGTACAGATAATCCTGATAAGATAAAAGAAAACCTGTATCATCAACTCTACTCTCCTGTCTTGTGGCAGCAGACAGTTGAGAACATGTATCAGGCGGGCTATGATACATTTATTGAATGCGGTCCCGGTCGTACATTACATAGATTAGTAAAAAAAATACTAAAGGGAAAGACAGTTTCTGTTTCACGCGTAGAGGATATGGCAACACTGAATGAAACTTTGAATAATCTAAGATAGCAGAAAGGTAAGATAATTCATGGCATTTTTCCAAACAGACAACATTAAAATAGCAGGAATTACAGGTGCCGTGCCAAAAAAAGTTCAAACCGGAAATGATTTTTTAGACCGCTTTAACAATGATATTGTTGATAAATTCCAAATGAATACTGGTGTAAATAAAATCCATACAACAGCGACAGAACAAACAGCATCCGATTTAGGGTATGAAGCGGCAAATCACCTTTTGAAAAGTCTTGGCATAGTTCCGAAGCAAATAGGGCTCCTTTTATTTACTTCTTTATCCTTTGACTACAAAAGACCCTCTACCGCTATGATAATCCACAAGAGACTTCATTTGTCGAAAGAATGTGCCTGTATGGATATCGGACAGGGATGTGCAGGTTTCGTATACGGTCATCAGGTGATGAACGCACTTTTATCAACCATGAAAAACGGGACTTATGGACTTTTGATTGTATCGGAATCGCCTAGCAAATTGACGAATCCCAACGACCACACCTCCATGCTTTTGGGAGATGGTGGTTCTGCCATATTATATCAATCCATAAGTCCTACAAAAAACATTCTTGACGCTGCCCTTCTCCGTGCAGACGGAGAAAGATACCAGACCATCATCGTACCAGCCGGCGGTTTTAGAGTTCCGGATGCAGCAAATGAGGAAATCCTATGCTCTGATGCGAACATTCGCACACCCTATAATATTTATATGAACGGAATGGATGTATTTACTTTCAGCATCCGAGAAGTTCCTGATGCAATTCATACTTACTTTGAAAAAACTGAGTCCTCTGTTGAAAATTATGATCTTTTTGCCCTTCATCAGGCAAATGGGAAAATAATAGATACGATAAGGAAACGAACTCATATGCCGGTCGAGAAGACACCAAAAACAATTCACAAATACGGCAATACCTCAGGGTCAACAATCCCTCTTTTACTGTGTGATACATATGGGGATTCTGAGAATACTGAGCCACAGAGAATCTTAGCAGTCGGTTTTGGTGTAGGACTGGCATGGGGTGTTACTTCATTCCTCTTGTCTCCCGACAAGGTATTTCCTGTTATAGAGACAGATGACTATTTTCAAGAGGGACAGATTGATATACGAAATTTGTAAATATAAAGCAAAATAATTTCTTACAAAGAAGGTACAAGCATATGATTGATTTTACTGGAAAGCAGATAATAGTAACCGGTGCCTCACAGGGAATTGGACGCGCCACTGCGGTTCTATTAAGCAGATATGGCGCAAAAGTTATCCTTATCGCACGTTCTAAAGAAGGGCTGGAGGAAACGTTACGCCTTATGGAAAGTCCGGAAAATAGCAATCACAGTCTTCTTCCCTTTGACCTGTCTAACCCTGAGAGGATAGGCTGTCTTTGTGAAGATATAAAAAAAACATTTGGTAAAGTCGATGGAATGGCATATTGTGCGGGAATAACCCAGTATGTTCCTATTCGCTTTTCTAACATTGAGGACTTTGAGGACATTATGCATGTTAATACACTCAGTTTTTATGAGATGATAAAATGCCTGAGTAAAAAGGGATATTATGAGGAGGGGACAAGTTTTGTCGGATGCTCGTCCGTTGCAGCCATATTCGGGCAGAAAGCCCACTCATTTTATGCAGCCTCCAAAGGTGCAATGGATAGCATGACAAGGTGCATAGCAAAAGAGTTGGCTCCTAAAAATATTCGCATCAATTTAGTTGCACCGGGCAGAATAAAAACACCCATGGTTATCAACATGCAAAAAATGAATATAGAATCCGTTCATGATAATGAAAGTTTTTTTGAGCGGCAGTATTTAGGTCTGGGCGAACCAGAGGATGTAGCGAATGCAATATTATTTTTATTATCCCCGGCATCCAAATTTATCACGGGTGTTACGCTCCCTGTGGATGGCGGATACAGTAGTAATTAATACTATGAAATCTATTTAAGGAGGGCTATTCAAATGAGCGAACAAGAAAAGTTGACTAAATTAGAAGAAGTATTGGAAATGGACGAGGGAACCCTATCTCCCGAAATGGTATTAGAGGACATCGTAGAATATGATTCCATGGCAAAACTCGGCTTGATTCTCATGTTTGAAGATGACTTTGGAAAGAAGTTCACTGGTAAGGAGATTGCTGATTTTAAAATTGTATCGGATATTTTAACGGAGATGTCCTAAAATATTGACAAAATATCACTGCACATTTATAATAATAGAAATTGCAATAAGTAAGGTGATATTGTGTTATCAGAAAAGGATACTTATCATGCTGATGGGTTGCCAACAAACAAAGATTATTTAGAATCAGATTTGCCGCCTTGTCTTCAAAAGAGCATCCTGAAGATGCAGGACGCATGGAACAAGATTAACAGCGGCGAGTCTTATTCTTTATTTGATTGCGACTATTGTGAATTACAAAGTGAGATTAATATTGCAGAAGTCAATAACGACATCAGCAGTCGACAAGCATGGTATCTTCGCGAAAAATATTTAGGTTTGGACGGGAGTAATGAATTATGAGTATAGACTTTACAGATTTCCCCAAACGTAATAAAACATATACCGGAGCAAACGGAAGTAAAATTTCTATCGTTTACAACGGTGAACTGTATATGCTGAAATTTCCTCCTCATCCATCCAAAAATCGAGAGCTGAGTTATAGTAACAGTTGTTTTTCAGAGTATCTCGGATGCAAAATTTTTCAAAGCATTGGACTTCCTGTTCAAGAGGTTACTTTAGGCACTTACACCACACCAGGTGGTAACAAAAAAATTGTTGTTGCCTGTAAAGATTTTACTACTAATGGAAAAGTCATCCAGGATTTTGCGTCACTAAAAAATCAAATTATCGATTCTGAAAAAAATGGATATGGTACAGAATTACATGATATTTTAGATACATTTGAAACCCAGAATGCGGTTGATTCAAAAGAATTGTCAACACGCTTCTGGCATATGTTTATCGTTGATGCACTCATTGGAAATTGGGACAGACACAACGGCAACTGGGGATTTCTTTATGAACCATCTAGCGACACAATGGAATTAGCACCTGTCTTTGATTGCGGGAGTTGTATGTATCCACAAGCGAACGACGAAATCATGGAAAATATTTTAAATGACCGACAAAAATTAAACCATCGGATCTATAATATTCCAACTTCTGCCATCAAAGAAAATGACAGCCGAATTAATTATTTTGATTTCATTTCGGCCCTGAAAAATCTCCTCAGACTCCTCTTCTCACCCCGGTCTGTCCTGATCTCCATCACTTCGGAATAACCTTAGTCCCGGAATTTTAAGGTCAGTGATAGTCAGTGTTACATTGATCTGTGCGAACGGATGAAAATAGTTTGGCACAATATTGACGCAATCCTCCCCACACGGGAGAAACCCGGCCTCGTCATAATACTGAGTCGGCACGCCATGAGAATACACATCATAATATTCGTACCCTCTTTCCTCTGCCAATTTATCAAGCGCATATGTAATCTTCGATATATCTTCTATCTCTCCATAATAATTAATGATTTTGCACATCACAGCACCATCATGTGTCGCTTCTCTTGTAACCAAAACTGCTCTAGAGGTTGTATCTGGTCGCACAATTTTCCAAATATCATACTGGTAGACCGGATGATCAAAGTATCGTTTCTTTATGTAACGATAATCCTTTACAGGAACAACCTTTAACAATTCTTCCTCCGGCAAAACCCGCATCATTTCTTCCACAGAATCAATACGCTCTAATTGGTATCCAGAATCCGGAACTTGAGGAATATTCATGTCTTTTACCAATGCTATCCTATACTCCCCTCGCTCCACTAAACGATAATAATGATCCATGGTTGTAATCGCCATCCCTTGCAGTTGTACAATTCGGGCAGCCTTCTTACTAAGACAAGTCGTCACTCCATAGCGCGGTCTCGGAGATGTAATCTGCTCCCACGTAGCCGTCTGCAAATCAAGACCGAGCATCGGGTTGCTGCTCTTTATTGTCTTCCATGTACACCCTGCTATATCAGAGTACTCATAATGGCTGAATTCAATCCACCCAAACGTGCCATATATTTTCCCTTCCTCATCATCTATTCCCAAAAACAGGTTTACCTTGCCATCCTCCACAAACTGCCACTCGAAAAACTCCCGATTAACAGCAAGAATGTTTCCCGGTTTCCAATGCTGATCAAAAAATCGCATAATATTAGGGATATCCTCATAAACAGCTCTTCTTACAGTTAGCATTCCCTACCTCCACTTATTCCACATTCTAAAATTTGAAACGAGTAATAAATTTCTATGAATAATTTTATTACATCCAAACATAGTTGTCAAGGCACGAAAAGATGGACATTTCCCACAAAATATGCTATTCTGAACATATAGCATTTTACTTTTTATAGAATGAGTTAAGGAGCATTTTATGTCCGAAAAAATATATAATTATCCATTTGAGCCAATTGATTCCAGAATGTATATTCTGATTGAAAATAGAAGCGCACTCATCATTGATCCGAATCAAAATCCGGATGGTCTTAGATTATTGCGTGATGCCGGCGTGACAAATCTTCTCATAATATTAACTCATGAACACTACGATCACATTATAGGAGTAAATGACTTGAGGAACATGTTCCCGAACGTCACTGTCCTGTGCTCAAAAAAATGTGCTGATTACCTTCCGTTGCCATCCAAAAATTTATCAAATTTTTGGCAGATTTTATTTATGAATCTTCAAGAAAAATCATCTGTACCTATTGACAAATTAGGACTTGGACCTTACCGGTGTACATCTGACAAAGATTTTGAAAATGAACTCTCTCTCGACTGGCACGGACATAAGTTATACTTGAAAGAAACACCCGGACACTCTCCCGGAAGTATATGCATCATATTAGATGACAAAAGTCTTTTTTCCGGCGACTCCCTTGTTACCGGCTATGATACAATTACAAGACTTCCAGGCGGAAGCAAAAAACTATTTGAAACTGAGACACTGTCCTGGCTGCAAACTCTGTCCCCTGATATTACGGTATATCCCGGCCACGGAGACAGTCAGTCACTGAGCAAATATCATCTTTTTTGAAAAAACTCTGGCGTAAAACGACCAAAAACCCGTCTGAACAACAGTGGATATCTCCCTTCTTCAGTGGTATAATTTTGATTGTCAGATAGATTTTCTCTATTCTGATGTCCATGTTTTCTGTAGGATGTTACAAGGCAGTGTGGCTCACGAAGCAATCGTGCCACCGCATAAAGATACAGGGAAAGAAGGGATGAGAAGATAAAACAGCAATTACACGAAAAGCCTGACATCAAAAAGCTCAATGAGCGCCTGGCAAAACGCCGGGAACTGGAAACTCTTCTCGAACGCTTTGACAAAGAGATGTCACAGGAAGAGCTGGAAGAACTTTTGCGGGATGTTCGAGAGAAGTACGCCGAAAAGCATCCGGAGCTTGTTCTGTCTGCGCATATGCGCACTTACCGAGATGCTGTCTTTCGCCTTCTGTTCAATGACAAAAAAAGTCTGCTGGAACTTTACAATGCACTTACCAATCGTTCTTATACCAATCCCGATAATCTGATTATTACAACGCTGAACGAAAATATTTATATTTCCATGAATAATGATGTAAGCTTTATTATCGGTTCTGAACTTGTTTTAACAGAGCAACAGAGTAGTGTCTGCCCGAACATGGCGCTACGCTTTCTTCTCTACATATCAGATTTATACCGAGCCATGGTAGATATGAAACGATTATATGGAAGCACGATGCAACAAGTACCGGTTCCGCATTTTATTGTTTTCTATAATGGTGCAAAAAACCGGAAAGATAAGCGGTGGAACCATGGCGAGATTGAGATGAAATTATCAGATTGTTTTCTTGGTGCCGGATCAGAGATTCAAGGGAAGGGCGAGTTTGTAAAATCCCCCAACCTCGAGTTAAAGGTAAGAGTGCTCAATATCAACCAGGGATACAACTCAGAATTGCTTGAAAAATGCAAAGTTCTGGATGAGTATTCGAAGTTTGTCGATATCGTAGAAAAGTATATGGAAAGCGAAACAGATATTGACAAGGCAGTCAGAAAAGCGGTAAAATATAGCATAGATAACGGAGTTCTAACAGAATTTTTGAAAAAGAACAGGAACAGGGTGATTTCTATGTTGATAAGCAATTATACTACTTATGATTATGAGATGGACTGGAAGGAAGAGATTGAGCAAATAAAGGAACAGGCCGCAAGAGAAATTGAAGAGGCAAGAGCGGAGGCAAAAGCGGAGGCAAGAGCGGAGGCAAGAGCGGAAGTTGAAGAAGCAAAGAAGCAGATAGCAGAACTAAAAGCAGAAGTTGAGCGTCTGCAAGGTAAATGATTGTTTATAGGGTGGATTTATATAGAAACTGTTGATTGATTTTGAAATTCACAGAAGACACTTACAGAACATGGAAGAAACAGGCAGATTCATAGTCAGTGATTCTGCCTGTTTTTTTGAATGTTCCTTGTTAAAAAATATCATTCATGTTAAAATAAAAACAGGCAGAATCAGTTGCTATTTTGAACTAATTGATTAAATACCATTTATATATACTAAGAAATGAGGAAAGCCAAATGACTATACAAAGAAATATTTTACTAAATCCCGGTCCGGCGACGACAACAGACTCCGTCAAACTGGCTCAGGTTGTTCCGGATATTTGCCCGAGAGAGGCAGAATTTCAAGCTGTTATGCAGGAGATACGGCAGGACCTTGTAAAGATTGTACACGGAGACCCAGACATCTACACCTCTGTCCCTTTTTGTGGTTCAGGCACGATCTGCATTGATGTCTGTCTGAATTCTCTTCTACCTGAAGGAAAGAAAATATTGGTCATCAACAACGGAGCATACAGCACCCGAGCTGTCGAGGTTTGCAGGTACTACAATCTGCCGCATATTGACCTGACCTTTCCATTTGAGCAGCCCCCTGCGTTAGATGTAGTCAAAGATACACTTAGTCAAAATCCGGATATTGCTATCGTGTACACCACACACAATGAGACCGGAACCGGCCTGTTGAATCCGATTCGCGAAATTGGTGCCATCGCCCACGAATTTGGGGCCACATTTATTGTTGACACCACTTCCACATACGCCATGCGACCAATCAATGTACACAATGACAATATTGATTTTTGTATGGCATCTGCACAAAAGGGCTTGATGTCTATGACCGGGCTCTCATTCATCATTGGCAAAACAGACCTCATAAAAGCTTCTTCCGGGTATCCAAAAAGAGCCTATTATTGCAATCTTTTCATGCAGTATGATTTTTTTGAAAAGACCGGTGAGATGCATTTTACACCTCCGGTTCAGACAATTTATGCCACGCAGCAGGCGCTTAAGGAATATTTTGAAGAGGGTGAAAACCAAAAATGGGCGCGCCATACCAGGACCTTTGAAGCGATTCAGAAAGGTCTGGCTGAATTGGGATTTAAAAATGTAATAAAGCACGAATGGCAGGCCGGACTTGTCGCCTGTGTTTATTATCCGGATGATGAAAACTGGGATTTTGAAAAAATTCACGACTACTGTTATGAGCGCGGATTTACCATTTACCCCGGTAAGATTTCCGGCACAGATACTTTCCGACTCTGTGCGCTGGGTGCAATCGACGAAGCGGATATCCATAATTTTTTTGACGTCTTTAAAGATGCCTTACTTCACTATCAGGTGACAATTCCAATTAAATATAATCATTCAGGAGGCGACAGATTATGAAAACAGCTTATATTTGTTTTACCACCGATGTCATCCACGAGGGGCATCTCAATATTATAAACGAAGCCAAAAAGTACGGAAAGGTTATTGCCGGTGTTTTGTCAAATGAAGCTCTGGTTCAATTTGGCCGCTTCCCGACAATTACTTTTGATGAGCGAATGAAGCTTATTCAGTCCACTCCCGGTGTAGACAAAGTTGTCGAACAAAAAAACATCATGTATGATGAGATTATCGATACTCTGCACCCTGACTTTATTGTTCACGGTAGCGACTGGCTTGCCGGGCCAACCAGAGTTATCCGTGATCGCGTTGAAAAAAAAGTCGAAGAGTACGGCGGACAAATCATCGATATTCCGTATACCTATAACGAAACAGTCCGTCACATTGACCGCAAAATAAAAGAAAAACTAGCCATGCCGGAATTCCGAAGAAGCCGCTTACAGCAAGTCCTTACGATGCGACCAATTGTAAAAGCTCTGGAAGTCCACAGCGGTATTACCGGACTTATTGCAGAGAAGACAGTTGTAGAACACGGTGGCCGGCTGGATCAGTTCGATGCAATGTGGATATCCTCTCTCTGCGATTCCACGGCGAAGGGAAAACCCGACATTGAATTAGTTGATATGACTTCAAGATTCCGCACAATTGAGGAGGTTTCGGAGGTCACCACAAAACCGATTATCTTTGACGGAGACACCGGTGGAATGACCGAACACTTTGTTTACAACGTCCGCTCTTTAGAGCGCATGGGAGTATCTGCCGTAATTATCGAGGATAAGACCGGTCTGAAAAAAAATTCCCTTTTTGGAACTGATGTCGAACAGACCCAGGATACTATCGAGAACTTCTGCGAAAAGATTCGCGCCGGCAAGAAGGTTCAATTGACTGATGATTTTATGATTATCGCGCGTGTTGAAAGTTTGATTTTGGAGAAGGGAATGGAAGATGCCCTGACCCGTGCCCATGCCTATGTGCAGGCAGGCGCTGACGCAATTATGATTCACAGTCGCAAAAACACTCCGGATGAGGTTCTTGAATTCTGTGATAAATTCAGAAACGAAAACAGGATTACGCCCCTTGTTGTTGTTCCCTCATCCTATAACACCATTACAGAAGAGGAACTCGCAGAGCATGGCGTGAACATTGTCATCTACGCCAATCAATTGACAAGAAGCGCATTTCCTGCTATGGCTCAGACCGCCAGAGAAATACTCATGTATCACCGGGCCAAAGAATCGGACGACCGGTTGATGCCGATTCAGAATATAATTTCTCTGATAGATACCTTATAAAAAGGAGAACTGTCCTATGGAACAAGCAATCTTACTCGCCTCCGGCATGGGTACACGGATGAGACCCCTTACAGAGACAATTCCAAAACCATTAGTTACAGTAAATGATATTCCGCTAATTGAAACTCTAATCTGCGGATTAGTTAAACGAGGGGTCGATAACATCGCCGTTGTTGTCGGATATTTAGGCGAGCAGTTTAATTATCTAAAAGAAAAATATACAAACCTCTCTATTGTGCAAAATCCTTTTTATGAAACCGTAAACAACATCTCTTCCTTGTATGTTGCAAGGGATTATCTGCTAAACAGAAGTTGTTTTATCTGCGAAGCGGATTTATTCGTTGCCGATTCCTCTATCTTTTTAGAAGAATTTCAGACATCCTGCTACTACGGCAAAATGGTTCAGGGTTATTCTGACGACTGGGTATTTGATTTAGATGAGAATGGAATAATTACTCGTGTTGGAAAAATTGGAACAGACTGCTATAATATGACCGGCATCTCTTATTTCACAGAGAAGGACTGTCGGACATTATATAACAGTCTGATATACGAATACCAAAAGCCAGGATACGAAACCCTGTTCTGGGACGAGGTCATTGACAGACATATCAATGAATTCTGTCTGACCATACACCCCATTGAACAAAACCAGATTATTGAAATCGATACGATAGCGGAACTGCAGCAGGTGAGAAAATTTTTTACTTCCAATCCCAATCCAGCCTCTCAATGTCATCTTCCGTCAACTCATCCCCAATCTGAACTTCTATAATATGAAGTTCAGATATTGCTTTAATAGCATGTTTCATTCCCGGCGTGATAACTGCCACATCACCTCTGGTCACCGGTTTAACTACACCATCGAGAATCAATTCACCATTCCCCTCTGTAAATGTCCATATTTCTGTTCTGTGTCTGTGTCTTTGATATGAAATATGCTCACCCGGACTGATTTTCAGTTCCTTGACCAGAGAATTCATCTCGTCCTCATGAATTTTATATTCAAGAACCTTGTACTCCCCCCACCCCCGGCATTCATACATCGGCCGTGCATCGGCCACATAATTCTTTAGTTCCGGGCTTCGAGCCTTATCTGCCACTAATATTCCGTCCGGAGACGCCGCCACGACCGCATGATTGATTCCAAGAGTTATCAGGGGAATGCCCAGTTCATTGATAACATGCGTATTTTCGCATCCATCTGCCAGAGCATTACCCGACACAGTTTCTTCCATTGCCTCAGAAAGTGTATTCCATGTACCGAGATCTTTCCACTGTCCTTCAAAGCGAATCACCTGAATGGAAGATTCCTGTTCCACTACAGCATAATCAAAGGAAATCTTCTCCAAATCTCCATATCTTTTATATAAGGTATCATGCTCGCAGGTACCAAAGCGTGAAGATACAATATCGAGCAGATAACCGAGCTTAAAAGCAAACACGCCCCCATTCCAAAGGGCTCCCTGCCTGATATATTCTTCTGCCGCATGAAAAGAAGGCTTCTCCTTAAAAGAGGAAACCGCCGAGACCGGCTCATCAGAAACCGGAATAATATATCCATATTTTTCACTTGGATAGGTCGGTTTAATACCCATCAAAGTCAGATTTGCCTTTCCCGCCTCCAGGCTCAATTTTTTTAGGCACTCAAAATAATCAAGCTCTACAAATGGGTCAACCGGACAAACTACTACAGATTCATCATTCCTCACTCCGTTCTTTGCCAGATATGTTGCCGCCAGTGCAATAGCAGGAAAGGTATCTCTTCTCATTGGCTCAACTGAGATTCCAACATCCTCACCTAACTGTGCTTTAATCTGTGGAACCTGATTGTCCGAAGTAGCAATCGTCACCGTAGATTCGGGTGCAACTTCTTGTATCATCCGATACATTCGCATCGCCATTGATTCCTTGGTCCCATCCGTATTATTAAATATCTTTAAAAACTGTTTACTCCGCACTTCATTGGAAAGAGGCCAAAGCCGTTTCCCCGAGCCTCCGGAAAGTAAAATAATATTCATTTGATACTCCTTTTAATTATTTAAAAAATTTTAGAACTCATCACAGTAACATCTTTCTGTCTCCGGCACTCACTCATAAGTATTCCGGCATCGCCATGAAAACTACTGCATAACTTTGCCGCACAAAGATAGTCATTGGTCTCGTCCAATATCACAAAATCACTTTCTCTGAATTTCGCGAGCAAATCTCTGTAAGCACCCCATATAGAAGGAAATCTTTTTCTTAAAATATCCTTGATATAGGAATCCGTATATAAAATAAGAACCTGACTCTCTCTCTTCTCCTCTGCCAGAGAAAGCACCTGCTCCATTTTCGCAATCGCCTGTTCTCTACGCTGGTAGATAACACTTCCACTTGCGTAATAAAGTGCTACTTTTCGGCATGTTCCGTTTTCCCTGAATATTTTCTGTTCCCACTCATTCGGTATAGAGAGCACTTCATCATATATTCTCTTCTCTGCCTTTTCCCCTTCTTTGGTAAGAAGCTCTCCCGTATACGGATTTTTTATGAGAATTCGTTGTTTTTCCTCCCATATTTTTAGAGGAAATTCTGACGGCACTATCTTTTCACTCCACTTAATAGCATTGTCTCTGCCTGTGAACTCTTCCAAAATCTCCTGATATACACCCTTCATCTGCTCTGACTGCACCAGAATCTCATCTGCATAGACCAAGCCCGGCGTACACAAAAACCACTTTAATGTATATCTCGATCTACTATCATCCGCATCAATTTCATTCAGCAGATACGGTGGGACAAAGACCATTTTTTCAACATATTGCCTCAAGTTACTTGTGTAAAAAAATGGATGGAGCGACAACGCATAATTGTATTCATCATAAGGAAATTGAAAATACACAACATCCGGGTGATTGGTTTCAAAATTATACTCCTCATAGGAAGTAAGTTCAACCTCCTCCGGATACCCCTCTTCCTGAATATTCATCTCTCTTTCAAGTGCCCCTCTGTAATCTCGATAATAGTACGGCACCGGTATCACTGTCACATTCACATCTTCCGATGCTCTCTCCTTCTCCCACTGCGTATGCATTGCTTTCCACAATTCAGGTTTATAAACCAGAAAAACAACATTCCTCTTCTCCTGTACTACGTTCTCAGCCTGATCAATTATCTTCTCTTCATAATTTGACAATTGCTCTGCACTGTCACAGCTGTTAAGTGAATTCTGAATTTTCTGATACACTTCAAAAACAAGGTCGCAGTACTCCTCAAGAAGACGAATCATTTCCTCAAAATGTATGCCTCTTTTTTCGATTTGACCTCCCATCTCAACCGCCAATGCCTGGCACTGCTCCAATGTGTCCAATACCGCCGGCAGCATGTCCTCTTGTTGCAGATTCCCACAAATGAAAGTGTGTGCCTCTGCCAAAAGTGAGACATCTTCTCTTATTTCCTGAAGCAATGTTCGCTTGCCTTTATTCTTTGACATATTCTCCTTTACAGCTTCCGGCTCATACTCATAGCGAAGTAATTTTTCCCCCAGTTCATCTATCAGTTTCTTTTCCAATTTCTCAAAATAAGGATACTCATGACCTCCCTTGGCAATCCGTGGCTGTGTATAATCTCCGTAAATCTTCCTGAGAATATAATCATAACCAATTGGCACATGGATAACCCCGCCTTCAAATGGCAATTCAACATACTCATCAAAGGCCCAATTATCAAAAATAATATTTTTAAATCCACGGTAATACCACATTCCCACAATTCCTTGCTCAGCACATTGCTCTTTGGTATATCTGGAACAAAACTGTTCTATATTGCGAAGTGTCTGGGCAATCACCGGCAACTCATCGTCATATGATAGGGACAAAAATTTATAGATCCCCGCCATATATTCCTGTATCTCCGAATCTTTTCTAATCTGCTGATCTGTAAAACCATTTTCCATCCTATCCTTTACCTTACCATACATTCCAAAAAGAAGTCTCAAAGCAAGTACATATTTTTCCCTCTCTTCCTTCTCCCCGGGTATATAATCAAATACAAAAATATCGATCATATCTCCAAAAGGAAATCCATAATGCTCTTCCAAATCCGATTCCGTATTTTCATAGTTAGTAAAGCCAAAGGCTAAATCATAATTCTCGCCCTCGATATAATCTGCTATCCGGCACTTTCCCAGGTCTCCCTGTTCCCGAATACGGGTCAATTCCGCATAGTCTTTTCTCGTCATCATGATATCAATGTCATCATCCCACGGAATAAACCCACCATGACGTACTGCCCCTATCATCGTTCCGTAAGTTGCCGCACATTGAATCCCATGCGCATGACAGATTTGATAAAGGTCATCATATACCTTTTTTGCACTGGCAAAACATTTTTTCATGATGCTCGGCACAAAAAAACCATCCCGTACTTCGTCCTCAAAATAAGATTTTGAATATGTCAATCTTTTCGCCCTCCGCAATTTCTTTCACCGGACTATCTGTGTTCTGCCATATAACCGGTTTCTTCAGTCGTCTGCACTCCCCCATAAGAATTCCAGCATCTCCATAGTATACATCGCATAATTGAGCAAATTGTCTGCAATCACCTGATTCCTCTACAATCATAATTTTATCCTCTCGCGCCTGTTGAATTAAATCACGATACGAGGTCCACACAGACGGAACCCTCTTGCGAAGAATTTCCCTCGCATAGCTGTCTGTACACCACAAGAAAATAATTTCGTTCTCATATTTTTTCGCTACGTTCATCACCTGGCGCATTTTATTTATTGCCTTTTCCCTGTGCTCATACAATACACTTCCACTCACATAGTAAAGAACTACATTCTTTAGAATAATATTCTTCGAAACCACATCTTTTTTCTTTATTCGTGACATCCATGTATCGGGAATTTCAATCACAGTGTCATAAATCGTCTGCTCCGTCAATTCGCCGGATTTAGTAACCAATTCCCCGGAATCCACATTCTTTATAAGAATCCTGCTCCTGTTTTCCCACTCTTTTAGAGGAAAATAATCCGCATCAATTCTCTTATTCCAGTCCCACCCCTCATCATGATCCGTAAATTCATCTAAAATTTCACAGTACACTTTCTTCATCTGTTCTGATTGTACCAGAACTTTATCCGCATAAACCAACCCCGGAGTCTGCAAAAACCAACGTATCGTGTACCTTGAGCGCCCATCCTCATCTGTAATATCATTCATCAAAAATGGTGGCACAAACACCATTTGTTCTGTGTGCTTCGCAATATTTTTAGCATAGAAAACCGGGTCCAAAGACAGGGCATAACTGTACTCATCATACGGAAATTGATAGTAGACGACATCCGGATGATGCAGTTCAAAATTATAATCTTCATAAGATGTCAGATTCACTTCTTCCGGATATCCTTCATCCTCCAAATGCTGAACAAAATCAAAGTTGCCCTTATAGTCTCTGTAATAGTACGGTACCGGAATGACAACCACAGTGGTATTCTCTCTGTCCTGCTCTCTCTCCCATAATGTGTGCAGCGATTTCCAGTGTTCCGCCTTATATACCAAAAATGCAACTTCCCTTTTTTCTTGCAATCCCACACCAATATTCTTTTTCAGATTATCTTCACACTCTATTAAACCAGCCATATCTGCCTTTTCAGCAGATTTACCGGAAACTATTTTCTCATAGAGAACATAGACACAATCACAATACTTCTCCAACAGCCGAATAATATTCTCCTGATTTACCGCCCGACTCTCAATATGTTCTCCCATACTGATTGCCAAAGCCTGACACTGCTCCAATGTGTCGAGAACAGAGACGTACGCTTCCTCACTCTCAACATTTTCACATATATACCGATGTGCTTCTGACAAAATGTCCACAGATGATAACATCTCGTCTGACAACAGCACTTTTTCTTCTTTTTTCTTGTTCTTCAAAACTTCGGCCCTGTCAAATGTATACCGCAAAAGGCCCTGGCCCCACTCCTCCATCTGCTTCTCAAATTGATCAAAATATGGATAACCATGACTGCTCACAGCCGGTCTCGGAGTCATAAAGTCGGAGTAAATGCACCTCAGTATATGGTCATATCCAATTGGAATGTGTACTGTACTATTTTCAAAAGGCACATCGATGTAGCCTGCATATGCCCATTCACCGTAAATGGAGTTATTCCATTTTGACCAGTTGACAACCATTGCCCTCTCATCGCACTGCTCCCTCCTGTACTGGCCGCTGTATGCCTCCGCAGCCCTCAGCATCTGAAGCGATATTGGCTCCTTATCTGTAAAAGTCACACCGAGTAAGTCACTCACTTTTTTTACCCGGGATGCAAACTCCTGATCCTGTAATATATTATAACCTTCACCCTCTTCTGCTGCCAGCTCTTTCTCCTTCACAACCCCATAAAATCCCCAGAGAAGTTTCAGGGTTTCTCTAAACACATCTTTCTCTTCTTTTTCTTTAGGAATATAGTCAAAAAGAAAAATGTCAATTGCATTTCCAAAAGGAAATCCATAGCAGTCATCCCAATGCTCTGGCGAAGTAAAAATTTCATAATATCTCATAAAACTGCGGACAGCATTTACCTCAACTCCCTGATTATAAAAATCAATGAAGCTGACCAGCAGGCAAAAAGCGATGAA
>CAMVIN010000047.1 GCA_947167565.1 uncultured Clostridia bacterium | reverse complement strand
ATTTGATGAAAAAACTGATAACAAAGATCGAGAGCAATGATGATTTACAAGGAGAATTCTACTGGGAGAAGATTCTCAGGTGCTTATCGGTAGATGAAATTAATACCAATAGTTTTAGCGAATTTGAGACGTATGGAACATTTGTTGCCATGAATTCACCGGCGGCATATCGGTTGCGTGAGTGGCATTCTTTTCGGTTTGCTGGAATGTTTTTTGATCCGGAAAAAATTTCAGATAGAGACTTTAAGTGGTTGGGGAGGGATTTTTTCGCGGCTTCATTTGAAAAGGGAAGTGAGAGAATTCCAGATAACGAGAATTTGTTTGACAATCCCTATTATCAGGAGCGAATGTCAGCGAAACAGATGTTTAAAATTTTACAGGAAGAGCAAAAGTCAGCACTTCATGATGCGTGGTGGGAAGATGAGGGGAAATCTTATGAAGTCCAAATTACAGAAGAAGAGGATGCTGGAGATTTTGATCCGGCAAAATTGGAATGCGGAGCGGATTCTGTGAGCTCGGATGAATACAAATTATTTGTGGAACTTGGAGAACGATATTCGCGAACGAATGTGAATCAGGCGTGGTTGTGTTATGAAAATGCACTGTTTTTATGCCCGGCGGAAGAAGAGAAGAATAAAATACAGGCAAGCATGGATAAACTTCAAAATTACAGCGATATAAGTGTTGGTAAAGTGGCAATTGTTATTCTCTCGGATGATAACAAGAATTCTTTGCAGCACTGTTTAAAGAGCATTAATGAACATTGCCCAAAGTCTTCTTTTCGGCTGATTATCGTTGAAAATGCTTCTTCAGATGGGACAAGGGAATGGATTGAAAATTCTCATTATGATATTGATTTACTTGTGTCGGATGAAAAAATAAGTGATAAGGAAGGATATAATGCCGGGATGCAATGTTCCGATATGGGACAGGATGTATTGCTGCTTGATTGCGACGTGAGGATGACCCACAATGCTTTGTTTTGGATGAGAATGAACCTATATCAGAATAATAAGGTTGGCGCCATAGGAGCTGTTTCTAACAATTGCGATAAAATGCAGCAGGTTAATATTACATTTCAAAGTTTGTCTGAATACATGCAGTTTGCTGAGGTGTCTAATGTGGAATTATTTACACCTTGTGAAGAGAAAATAAAATTGGATGATTTTTCTGTATTAATTCGCGGTGATGTGATTGATGCTGTAGGTGGATTGGATGACCAGTTCCTCACGGAGAAGGCGGTGATGGCAGATTTTGGTGTGAGATTGAGGGAGGCAGGGTATCAGATGTTTGTCTGTCATAATGCGTTTGTATATCGTTTAGGTGATAGCGATGAAGATAATTCTGACGATGCTGGTGTGAAAAATGAATGTCAACCGGATAGTGAGGTTTTTAAAGAAAAGTGGGGATTTGACTTTGAAGATAATATAGAGATGACAGAGAGAGAATGTAGCCTTTTGTTTGAATTTTCAAGAAATTTGCATGAAAATATTCGCTTGCTTGAAATTGGTTCCGGTGTAGGAAATTTACTGGCAGCCTTCAAGTATAAATATCCGAATGCATCTGTAATTGGTATTGAAAAAGATGAGAAAGTACTGAAATATGCTGTTGAAAGTGAGATCACTCTGTGCATTGATTGGCGGAAAGAGAAAATTCCGTTTGCAGAACAGTATTTTGATTGTATTTTTGTGAATGGTTATGAAGACTTAAGTATGCCGGATAAGATTGCGATAGAGAAAAAATTTAAGGGGTATTTAAAACAAGGTGGAAAGTTTCTCTTCTAAAATATTAAAGGTGTGATGTGAAGTAACTCAAAGTTAGATAAATAATTTGCCTATTATTAAAATTAGGGGGGATTTAAATATGTTAGCAGGACTTTCGATAGGAATTCGGAAAAAAAGATATCCCAAATATGAAGATGTGATGAATGAACTGAGAGAAGAGCAAAATTATTTGGCTTTGGCAAAAAGTTGCTTGGCAGATGACGAGTCTGTTCATTCATTTCAACTCTTTTTGGATGATTTAGAAAAGGGGAAATTAACGGTTGACCAATGTGATGTTTCTAATGTTTTGAAGACAATAAATGAGATTCGGCATTTGCCGGATGATTCGGAATCTGAATTGGTGTTTACGGATCGAATAGCGATTTCTGATTTGTGGGAGATTCCGATTGTAAATCAGAGAGTTTTTGCCGGATGGCAAAATATATTTTGATTATATTGACTGTACAAGTATTAAGTTTAGAGTATCACGAATAAAACCACGAAAAAAATTCCGGATAATAAAGAAAGTTGTCGCATTATCAGAGGGGTCACATCCGTGGACAAATGTAGAACTCCTTAAGGAGTGCATTACCATTCCATATATGTTTCATAAGCTTTTTGGTTGTGAGGTTACTGCCGTATGTATTGAAAATGATGAGAATTATGAATATTTGTCGCTTTTGCCCGGACTCCGGTTAGAGTTGATTAAAGATCAAGGCGCCAATAGTCGTTTGTACTATGTTATGGAGCATGCAAAAGAAATTGATTTGCTGATTTTTCGAGGATGGTATCCCGATAATTATCCAATAGCAGAGGCATACAAAAACTTAAACCCTGAAGGGAAAATTTATATTGGTCTTGACCAAAACAGTATGTGGATGGACAGAATAATATGGGATAATTTTGCTTATAAAGGTTTATTTGATCGATGTGATGTTATTGGGTCATCCTGTAAGACAATGCAGGATCATTTGAATGAAAAATGGCCTTGGAAAATAGACTATTTCCCGAGTGGCTATTTTAATGTATTAAATATACAAGAAAATGAAAAGGATATTCTCGATAAAAAAGAAAAAATTATTCTGTGTGTTGCGCGACATGGAACATGGCAAAAGGCAACAGAGATTTTGTTGGAAGCGTTTGCTAAGATAGAGAGTGAGATACCTGACTGGAAATTAAGGTTAGTTGGAACAGTTGATCCGGAATTTGAATCATATATAAAGGCGTTTTTCGCAACTTATCCGAATTTGTTGGAAAGAATTATATTTGTAGGCGAAATAACTGATAAAAGAAAATTGCGCCAAGAGTATATTCGTGCCGGTGTATTTGTTTTAACATCCAGATATGAGGGAGGACCCAATGTTATATCCGAGGCCTTGTATGCCGGGTGCGCCATTGCTATTACAAAGATTGATATATGGAAAGATGCAATAGGCCCTATGGATGATGGGGATAAAATATGTGGGACATCGTTTCCTGTTTATGATGTATTGGGGGCTGCACAGGGGTTGGCGGAACTGTGTCATAATGATAATTTGGCAGAGCTGCAGAAAAATGCTATTTGGAGAGCGAAACGGTATTTTGATTTAGAAATGATTGTGAGGGATTTATATGGGAAAATTGTTAATGCATGAAACGCAAGTTATATATATGGGTGAAAAGGGAAAAGAAGTCATATTGGACTTGAATGATTTTATGAAAAATAAATCAAGAATTCCATTTCATACGAATACAGAGGATCGGACAGTGGATGGTTTGGTTGAGTCGCTCATGAAAAATTAAGTGAGGGCACGAATCAAAGTGCATATCTGGCAGATTATACGCTGTTTGATTTTTTGCTACTGAATTATTTAGTAGACTCTGCACGTCCGAAAAAAATTTTGGAAATAGGATGTGCAAATGGAGTTCTCAGCCATCATGTTGGAACAATATTGGGGGCACTGAACAATGACTCCCTGTTGTACTGTATTACTAATACAATAGGCAACGGAACTGAGGATAAGTGGATTGAGGCCATTACTCGAATAAATGAAGAGGATATGCCGAGAGTTGCGTTTGCAGCTGTTGATTATAATCAAACTTGTTTGATGGATAAAAGCTTTGATGTGGTAATATTTAATTTGTCCGAAAATATTGAGAGTCCGAAAAGCGTTATAGAAGAGGGAATCAGGCTTGTTAAAGAAGAGGGGAAAATTATGTGTTTATGTAATAATCAGCAGTGGCTTTTTTATGATATTTTTTGTGCACTTGTTGGTCAATTTGATGAATATAATTTACATGAATCAGGATTTATATTAATGGGATAAAAAGAAAATTCTTGCAAAGAACATATGTTCATGGTATACTTGACAATG
Source organism: uncultured Clostridia bacterium (assembly GCA_947167565.1). Taxonomy (GTDB): domain Bacteria; phylum Bacillota; class Clostridia; order Lachnospirales; family Lachnospiraceae; genus Eubacterium_F. Next base: position 13,356 of record CAMVIN010000047.1, on the reverse strand, counting down.
TACTTTAATTTTAGCAACAAATACCCGCCCTTTCAGGGCGGATTTTTATAAAGCGAGGTTTTATCTGATGAGCAAAGAGTATAGCGGAAGCGATATAATCATCTTAGAGGGGCTCGAGGCGGTTCGCAAGCGTCCGGGTATGTATATAGGGAGTACCGGTTCGAGAGGACTCCATCACATGATTTGGGAGATTCTCGACAATGGAATCGACGAGCATTTGGCGGGATTTTGTGATGAACTTCATCTCACATTACAGCGTGACGGCGGTGTGACCGTGGAGGACAACGGACGTGGAGTTCCGGTGGATATTCATCCGACGCAGAAGATTCCGACGGCTCGTGTTGTGTACACAGTACTGCATGCCGGCGGTAAGTTCAACAGTGACGTATACAAAGTATCCGGTGGTCTGCACGGAGTAGGTGCCTCAGTTGTCAATGCCTTGTCAAAGAGAATGGTCGTTGAGATTCGCAGGGATGGCATGATTTATGAAGATGAATATCGTGACGGTGGCAAACCAATTACTGAGTTGGTGAAGGGGAATCTTCCTGTTATCGGCAAATGCCTCAAGTCAAAGACAGGAACCAAGGTCACTTTTTATCCGGATGACACAATTTTTGAGACAGTCGAATTCAAGCCGGAGGCCATTCGGAAGAAACTCAAAGAGATTGCTTATCTGAATAAAAATCTGAAAATTGTTTTCAAAAATGAGTATACCGGACAGGAGGAAGTGTTCCTCGAGGAATTCGGTATTCAGAGTTATGTCAAATATATCAACCGGGAGTCAGCAGTGCTTCACAACGATGTCATCTATATTGAGGGAAAGAGTGGTGACATCGAAGTTGAGGTGGCATTTCAGTACACCCAGAACTACACAGAACAGATTAATTCTTACTGTAACCGTATCAATGTCGCGGACGGCGGCACGCTGGTGACGGGATTTAAGACAGCTCTCACCCGCGTCATGAACCAATATGCCCGCGAGTTGAATTTTCTGAAAAACAATGAAGATAACTTTGACGGCAAGGATATCCGGAATGGCATCGTTGCCATTGTGTCAATCAAACACCCGGATCCTCAGTTCGAGAGTCAGACCAAGAATAAATTAGGAAATACCGATGCGAAGGCAGCAGTTGATGAGGTGTTCTTTGCCGAGGTACAGCGCTATTTTGACAAAAATGTAGAGGTGCTTCGCCGCATCCTTGAAAATGTACACAAGTCCTTTAAGGCGCGGACAGCGAGTGACAAGGCGAGAAAATCTGTTATGAAGTCACTTCTTGATGTGGACACGAAGAGTAAACTTGCCGCTTGCTCATCGAGAAAGCCGGAGGAATGTGAGATTTATATTGTCGAGGGGGATTCTGCCGGCGGTACCGTGAAGACAGCGAGAAACCGGCGCACACAGGCAGTGCTTCCTCTCCGCGGGAAGATTCTGAACGTGGAGAAAGCACCTCTTGAGAAAATTCTTGTCAATAACGAGATTAAGACAATGATTGCCGCCTTTGGCTGCGGAATCGGGGAGAGTTTTGATATTAAGAAACTGCGGTATGACAAAATTATAATTTTGACCGATGCCGATGTCGATGGTGCTCATATCAGCACGCTTCTTTTGACATTTTTCTATCGTTTCATGCCGGAACTCATATATCAGGGGAAAGTTTATCGAGGACTTCCGCCGCTTTACCGTGTTTCCTATGAGGATACTCCGAAGGCGAAGGGAAAGAAGAAAAAAGAAAAAGTATCCGAATATTTGTTCAACGATTTCGAATTAGAAAAATTCCGAAAAAAGGGGAAAAAGATTCTGGAACTGCAGCGATACAAAGGCTTGGGAGAGATGGACGACACCCAGTTATGGGAGACAACCCTTGATCCGGATAGCCGGATTCTGGCGCAGGTGTCCATCAGCGATACGGTCGAGGCAGATGAAGTGACAGGAGTTCTGATGGGAAGCAACGTCCCACCGAGACGTCAGTTCATTATGGAAGAGGCGAAATACGCGACACTCGACATCTAACATAAAGTTTTATATGAGAGGAATTATAAATGAGTGCAGAAACAGAAAATATTATACAATTAGATTTTGCGGAAGAGATGAAGACATCTTACCGTGATTATGCTATGAGTGTTATTGTAGCGCGTGCCGTACCGGATGTTCGGGACGGTTTGAAACCGGTTCAGCGCAGAATTTTATATGCCATGAGAGAACTTGGTCTGTCACCGGATAAGCCACACAGAAAAAGTGCACGTATTGTCGGTGATACAATGGGTAAATACCATCCACATGGTGACAGTTCCATTTATGACGCGCTTGTCCACATGACGGAGGATTATTCCCTGAATGCGCCGCTGGCGGACGGCCACGGAAACTTTGGCTCCATTGATGGTGATGGGGCGGCGGCGATGCGATATACAGAGGCCCGTCTGTCTCCGGCTGCCATGACGATGCTGGATAACTTGGAAAAGGGTCTGGTAGAGTTTATTCCGAACTTCGATGACAGCGAGAAAGAACCGACTGTGCTTCCGGCCATGATTCCAAATCTTTTGATTAATGGGACTACCGGCATCGCAGTTGGTATGGCAACGAATATTCCACCCCACAACCCGGGAGAGGTTATCGATGCTGTGATTGCGTATATGGATCGACCGGGGATTTCCATTGACAAGTTGATGGATTATGTACCGGCACCGGATTTTCCGACCGGCGGTATCATCATCAATGCTTCCGATATGAGAAGTATCTACGAGACGGGAGAGGGGCGGATTCGTATCCGTGCCAAAACAGAAGTGGAGAAAGGGGAATACGGAAGAAAAAATATTATTATTACAGAAATTCCGTATACGATTTCCGGCAATAAGGCGAAGCTGGTCGAAAATCTGTCTTTGTTGGCGCGCGAAAAGGTGTTTGATGAAATTTATGATGTCCGGGACGAATCTTCCAAGGAGGGGGTTCGTATTGTCATTGAGGTCAAAAAAGACCGTGATATCGAGAACCTTCTGAATGGTCTCTACAAAAAGACACAGATGGAGGATACCTATGGTGTTAATCTGCTGGCCATTAAGCCGACGAACGAGGGAAACGGAGAGCCAAAAGTATTTAACCTGAAATCTCTCATTGAAGAATTCGTATTATTTCAGGAAGAGTTATATACAAAAGAGTATCAATTCCTGTTAGACAAGGCGAAAAAGCGACTGGAAATTGTTGAGGGATTGATGAAGGCGACGGATGTTATCGATTTGATTATTGAGATTCTTCGTGGTTCGTCATCTGTGAAACAGGCAAAAGCCTGCTTGATTCAGGGTGAGACCGAAGGGATTAAATTTAAAAGCAAAGCATCCGAAAAGCAGGCAAAGACACTTTTCTTTACGGAAGCGCAGGCAGATGCAATTTTGGCGATGCAGCTCAGTAAATTAATAGGTTTGGAGATTCTCAAACTCCATGAAGAAAATGATGAACTTCTAAAAAACATTGCGGATTATGAGAAAATTTTGTCTGATGTCAAAGAACTTTATAAAGTGATTAAAGGAAGGCTTCGTGAGTACAAAAAGAAATTTGCGAGAGCGCGCCGGACGATGCTTACGGATGAGACAGCGAAAGCCTATGTAGAAGAGGTGGTCGAGGAAGATTTGTACATCTGCATTGACCGGTTCGGTTACACGAAAGCGGTGGATGCGGCGGCATTTGGTCGTGCGACAGACGAGGCAAAGAATGAATTTACGCATATTGTCATGATGAAAAATACAGACAAACTCTGTATCTTTACGAATACCGGATCGATGCATCAGGTCAAGGCAGAGAAGATTCCGCGATGTAAGATGAAAGATAAAGGAACCTTGATTCATGCATTGTGCAAAATGGACAATCAGGATGAGGGACTTTTGTATGTAGGCTTTGAAGAATTATTTGAGTCAGTACTGATGTTTGCGACAAAGAGCGGATATATTAAGCTGGTTTCCGGGGCAGAATTTGAGACCGGAAGACTTCAAATCGCGTCTACAAAATTAGATGAGGGCGATGAACTGGTTAACGTGATGAAATTATCGGCAGCTGATATTCTGGCAGAAAATCAGAAAGTTATCCTTTTGACAGAGAAAGGATTGTCACTGGGATTCCCGCTGAGCGAGGTCAGCGAATTCAAAAAGACAAGCCGGGGGGTAAAAGCGATTGCACTTGACAAGGATGACACGCTTGTGTATGCCACGAGTGTAGAGCAGAATACGGAAACTTTTGAGTATAACGGAAAGACCCTTAGTGCAAAGAAGGTGCGCAACCGCAAGCGTGCGGCAAAAGGACAAAAAGCAAAACTTGATTAAATAGGGTAAAGAAAAAAATAATGTGTCCGATAAATATAGTGAGAGCTTCAAAATATATTGAATGCTCCACTATATTTTTAAGTTGTTGGAAGAATGGAGGAAGAGCTATGAGAATTGACGCTTACATGCAAGTGAGTCAGCTCTATAACACCAACAAAGCGAAAAAGAGTGTTGCAGCTGAGAAAGCAGGCGCAACGGATTCTCTCGAGATTTCCGATTTTGGAAACGCTTATCAGGTAGCGAAGCAGGCCGCTGCACAGGGGTCATCGGTTCGCGAGGATCGCGTGAAAGATATTCAAGCTCGTCTTGCTGCCGGAACATATAATGTTTCGATTGAAGACGTGGCAGATCGGTTAGCAGAACAGTTACTTGCTTAAGCAGACGGGAGGAAGACCACTTGGCTAGTTTGATGGAAGAGTTGATTCAGACACTGGACGAAGAGGAAAAGGCGTATCGTGCCTTGATTCCGGTGGAAGAGGAAAAGACAAGAGCGGTGATAGCGAACGATCTGGAGTCCTTGCAGGATATCACAGATCGGGAGCGTGAACTGGTCGATCGCTCATCAGCGCTGGAGGGCAAGCGGGAACAGATAGCAGCAGATATTGCTACTGTTCTTGGCCGGAACCCGCAGACGATTACAGTAGGCGAGATTATTGGTGTGTTGAAAAATCAGCCGAAGGACCAGAAAGCACTGCAGGAGATTCATGACAGGTTACGGACAACCGTCATTCGCCTGCAGGAGATTAACAATCAGAATCGGGATCTGATTAAGGATTCCATGGAAATGATCGAGTATAACATGAATGTGATAAGAAGTACACGGATGTCTTCGGGAAGCAGCAATTATTCGAGCAATGCTTCGGAAGTGGCAGGGATGGCACCACAGCATGGGATGTTTGATGCCAAGCAGTAAAGCACTTTTACAACGTGTGCTTCTTACTTTTTGTTTTATTTATGGTTTGAAAAGAGGGTAAAGATATGGGCAATCTGATGACGAGTTTCAATGCGGGTGTGTCGGGGCTTCAATCCGCGCAGGCATCTTTGAATGCTACCGCTCATAACATGGCGAATGCCGAGACAAAAGGATATACCAGACAACAGGTTATGGTGACGGATTCTAACTACCAGACATCGGTTGGTCTGTACAACAACAAGATACAGGTCGGAACCGGAACTTGGATTGCGATGACAAGACAGGTTCGCAACGAATTTTTAGATATTCAGTACCGCCATCAGAACAGTCGTCTGGCTTTTTATGAGGCCAATAGCGAGACGGCTATGGAAATTGAGGACATGATGGGCGAGCTCAACGGCGAACAATTTTCTACCCATATCAATGAATTGTGGCAGGCTTTGAGTTCGGTGGCGACCTCTGCCGACAGTCTGGTGGACAAAGAAGAACTTGTGGCGACTGCCTCACGTTTTATCCAGAGCGCGCAGGTGCTGCAGGAAAACCTCGCAAATTATCAGATGAGTCTGAATACAGAGATTCAGAGACAGGTTGATAATATCAATGACTGGGTTTCTCAGATTCGCGATCTGAATGAAAAGATTCGCAAATACGAAGCGACAGGCAATCCGGCCAATGATTATCGCGATCAGAGAAATCTTCTTTTAGATCAGTTGACGCAGACGGTTGCGTGTGATGTGACAGAGCAAGTGGATGGCACGATTATGATTTATTCCAATTGTGGCTATCTGCTCGATGAGGATATCCAGTACGAATTGGGCGTTGAGTATGTGAGTGAGACGACCAAACTTTTGAAGCCGATTTGGAAATCTACAGGAGATAATTTCTTTGTGACAGACAGTTTGGAATATTCCAGTGACAACAACACGGATCTTGGTTCCTTAAGAGGACTTTTGGTGGCAAGAGGTTATTTCGAGGCGAAGTTTACCGATGTGCCGAATCAGCCGAAAGAAGAAGATTATGCGACGCGGCTGGAGTACAATCTTGCGCTTGATCAGTATGCAGACGATGTTAAGGCGTATAATCAGAGCATAGGGGCCTCTGTTGTTATGACGGTACAGAGCCAATTGGATAGCCTGGTTCACGGGATTGTGTCCGTGGTAAATGATACATTTTGTCCTAATATCGAGGTGGAAATTCAGAATGAGGATGGAACCACGAGTAAAGTAAAGATTTTGGATGAGGACAACGCTCTCATGGGTGATGATGAGAATAATACAATAGGAACAGAATTGTTTTCCAGAAGAAGCCGTGAGAGATATACAAAGATGGAAAATGTCACATACACTGATGCCGAGGGCAATACACAGACAAGAGATGTTTATGTGTATACGGAAGAAGATCCGAGTGACGTATATACGCTCTACACACTTGACCAGATTGTGATGAATCCGACCGTTCTTCGCGATGCCTCGACGATTCCGAGCGTGTACAATAACTTGCAGGATCACCCGGGCGGATATGCGACGACAGAATTGATCGCGCTTGCCAATTCGTTCAGCGAGAGCATTGGAACGCTGAACCCGAATTCTAAGACAGAATATAATGTATTCAACTTTTACGATGGTATTGTCTCCCAACTCGGGACAACAGGAAGCATCTGGAACAGCGTCATCCAGAATCAGGAGACAACGGTGAATACCCTTCGTGAGGAGCGGGAGAAGATTATGAGTGTATCGACCGATGAAGAGTTGTCAAACCTGATTAAGTACCGCCAGTGTTACAATGCTTCGTCCCGTTATATCACGACAGTGTCACAGATGTTAGAATATTTGATTGAAAAATTAGGTGGCTGATAAGGAGGATGGTAAAATGGCTTCTACTTTTGGAACCCTTGAGATTGCGAAGTCCGGTATGATGACCTACAACACGGCATTGCAGACGACGGCGCACAATATTGCGAATATCGAGACGGAAGGATATTCCAGACAGACCGTAAATATGACGGCTATCACGGCTACCAGCAATTCCTTTGTTGTTCAGGGAAACGGAATTGATGTCACGAGTATTACAAGAGATCGCAATGAATACTATGACGTGAAATTTCAGAGAACGCAGTCAGTTCACTGCTATTATGAGTCAGAGGCGCATTATCTCCGTGATTTGCAGGATCAGTTGGCGGGAAATGTGACTTCGGAAGACAAGATTTTGATTACGGATGCCTATGATGAATTCTATGCTGCGCTTAGCAATTTGAAAGATGCACCCGGCGACGAAACGATGCGCACGAAGGCGATTACGATCGGTCAGACATTTGCGGAGACCGTTGTGAACTCAGCGACAGGTCTTCAAAGACTTCAGGATGAAGTAAACGGTCAGATCAAGACGGTAGTTGAGCAGATTAACAGTGTTGCAGACAAGATTGTTTCCTTAAATGAGCAAATTAATCTCATAGAAGCATATGGTACAGTGGCGAATGATCTCCGCGATCAGAGAGCGGTTCTTGTTGATGAACTGGCACAGTATTGCAATGTTGAATATAAAGAGCAGGCTCCGGCGAATGGTGTAGGAGGGAATCAATTCTATGTCTATGTGAATGGTGCTCCTTTGGTAGATCATTACCACACCAATAAGTTGTCAATTGTACAGAAAGATACAGTTGCCAACATCAGTGACATCACAGGATTGTATATGATTGAGTGGGAAGATGGCACTGATTTTAACGAATATAGTTCCAAACTTGGCGGTGAATTACAGGCGTTGTTTGAGTTCCGTGACGGCAATAATGGGACGATGTTTGAAGGCAAAATTGATCAGGAAGCAGGCCTCTCCAACAATGCCGACGGTAAACTTGTTCTCACTCTGACGGACACCAACTGCAATGATATGAGAAAACTCAATATTCCTGCTTATGACGGCGAACTTGTAATCCGAAATATCACATACGCCTATGACAGTTTTGAAGCGCAGGTGGACGAACAGGGAAATTACACTTATGTGTTTACCATGAAGACGACGATGGATGCGGATGAGACTGTGGCGTTGCGGAATGCCATGGAAAAGGGGTATACAGTCAGCGCCGGTCATGATGTGAGCGCCAGAGGAATTCCGTACTATATGGCGCAGATGAATGAATTTGTCAGAACGTTTTCGCAGGAATTTAATCGTATTCAGAATGCCGGCTATGATATGAATGATAATCCGGGAATGGATGTGTTTAACGCAAAGGTTCCGGCAACGGGAGATAATTATATCATGGAAGAATCGGTAAATGGAGTGGATAAATCCTTTACCTCTATTCCGGAGCAGAATACGGATGGCACCTTTACCGGTTCATATTATTATATGACAGCACTGAACTTTGGAATATCAACAAAAGTAATAGAGGACGGAAGATTGCTTGCCTGCAAGGAGAAGGAGGATGCCTCTCTCAATGTGGGCAATGACAATGGCGACAATCTTCAGAAGTTATTGGATTTGAAAAATGATACGAAGATGTTCCTTCATGGCAATCCGGATCAGTTCTTACAGTCGGTGACGGCAACTCTCGGTGTTGATGCCAAGAAAGCAGAAACATTGGAAAAGAGTCAGCAAAATTTGCTGTATTCCATCGACAGTTCCCGCAAGTCGATTTCCGGAGTGGATGAGGACGAAGAGGGAGAAAATTTGATTTTATTTCAGAATATGCTGACATATCAGTACAAGGTGATTTCTGTTTTAAATGAAGTGTTGGATCGGTTAATTAACGACACTGTTTAATGATGTGAATGGAGGATAAGTTATGAGAGTGACCAATTCGATGATGCGTAATAATTCCATGATGAATATGCAGAAAAATAAAAACGTGTACAATAAATATTTGACAGAGTACAGTACTCAGAAGAAAATTCAGCGTCCGTCAGATGATCCGACCATTGCCGTGCGTGCGCTCAAATACCGCACAACTCTCTCGGAGATTAGTCAGTATTTAAAGAATATTGATGATGCGACATCATGGATGGATCAGACGGAGACCAGTCTGAAAGATGTGAGCGGCGTTCTGACAACAATGCAGGATTATTATACACAGGCGGCTACGGGTACATATGGAGCGTCAGACCGCGAGAAGATTATTACCCAGTTGAAAGAATATCAGAAATATATCTTTGAGCAGGATGCCAATGCAGATTACAGTGGACGATACCTTTTTACCGGATACCGGACAGATTTGTCGCTTCTCTTTGATAAGGATCAGGAGAATACCACCTATACAATCACAGAAAACTTAGAAGTAGAAAATATCAAGAATTATCAGTATGTGTATGGCGGGGCGACATATGATGCGGCGAAGACAGCAGAGGATTATGCCAATGAGGCATCACAGTTCAACACGGCACATCGAATTATGGTTTCTTATGATAATTGTGATGATAAAGTACCGACAATTACCTATAAAGATAATACAGGGACAGAGCGGACAATCACGCCGACTATTAAGAAGGTTGCGGATGACAGCGTATATAACGAGCATATGAAACCGGGGGATAATGAAGTGTTCTTTGTCCCTGAGACCGGTGAAGTGATTTTTGGCGACACAATTTATGACAGTGTCCGCAATGGGGCCGAACTGACGGTACAGTATCAGAAGACATCATTCAAGGACAAGGAAATCCGTCCGGAACACTATTTTAACTGTGTGGCTGTAAACAACGAGACCGGGGATGCTGTCACTTACCGCAATCCGGAAAATCAAACAATGAATTACCAGATTAATTTCAGTCAGTCTTTGGCGGTTAATACACTCAGTTGTAATGCGGTTGATACGTCAATCCGGAGAAAGATTGATGAAATCAGTGATATCTGTAATGATATTGACGTGATGGAGCAGAATCTAAAAGGTGTGGAAAAAAGAATTGATGACTGTCCGGCGGATGATGAAGAGACAATGGCAAATCTAGCAGAGTTAAAAAAGCAAATTGAGACTCAGTTGACGTTACAGAAAACAGTTTTGACAAATCAGCTGAGTGCCGGAATTACAACTTGTCAGAATGCACAGAGTAAGTTGAATGTGGCATTGGCGAGTCATGGCTCGCGCTACAACCGTATGACCATGACCAAATCCAAGTTGGAGGATCAGAAACTGGCGACGGAGGATGCAAAGTCAGAAAATGAAGACGCAGATTTGGGAGAGGCATATATCAATTTCTCGGAGGCCGATCTTTTGTATCAGGCAACGTTGGGGGCGACAAACAAAATTTTAGGACAGTCACTATTGAATTTCATACAGTAATTATTGTATAATATGATATGGGGGACGTGATGTTTCTCATATCATTTATTTTGAAAGGGCATTGCCCGGAAAAGGAGAGGGTATCATGTTGGTGAAGACAAAATATTTTGGGGAAGTGGATCTTCCGGAGGAGAAGATTGTTACGTTGGAAAGAGGCGTAATTGGATATGATGATTATAAGAAATATACGATTCTCTATGACTCTGAGAAGGAAGAGAGTAATATTGCATGGTTTCAGAGTGTAGATGATTCGGCTTTTGCTCTTCCGATTATTAATCCGACATTGATTAAAGAAGATTATAATCCGCAGGTGGAGGAAGAACTGTTAAAAGATTTGGGAGAATTGACAGATGAGAATCTGGTTGTGTTTCTGGTGATGACAGTTCCGGAGGATTTAAAGCAGATGAGTGTCAATCTCATGGCTCCGATTATCATTAATGCCGATACGAGAAAAGGCGCCCAGGTTATTGTGGAGAATCCGGAATATGAGATCAAATACAAAATATACGACATTCTTAGTGCGAAAAAAGAACAGGAATAAGGTCATTGGAATAAGGGAGGCATAATATATGTTAGCATTAGCGAGAAAAGTGAATGAATCCATAGTGATTAATGATAATATAGAAGTGACAGTGCTTGAAATCAAGGGCGATCAGATTAAGCTTGGTATCAGTGCTCCGAAGTCAGTTCCGATTTATCGCAAAGAAATTTTTGCCCAGATTCAGAAAGCGAATGCAGAATCGGCAGAGGTAAAAGACATCGGCGCATTAAATAAATTATTAAAGGGTTAAGAGAATGGCTGTTTTTGCCGATATGCATAAAAGGAAACGTAGTATTATGCATTTGACACAAGGAGGTGCAGAAAATGGATGTTGAGAGAATATCAGGAGTGAGTGCGAACTATGCCAGTTCGCCTGAGACGGCAAGGTCGGAGGCAGAAGCGAGGGGCACGGATGCCGGCGCGGCTACTGTCAGACAGATGGTTCAGAATGCGACGACAACCGTTGTGCAGTCAGGGACAGCAGGGGAAGGCAAGCAGGAAGAGGAGCAAGAGAAGAGACAGAAAGAGCGTGCTGTCAGCGAGGCTACGGTCGATGATGCAGTCAGAAGTGCTAATCGCAAGATGGAGCGCACACGTTGTGAGTACTCCTACCATAAGAAGACGAATCGCGTTTCAATCAAGGTGATTGATGAGGACACAGATAAGGTGATTCGCGAGATTCCGCCGGAGAAATCTCTGGATATGCTCCAGAAGATGTGGGAGATGGCAGGTATTCTTGTGGATGAGAAGAGATAGGAGGTGCGATTATGCCAATTCGAATGTCGGGATTGATTTCAGGTATGGATACAGAGGCGATTGTTGGTGCGCTGATGTCAGCTCAGAGCCTGAAGAAGACAAAGGTTACTAACGAAAAAACAAAACTTGAGTGGAAGCAGACGAAGTGGCAGGATTTGAACAAGAAGTTGTATGGAATGTATACGGGTTCAGTGTCTAAAATGCGTCTGCAGTCGTCCTATCAGACAAAGAAGGCGACAGTTTCAGATTCGAGTGTTGCGGAAGTGTCGGCGAACAGCAATGCTGTCAATGGCAGTTATACACTGGATGTTAAGAATATTGCAACTTCACAGTATATCACAGGTGGACAGATTAAGACATCAGAGGATGCCAAGATTACAAGCACCGGTCAGAAGTTGTCCGAGATTAGCGGCGATTTGGTCGGTAAGACGATTAGTGTGAATGGAGAAGAGGCAATCGCAATTACAGCAGACACGACGATTGCACAGTTTACGAGCGCTCTGTCAAAGGCAGGGATCAATGCCAGTTTCGATACGACTCAGCAGAGATTCTTCATTAGCAGTAAGAGCAGTGGAGCAGAGAATGGATTTTCGCTCACATCGAGTGACAATGCTTCTCTTGCAAAGTTGGGATTGGGCGAGATTACGCTCGACAGTAACAACAAGGCGACGATTGATGGCAGTCATGTGTACGATGCGGATAAAGAGTCCAGTTATAAAACTGCTTCCGGCATGACGTTTGTGGGCGGCACGGACAGCAAGGTTGTTTTGAATGGTGCTGAATTGACCTCATCTTCTGCGACGTTGACGGCGAACGGTCTCAGTATTTCATTGACCAAGACCGGCTCGACGACGTTCTCTGTGGCGACGGATGTGGATGCTATTTATGACTCCATCAAGTCGGCGCTGAAAGAGTATAACGATGTACTGCAGGAGATGAATACACTGTATTCGGCAGAGTCGGCAAGAGATTATTCACCGCTCACCAGTGAGCAGAAAGAAGCGATGTCGGACGATGAGGTGAAAGAGTGGGAAGATAAGATTAAGGGATCTCTTCTTCGCAATGACTCCACACTCGATGGCATTGTTCAATCCATGAAACGAGCTATGACCACATCGGTTTCTTATGGGGGAAAGAATTATACTCTTACTGATTTTGGCATCATGACTTCAACTGACTGGAAAGAGGGCGGTCTATACCACATTTATGGCGATTCAGATGATTCTGTCTATGCAGATCAGAACGACAGATTAAAAACGGCGATTGAGAATGACCCGGATCTGGTTATGAATGTGATGTCCAGTATATTTGAAAATCTTCGTAGCAATATGAATGACAAGATGTCAAATACAGAGCTCAGCAGTGCCCTTACTTTCTACAATGATAAGCAGATCAGCAGTCAGTTGAAAGATTATAAGAGTGAGATCAGTGACTGGGAGACGAAGTTGGCTGATATAGAAGATCGTTATTATAAGCAGTTCAGTGCAATGGAGAGTGCGATGGCAAAACTTCAGTCGCAGCAGGTTCATCCAAAGTGCCCGGAAAGAATTTGTAACCGCTTCGGAAGTCCTT
>CAMVIN010000046.1 GCA_947167565.1 uncultured Clostridia bacterium | reverse complement strand
TTCCGCCTTTTCGGACAATTTTGATTCGATTATTTTTAAAATCTAAATCTTCAATGTCCAGTCCAACACATTCTGATACACGAATACCGGTACCAAGCAGAAGAGTGAAGAGTGCGAGATTACGAGTTTTATTTTTTTCAAAATACACTTTTTTCATACCTGACATAGTATCGCCACCATGCTCTACATAATCCAATAAATTTGCAACTTCATCAACATCCAAACGAATAATTTCACGTTTATGCAGCTTGGGCATATCTACAATTACTGTTGGATTGTTGGTGAGTTGTTCACGCTTAAAATAATACCCAAAAAAACTTCTCAATGCAGCCAGTTTTCGATGAAGTCCACGTTCATTATTTGTATGTATAGTACCTTCAGAATCCTCATAATATTTTAAATATTCTAAATATTCCTCTATATCTACAGGTTTTAAAGAATCTAATTCCAGTAATGTCTTTTTTTTTCTTAAAATAAGGATTTGCTTCACATAAAAATGTAAAAAAAAGACGAACATCATAAACATAAGATATTCTGGTTTTTGCAGATGTATTCGGTTCAATTGCTCGAAAATAATCCCGACAAAATGTTGGTAATGTAGTAAGTACACTGCGCAACTTGATTGTATTGTCCCTTGTTACCTGTTCATGATATGTGATTTTTTTATCCATTTAAAACCCTCCAAAAAACAAATTTCATGTGGTAAATTACGTACATTCATGATTAATTATATCATATATCTCAGCGAACTTCAAGTCTTTTTGAAAAACTGGGGTTTGTCCAAGAGAGTTGTTTCGAAAACAACAACCCCATGCACTTTATATCTGGCATGGGGTTGTATTTGTGTTTAGTTTGCCTATGTAGTTAACTCTTTTATATTTGATGATTTAAAACTCTCTGTAATTCTATAATTTGTTCTGTCGTTAATTTTTTGTTTCCGATATATTCAGTGATAAAATTTGTTAACGAACCGTTAAACATTTTTTTCATCAGCGCTTCCGTCTCAATTTCCTGAACTTCCTTTTTGGATACTTTTGCACGACATAAAAAACCGGGATCTTCACGAACAACGGCACCTTTATCGATTAAACGTTTGATAACTGTATATGTTGTATTTTTCTCCCAGCCAATATACTCTTTAATTATCTTAGAAATATCTTTTGCTGCTAAAACTTTATTGGACCACAAAAGTTCCATGACATTTAACTCACCCTCATGTAAGCGCAATTCTTTTTTTGTAGTGTTCATTGCTTGTCCTCCCTGGTGTAACTTATTGTTTTTAGCAATTTTTTCTTCTGCTACATTTGTAGTTTGAACTTGTCTACATCTGTAATACCGCATTTCCCCAGCAATTATATAGTACAAAAACAAATACGAAGTAATTCAATACTACACCTATAGTACTATAAAAGTCAAGTGTTTTTTGTGGAAATTATCGTAAATTTGCGTTATTTTTTCAGGTAATTTAATGCCTCTACAAAATATGGTGGAAGCGGTGCTTCTACCTCTAAATATTGATTTGTTACCGGGTGATTAAATCCAAGAATTCTTGCATGTAATGTCTGCCCCTGCAAATTAGAAAAATGACCGGTTGAACTTGGCCCATATACATAATCTCCCAATAATGGATGATTGATATAGGACATATGAACACGAATCTGATGTGTGCGACCGGTCTCTAACTGGCATTCAATGTAATTAAATTGATGATTTAGGCGATCGATTACCTGATAGTGTGTTACAGCCCTCTTCCCCTTTGAGATGTCTGTAACAGCCATTTTTTTGCGTTCTACAGGGTGTCTGCCAATTGGCTTATCTATCGTTCCTGATTCTTGAGAAAAGTTATGATAAACAATGGCATTATACTTTCTTGTGATAGAGTGAACACTGAGTTGTTCTGCCAACGAGTGATGTGCCAAATCAGTTTTACATACTACTAATGCCCCTGTGGTATCTTTGTCAATACGGTGAACAATACCTGGTCGCATAATTCCATTAATACCAGATAATTGCCCTTGACAATGATAGAGAAGTCCATTAACTAAGGTATGGCTCATATGACCTGCAGCCGGATGGACAACCATACCTTTGGGTTTATTAACAATCAGAATATCTTTATCCTCATATAATATATCCAAATCCATTTGTTCCGGAAGAATTTCCAATGTTTCGGGTTCTGATCTTATTACTGTTATTTCCTCATTAAAATGAACGGGAACTTTGGTTTTCATTACAAAGTTCCCGTTATTGGTAACATTACCACTTTTTATCAGCTTTTGAAGATAAGAACGTGACTGCTCGAGTTGAACAGTTAAAAATTGATCCAGTCGCATACCATCCATATCTTCAGGAACACAAAGAACTAATCTTCTTTCTTGATTCATAGCAAGTTTTCATCCTTATATACAAATAAAATACTGTGTAATAATAAAACAGCTGCAATACAGACAAAACAATCTGCAATATTAAATACCGGAAAATTAATGCACTTTAGATAAATAAAATCTACAACATAATGCTGCGTGATACGGTCAATAAAATTGCCAATCGCCCCCGCAGACATTATAATAAGTATACAACGAAAATACAAAAATCTCTTTGCAAATGGTATTTTGCCATATACATAAATCATAATAGCGACCACTATAACGGTTATGGCAATAAAAAACCACTGAGCGTCAGGAAAAATCCCCCAGGCGGCACCGCGATTTTCCAGATAATGCAATTCAAGCACACCGGGAATAACCGGTACATCCGCCTTCATTAAATGGAGAACTGCCAGACGTTTTGTCACACGATCTGCTAAAATTAAAAATACAAATAACGCCGCAAAAACCATATTTGTTTTGACTGCAAGAATATGGTTTTTGCAATAGGCGCTTATAGAATTAAAAAATTTCATTAAAAGTCATCGACTGATCCCAAAAATTCAAAAGGATCATCATCCTGCCCTTTCTTATTTTTTTTGTTTCCGCCCATATTCATACTTTGAAGTAATGCATCCAAAGAATGCGACTCGTCCTTCTTTTCAGAATTTGGTTCTAACGTTGAAACTTCTTCATTTTTTGGCTCTACTTCAAGCGGTTTGACATTTTTTATCTCAAGCGGCTCAATTACTTCGGCATTTTTTACATCCTTAGTCTCAACCATGGCAGGCTCAACAACTTTAACCTCTTTTTGCTGCTCGCTCTCCTGTTCCTGAGCCTTTTTTATGGAAGCACTCAAATCAATCGTATCAGCAGTCAATATTGAGATAGTTTCCTCATCAGAGGGAACTTCTTTGTTTTCTGCTTTTTTTATTTCGCTCCTGAGATCCGGCATGATCGTCGTTTCGCCTAAGGAATCCGAACTATCTTCTACGACGTCTACTACTTCTTCTTCCGATTCATCCTCTGGTTCATCTTCCGCTTTTTCCTGTGAAGTCTCCTGTGTATTTACTTGTTCACTTACATTTATATCACTCTCCACATGATCTACAGAGTTATATTCGCTTTGTTGGGGAGACACCTCGGATTCTTTCTGTTCTTCTTCTGCTGTTTCTTGAACAGGCTCAGGCTCTTGTGCAGAATTCATGGGCTGTTCATTCTCCTCTTCTGATTCAATCTGAATATCCGAAGGTTCAAGCGTATCCAAATCCGGGGAATTAACATCAAAAGAATCACTGTTAACCAGCTCTAATTGCGTAGTAGCAACCTGTTTAAGCTGTAACTTATATTGATTAAATTGTTGCACTAATGTAATGCATTTGTCTCGAATACGATCGTACTCATCTGCCGCCTGTTTAATAATTTTTTCGGCTTTAATATGTGCATCTTTTTCAATCGCATCTGCCTTCAGCGTAGCAGCATCTTTTGTCTCTTTTGATGTTTTTTCGGCCAAAACAAGCGCTTTTTGCATTGTTGTCTCCATATTGCGATAATACTGAATTCCGTCACTCAATGTTTTGACTTTTTTCTGCAATTCCTGATGTTCATCATAGAGAGCCTTATAATTTTCAAAGACAAGTTCCAAATATTCATCAACCTCTGTCTTGTCATATTTACGTTTCCTTGTCACAACTCTTTTGTTTTCCAAATCCAACGGCGACAACATTTTGAAATTCCTCCCTTATAGATATTTGTATAATATAATTTTTTGTTTTCCTTTTTTGGTGAAGGTATCCTGTAAAATCACGAGACGGAATTTTCCATATCCCCGAATCGAAAATATCGAGTCTGACGGGCAGAGATAACTGACGGAATCCTTCTCAATATGATTTATTACAACACGCCCTTGTCTTACAAGTTCAGCTGCTTTAGTTCTCGACAGTCCTGTAGCAGCGGAGACAACATTGTCCAATCGTACCGATGCAACACTATATGTTTTCTCTTCATACTCCTGTGACGGAATATTCAAATCATCTTCTGATAGTATATTACATTTTACGGAAAATCGTCCAACTAAAGTGAGATGATCTACCATGTATTGCGCAAAATCAGATTGACAGAATACATATGCCGCATTTTCGCAGATGCGAATATCCCCAATCTTACTTCTCTCCATCCCTAATCCAAGGATTGCCCCTAGATAATCCCTGTGACCAAGTGACTTACCCTGCTGATACTTACCTGTTTGACAGATTTGAACAACAGAAATTGGAAATAATGTTTTTAAAATATTATTGTTATCCACATCAAAATTATCTTCATAATTAACCGGAAAAAAACCAGCTATGACGTGATCACAATCCTTGTGACCACCCCATAATACAATATTGATACCACGAATTGTTATATTCTTTCTTACCAAACTTAGCTCATGACCAGTAAGAAAATCTGAAAACACAGGAATTCCTCGCTGAAAGGCTCTATCAGCCAAATCCTGCATATGTCCGGCAAAAAAGAAATCTTTTTTCTCTTCCTTCATTAAAATTCGCGGTTGATAACCGGCATAGAAGCCACTGAATTATCAATATTTAACGATTCACCGCTAATATCAATATTTTCCGGAGAGAAAATAAAAATATATTTTGAAATTTGATGATATTTTCCGTTAATCGCATAAATGCAACCTAAAATAAAATCCATGATACGCTGTGCTTCAGCAGGGTCAAATCCCTCCAGATTTGCAATAACCGGTCGATTCGACAAGAGCATATTGCAAACTTCTTGTGAGTCTTCGAAAGAACGTGGCTTCACAACCTTAACTTCCATCGCACTCCGATTCATCGGTACAACTTTTGGTTTTGAACTAAGAAAACCACTTTTTGCTCTTGGTTCCGGATTATAATCCTCCTGAACACGCTGTCTTGTCGGCTGCTGCTGTCTTCTGGGAGCCACAACCGGTTCTGGTTCTCTTTCATATTCCTCATCATATTCCGGATTGTCATAGTCATCAAACTCATCATCAAATTTGAAAAACTTTAAAATAGAATCTAAACCCATCTCTTTAGTTCCTTTCTTCTATTGATATATTCTACTTCCGAAAATCCCAGTGCCAACACGAACAAAAGTAGCGCCCTCTTCGATTGCTACCTCGTAATCCCCGGTCATTCCCATCGAAAGTTCATCCATATTAACATTATCAATGTTTTTGCTTTTTATGTCAACCAGTAATTTATACAAATTTTTAAAATGTACACGATTTTCTTCAGGATTATTCACAAATGGAGCAATTGTCATAAGTCCATGCACCTTTATATTAGGAAATTTAGCAATTTCGCGAATCACATTCTCAGTTTCCTCAGGCATAAGTCCATACTTCGATTCCTCTTTTGCTATATTAACTTCTATAAGAATATCTGCTGTTTTATTTTGCTTTTCAAAATCTGCCTGAATCTGCTTTGCCAGTCTCAGAGAGTCAACAGAATGTATTCGATCTACTCTTCCCACCAACTGACGAACTTTATTTCTTTGCAAATGACCAATCATGTGCCAAGAAAGATTACCTGTCAGAATTTCCTGTTTGATAAGAATTTCCTGAACCTTATTCTCACCAAAAGTGACAACTCCCTCTTCTATGACTTCCTGCATCATTTCAACCGGCTTCGTTTTGCTGACAGCAATTAATGTAACTTCTTTTCTGTCTCTGCCTGCGCGTTCACAAGCTTCCTGAATACGTTTCTCAACTTCTTTTAAATTTTCTTTAACCAATCAAATCACCTCATGCTTCTTACTAATTAATTTTCTATAAAATCATCATCGGAAAGCCCTGTTGGATCTACGACAATGTGATCATAAGTTGCCAGTCCCATATCGGTTTTATCGGAAACTATTGTGTATTCACTATTTTGATATAATACATCAATAACACGAAATTCACAATACCCTTGATTCACGCAATATACTCCTTTCAGTGTCTCTTTATCACCCACAATGTAATTACTCTCGTCTTCACTATTAAGTAATATATCATTTGCCGAAGCCACTGAGGAACTGACATAATATTTACCATCTCTCACAAAATAATTGCCAAGAGGAACAAATTTTTTTGTTGTTGTACCACTTTCATCATCAACCAGTTGTTTCAAAACGCCATTCCCGGATTCACCTTTTGTAATAACAGATTCCGGAAGTACATAATAATCTTTTTCCAAAATAGAACTATTGGGAATTTTTAGACCGGATGCGGATTTTACGTTGAATTCTACTCTTAAAAAACGATCATTTATATAGCGTTCCATAAATCGGGCTGTGCTTAGTTTAACAAAATGTATTCCATCCTGGTCAAACAATTCAATGGGGGAATTAAAAGAAATGCCATCCTTATCAATAGTAACACGTACAACACTCATTTCTTTTAGTGTATTATAATAATCTTCACTGAGTGGAACAATTAATTGCCACTCATTACTATTTACCAATTTATATACCGGCGAACCGGATTTCACGATATCTTTAGTCTGAATCTGTTGACGCGTTGCCTTATTATACTGACTGATAAGTTCAGCATTAATATCTGCCTGCTTAATAGTTTCATAACCATCTACAGAATAGGAAACTACACCACTTTTTTTTGTCACCACTTTTTTGAAATCTTTACTCTTCCCGGCTGAACGAAGTGCTTTATTCAAATCGCTATACAAAGTACCATTATTCTGTTCAAACATAACATCATTTACATTATAATGTAAATCTTCCATTCCGCTATATTCAGATAAAGAGAAATTTGTATGATATCCGGCGATTGCATTTCTCATTGCCGAAATACTCTCTGATGTCTGCTCAGCGCTACGGAGTTCATCTAACATACTACTCACTTCGCCATTTGAATCTACTGTATAAACAACTTCACCGGCACCAATTCTGGAACCTTCTGCATGATAATAATTTATATATCCTTCTGAATCTGTATTGTAGACAGTTTCATCACGCAAAATAAAACCATAAAGAGGAGAATCGTCAGAAATATCAGATGTGTTGACCTCGTAAATGGAAATATGACTTTTATGAAAAAATCCGTAGCACAAAAAAACAAGGTACCCTATGATAAAGAGTAAAATCAGCCAGGACATATTAGGTTGAAATCTTTTTTTTAAAGGCACAACATTTTTTTTTGCCAATTATTTTCATCCTTTCTTTTCAATCAGACATGAATATTTTTTTCCATTCAAGTAACACTAATAAAAAAAAGGAGGTTACTTATGAAAGGATTAGATTATACCGCACTGATTCTTATAGTAGTCGGTGCCGTCAACTGGGGTCTGATTGGTTTCTTTGGTTTAGACCTTGTTTCATTTATCTTTGGTAGTATGTCAATTCTATCCCGCATTATCTATGCTGTCATAGGCGTATGCGGTCTGTACGCAATTAGTTATTGCGGTAGAATAGCGACAAACTAAACACATTGTTTTCATTTGACAGGAGGAGCGGCGAGTACTTTCGCCAACTCCTGTCAGATGAAACTATTCTTTAAAAAGATTTCTCCAATCCAAATCACCTCGATCAAGCGCTTTCACAAGAAGTTCCGCTGTAGCCAGATTAGTTGCTAACGGAATATTGTGAATGTCGCACAATCGAAAGACCGGATCAACATCGGGCTCGTGAACCTTCGGCGTCAACGGATCACGAAGAAAAATCACCAAATCCAATTCATTATTTTCAATTTGGGAACCAAGTTGTTTCTCGCCACCCAAATGCCCTGCCAGATATTTGTGTACGGTTAAATTTGTAACTTCCTCAACCAGTCTTCCGGTCGTACCAGTTGCGTATACAGAATGTTTGCTTAAAATTCCCCGGTACGCAATACAAAAATTCTGCATCAATATTTTCTTTGAGTCATGCGCAATTAACCCAATGTTCATGAAAAAACCCCCTTCTCCAATTTAATTTAGCGGAAATCAAGCCCCGCATTGCTACCCCGATTCGGCTGAATGCCGATATTTAATAGAATACCGATAGTCATCATATTACTTAACAGTGAAGAAAGTCCATTACTCAAAAACGGAAGTGGAAGTCCCGTATTTGGCAGTAATGATGTTGTGACTCCGATATTGAAAAAAGTCTGAAATGTAAGCATCGCACCAATACCAACGGCAATCATCATCCCCATATAATCCTTTGCACTTTTGGCTGCGCGAAAACTCTTTATAATAATGACTGATAACAATATCAAAATCAGCAGACAACCAACAAAACCGAACTCTTCACTGATTGGTGTCCAGATAAAATCGCTGTCTCTGACAGAGACGGTGTTATAATTCCTTACATCATCGGTTCCTTCTAATAGTTTACCATATAATTTCCCTGATGCAATAGATAAAATGGAATTATTTTGCTGATACATAAGTCCAAGTTCATGCCCCTCCGGATGAAGCCAGGCATCAATTCTCTCCCACTGATAACCACGAAAAATCCCATGTGTTTTTGACTGCATACTGTACCATATTACACCAACTACAATCGGCACCACAATAGCTGCTATAGAACCGATAATTTTATATCCTATACCCGAACATGCCAGCATAATAATTAGAACAGCAATAATTACAATACTGGACGATAAATCCGATTGTATGAGAATAAAAAATGTTGGCACCGCAGCTATTAAACAGGCTAGAAAAAAGTTTTTATACGACTGTATTCCTTTTTCCATGGCCCGGTTAAAAAAAGCAGCAAGTGATAAAATGACAATAATTTTGCACACCTCCGATGGCTGAAAAGTAATTACTTTAAAATCCAGCCATCGATAGGAATCTGTACTCAAATCTGTCCCCAGAGGGGAGAGTTTTGTTGCCGCTGCCATAATCGTTGTAACTAAGTACAGCAATGGTATATACAGACACAGATCATGATAATCCACCAGCGAGAAAAAAGCAATAACGAAAAGCCCCATGATAATACTCGCAATCTGCCGCGTCAAAGAAAACCGATTTTCCTGAACAAGCGACAAAATGTAAGAACTGATTAACGTTAGAAAGAATACAACGATAACCAATGAATAATCATAGTTTTTCCAGTTATATCTCTTAAATTGCAACCACTGATAAATTCTGTCCCGCATAATTTACTTTCCTTTTTTGGCGTGTTTCATATCCTTAATCGGAATATTGGCAAACAGTGCCGGAACCATTCCATTTGT
Source organism: uncultured Clostridia bacterium (assembly GCA_947167565.1). GTDB lineage: Bacteria > Bacillota > Clostridia > Lachnospirales > Lachnospiraceae > Eubacterium_F. The sequence goes on along the minus strand of CAMVIN010000046.1, from coordinate 7,946 downwards.
TCCCTCAGACTCTGTCTGCTCAATTTTAATATCCAAACCTTCCAGGTCAATCTCTACATACTTGGATAATACACCTATAATATCATTTTTTATTTGTTCCATAATCTCCGGGGAACAGTTAGAGCGATCCGACACAAGAACCATCTTCAATCTGTCTTTTGCAACATTTCCCGATGATTTTTTCTTAAAAAAATCTGCAAATCCCATGATATGTTATCCTCCTTAGTTTTTGATTTTTTTCAGCAGTTTGGAAAAGAAACCGCCTTGATTTAATAAGTCCAAAAATGGTACTTCTTCCCCCATAATTCTTTTGCAAATATTTAAATATGCCTGTCCTGCCAGTGAATTGCTTCCAACCAAAGGTTCACCCTGGTTTGTTGACACGACGATATTTTCATCATCCGGCACGACACCAAGCAAATCGACTGCAAGAATCTCAATAACATCATCACTGGACATCATATCGCCCCTCTTCACCATGTCTGCACGGAGACGGTTAACAATCAATTCAGTTCTACCGATTTCATTTGCCTCTAAAAGTCCAATAATACGGTCTGCATCACGTACCGCAGATACTTCCGGCGTAGTTACTACAATTGCTCTGTCCGCACCTGCGATTGCATTCTTGAATCCCTGTTCAATACCTGCCGGGCAGTCCAGCAATATGTAATCAAATTCCTCTTTTAATTCTTTTGTGAGTTTTGCCATTTGTTCTGGATTAACTGCTGATTTGTCTCTGGTCTGGGCAGACGGTAACAAATACAGGTTTGGATAACGCTTGTCCTTGATCAAAGCCTGCTTAATACGACAATTTCCTTCAATAACATCGACAAGATTGTAAACAATTCGATTCTCCAATCCCATGACAACGTCAAGATTACGAAGACCTATATCGGTGTCAATTAAAACTACCTTTTTCCCTTCTTTTGCGAGGCCCGTTCCTACATTTGCTGTTGTAGTAGTCTTTCCTACGCCTCCTTTGCCTGATGTAATAACAATTACTTCACTCATGATAATCCTCCTTAAAAATGAATATCTTTCAGTGTATTTCTGGATAATTCATCTATATAAATCGCGCCTTCATCCACATAGGCAATTTGCGGAGTCTGGGGCGGATTTTCCTTATGATCCGATGCCCGGGCAATCACATCACCGATTCTTAACTGCATCGGATTCATTTTCAATGCAACAACGAAACAGTTTGTCTTTCCGGATGCACCGGCATAAACTGTGCCATTAAGAGCACCTAAGATCACTACATTTCCGGTAGATGCCACATGCGCTCCCGCATTAACATCTCCAAGAATAACGATACTTGTGTCAAATTCCATTACTTGACCGGAACGAAGGTTTCCTTTAAAAAATTGACCGGTATTGGCATCCATCTCTTTTAGCCGTTCTTGTAATGATTTTGCAAAATACTCTTCTCGCTCTTTATCATTGTCTACGACGCACACAACATCTAATTGTGAGTTATCGGCAATCAACTGTAAAATAGTGGCCTCTTCATCTTCTGTCAATTCTCTACCCTCAAAGGAAACAGCAACCTGCGCATTACCAAGGAACTTGGCACTATCAGAAAACTTTTTTTCTATTTCTTTCTTCAAATCGTCAAATGACAGTTCTGAATCTAATACAATTCTCAACCCGGATTTGCTTCCTTTTATGACAATTGGTACTTTTTCTTTTTTCACCATAGGCCTCCTTTAATCTGTCTGACTGCTGGAACTCATCGCCGGAACAGATACTTTTTGTTTCAATAATTTTTTCCTTGATTTTTTGTCAAAATAATATTTGTATACTTTGCTGGCAAGTTCTGCCGCATTGGCCGAAGTGAAACCGTTCGGAATCTGTACAGTAACAGTGATTTCCGGATTGTTATAAGGTGCAAAACTTACAAACCATGCAAAGTTTGGCTCATTTGCGGTAATCTGTGCTGTTCCTGTTTTTCCCGCCACCTTGACATTCAAGGTCTGGAACATAGAGGAATATTGACCATTATTTACCACTCGATACATACCGTTACGCACGGCTTTTAATGTGGAAGCGCTTAACTCCAGTTCACTTTTAACATTGGCTGAATTTTTCTTTTCTTTGCCGGTTGTTGTATTAGTGATTTTATCAATCAAGGTTAAATCATAGCATGTCTTTCCGTTGGCAAGAGTGGTTACATATCGGGACATCTGTACCGGAGTGTAACTGTTTGTTCCCTGTCCAATAGAAGAACGCACGACATCTTCAGTAGAGAACGATGGTTCTGACTCCGATAATTCAATTCCTGATGTACTGGTTAAACCAAACATATCTGCATACTTCTTTAGACGATTTAGTCCCTTTTCATTATCTACATATTTCTTTTTGCCACCGCCAAGTCGATATCCCATCTCATAAAAGAAGTAGTTACAGGAGTGTTGAATCGCCTGTGCAACATTTAGATTGCCATGTGAATACGTACTCCAGCATCTCGGCCACGGCTTATTTATTTTTTGAAATGTCACACCATCTTGGACGGTTGAAGAAGGCGTAATCACACCTTCTTCCAAGGCAGTTGTTGCTGTTACCATCTTAAAAGTGGAACCCGGTGCTGCTTTCTGCTGAGTGGAACGATTTAAAAGTGCAGACGCACTGCTGGTGCTGATTTTATTGTAATAGTCACTATCAACAACATTAGCAAATTTATTATTATCATAACTTGGATAGGATACCAAAGATAACACTTTACCTGTTTTTACTGATGTAATAACAACAGAACAGGCACATGGAGTAAGTCCTAAATCTCCCGGTGCTATTTCCAGCGAGCGAATCTTTGCTTTAATAAAATTATATGGCGAAATCATTCCTGTCTGAAGTTTCGCATAGGTTGACGCTTTCTTCTTTAAACATTCTGATCAAATAGAAGAAGGCAAATCTGCCGTCCGGTCAAGATGCGTTTTTCAACCATAACATGGTATACCTTTTTGTCAAAGGATAAATCATCACTGATTTCGTCCAAAATATAATTGCTTATTTTATCAAAAACCTCTTCTGAACTGTAATAGTCCTCTCCTACATCAAGTTTTTCTAAATCAACCCAATTGTTCGTTATTGCATAAACGAGAAATTCACTAAAACTCAATTTACTATTGATAAATTTACTGTAGGTACTATCAGTGGTATCAATTATATCGTTATTAATAACACCTTCTGCCTTCAGCATATTAAAAATATAATCGATATATCCTTCAAGAGATTTTGATAAGTCCTCTGTTGGCGTCTTATTCTTATATGATAACTGATTTTTAATTTTTGCAATTGCAGAACTCTTAGCACCTGTAAATGTACGATAAATTGATTTTTCCAATTCCGTTGCATTATCACTTGTAAAATGTGTCACATCAATAATACTGTTCTGCAAGAGTGCATCATACACATCATAGATAGAAACAAGAATACCTGACGCTTTTTTGCCTCGTGTACCATGACTTTTACTGTTAACCAATTTAGAAAGCAAAATACCGGCAATTTCTTTTTCAGCTAGTTTGTATGTGGCTTTTTGCAAATCAGCGTCAAGCGACAAATAGACATCGTTCCCTGCAACAGCAGCCTTTGTCTGTTCTGTGCTTACAATACGAGACGAACTGTCTATCAATAATTTTTCTGACCCCTTTGCTCCCTTGAGCACATCTTCATATTCTTTTTCTATTCCTGTTTTTCCAATTTGGTCCGTCGAAGTATATTCATTGTTTCCTTTTTCTTGGAAATCCGAAAGCGTTTCCGAAGAAATTGTCCCGGTGTACCCAATAATATGAGCAAAATATTTACTGTCATAGTATACCCGGTTCATTTCTGTTGCCACTTCAACTCCCGGCAATTCGGATGAGTTTTCTTCAATTGCCGCTACAGTTTTTTCGCTGACATCTGAGCTAATCGTAACAGGCTCATATTTTGAATAAACATTCATCATTAATGCGTAGCGCACGGTCATAATTTTCAGTGCATCCACATCACTAATATCTTTTTCTTTTTCCTGATTGAAGAACCTTATAAATCCAACTTTATCTGATGTCCTTATATAATCAAAACATTGTTTTGCTGTCATATTCTTCTGTTCATCTGTTAGTTCATCTACTGTCTTAGCATAATAAATATCTCTTTTGAATCGAAGTTCCGCTGTCTTACTCACAGAAAACTGATATTTGCCTTTTGAAGTAATCCGAATCGGAAACTCCAAGTCAACTTTATCTCCATTTTTTTCTATAAGGTTAATACAATGCATAATCATTGAATTTTTAGACACATTATCCTTCAATTCGCCAGAATCTTCCATTGTGATAGAATAACTCTGCTCATTAGATGCAAGAAGTTTTCCTTTACTGTCATATATTTTTCCTCGTGCACTCTTAATCATTTTGGTTTTCTGTTTTTGGAGTGTAGCTTTCTCATCATAGGTCTGCCCTTTTATAATCTGAAGATAAAACATTCTTCCGATAAGAATACTGAAAAGGAGGATATATGTTGTCACTAAAGCAAATAATCTTGATTTTACAATGGATTTTAAAAATTCAAGAACACTATCAATCAAAATCCTTCCTCCTCTCTTCTTCTATTTGTCGTAATTCTTTTTTCGATTATGACAATCAGATAGTAATAAACCACACCCACTAAAGCAGTATAAATAATCTCCGGCAAAATACGATGAATAAAATAAAATCCAAAATGTGTCTTTGCGCGAATCAAAAACGCAACAATATAATAATACAAACCATATAGTAAATCACTGACTGTAATAAGTATTATGGGAAGGATCAAACCATTCCTAAAATAAAACTTCTTACAAAACCCAACAAAAAAACCGATACTCATGAGTGCCAATCCACATAGTCCGACTACTGATTCATATCCCATATCAAGCATGAGTCCACAGACCAATCCAACAAGAATACCGGACGTCCTCCCGCGAAGGTAAGCATAACTCACAGTAACTACCAACATTAGATTTGGTACCACATCGGATAATGCCAAATGTCTGAACACTGTTGTCTGCAGCAAAAAAGCTACTAGCATGGTCACCATGACGGTCAATTTCTTTTTTATCATTTCGACATCTCCTCAAGTTCAGAAGAATCCTTTAACTGCGTAATGACAAGAACATTTTCTAATTGATCAAAATTTACTACCGGTATAACATGTGCTACTTGTGTTAGCCCGGAAGAATCTTTCGTAATATCCTTGACATAGCCAATAGAGAGTCCCTGAAGATATTTGTCACTGATATGAGAGGTGACAATTTCATCTCCGTCTTCAATAGATGCTGTATTACTAATCATTTGGACATCGATGTATCCATTATAGATACTTTCCATATTCCCCTTAACAATACAAGTTTCTCCGCTTTTTTCAAACATGGCGCTCACATTGCTTTTGTCATCAATGATTGCGCGGACTTTTGCATAATTTTTGCCGGCTTCTGCCACGATGCCAACCAAACCATTACCCGCTATTACATTCATATCAACGTCAACACCATCTGATGTACCTTTATCAATGTAAAAAACATGAAACCAGTTGTTGCCGTCACGACTTATAACTCTGGCAGCCACTTTCGGATAATCCGGATATTTTTTATCTAAATTATATAACTCTCTGTAATTTTCTAACTCACTGTTCTCTCCGGCAAGAATTTTGTTGGCATAGCCGAGTTCATCCACCTGTTCTTTTAATTTTGTGTTTTCCTCAAGAAGTTTTTTCTTTGATGTAAACAGTTCTACTTTGTCCGCAATTGCTGTTCCTACTGTGTTAATCCCCTTTTGCATTGGCGAAACAGCAGTTCCTACTGCTGTTTTTATTGTAGCAAAACGATTTGAAAACTTAAAAGAAAGAACAACAAGCAAGACACACAATACGGCCAAAGATATATATAATATTTTGGGGTGAATCCAATTTTTCTTTCTTCGTTTACTCATGGTTCATCCTCCTACAGTGTAAGTTTTGCCAGAGCCGGATCCTCAATGATTGCCCCCAGTCCCATGATAACAGTACTCTCCGGTTCCTCGCACAGATTTACTTTTAAACCTAATTGGTCATAAACATAATTGCCAAGATTCTTAATGCGGCTGGAACCACCTGTAAGATATACACCCGCCTTGTAGATATCAGAAGAAATCTCAGGTGGAGTTCTCTCTAAAATGATTTTGACAGAATCAACAATCGACTGAAACAATTCATGAAGTGCCTCATAAATATCTTTCCCCGTAATCGTAATTTCGCCCGGAAGTCCGGTCACAAGATTGCGTCCACAGATATCAATTGTCTCATCTGTTTCATAGGCAGAACCAATTGTCTGTTTAACGAGTTCGGCCGTCTTTTCTCCCACAACAAAGTTTCTGTCTTTGCGAATTTTATTGATAATTGCTTCGTCAAATTTATTTCCGCCCACCGGTATCAGACGGCTTAACACAATACCTCCGAGAGATAGAGCAGATATCTCTGTTGTATTGGCACCGATATCGATAACCAACGTACCTGTTGACTTAGTGATATCCAAGTTCATTCCGAGTGCATCGGCTATTGGTTTTTCAACAACATGAATCTTTTTCGGTTTTAAATTTGTGTTCGAAATCAATTCAAAATATGCTCTTTTTTCCACTTCTGTAATATCCGTAGGAACGGCAATGTAATAATCAGCACCTTTTAATTTACGCTTGCCATCGAGCTGCTGAAAGAAATAATCAATCATTGCCTGCATGTTGCCAATATCTGCAATTACCCCGTTTTTTACCGGATACGAAACTGATATGTTGGCAGGCGCCTTTTCATACATCTCATATGCTTCATTTCCGACAGCAAAGGTGTGCACTTTATTATAAATGGCAATTACACTCTTTTCATGAAGAATAACACCTTCACCGTTCTTGTAAAACTTTATTGAACTCGTCCCAAAATCAATGCCAATTGCTTTTCCTAACATAATCTAACTCTTCCTCTCTTCTCTAATCCAGTCCGGGAAACACTATACATATCCCCTTTCTCCCAGACTAATATATTTATTATCCCCAATAACAATATGATCCATAAGCGGAATTCCGATTAAATCAGAAATTTCCCGCAGTCGTCTGGTAATTTCGATATCCTCGGGACTGGGCTCCGGATCACCGCTTGGATGATTGTGCAATATCACGTAACGAGCCGCATCATGCTGCAGTGCCAATCTTAATATTTCCCTTGGACTGACAATAGAATTCATAATAGTACCAACAAAAACCACCTTGGAACACAGCAATCGGCCGGAACCATCCAAAAAAGCCGCATAGAGATGTTCTGTTTCTAAATAGCGCATCTCTTCCATGAAATATGCAGCAACATCGCCAGGGCAATGAAAGAACACATCATCGTCACTCTTTTTCTGTCTCGCCAGTCTCTTCGATAATTCCAAGACACACATGAGCTGGATAGCTTTTACTTTGCCTATTCCCTTGATTTTCAACAAATCTTTCATACAGAGATGATGAAGGCCAATCAATCCCTCATATACAGGATGATACTTCAACAGTTCTGTTGCAAGAGAAAGACTTGTCTTTCCTCTCGTCCCTGTTTTCAGAATGACAGCAAGTAATTCCGCATCAGATAACACTGTTGCACCATCCCTCAAACATTTCTCATAGGGTTTTTCGGAAACCGGCAACTCTTTCATTGTGAAATTTTTTCCATTCATAGCATTTTTTGTCAATCTATAAATAACCAAACATAGTTATTTTATCACACAATCCAAAAAAAGTATACCTTTTCCCATGTTTTTTTCTATGAAATTCATCCAAAATCTGTTTTTTTTAATTAAAAATCGACAAATCCACCGTCTATCATGTTCTGGAGTGTCTTTAGTATGCCCAGTTTACCATGCTGCCATGTAATTCCACCTTGAAAAAACACACTATAGGGTGGTTCTATTGGCGCATCAGCACTGAGTTCAA
>CAMVIN010000045.1 GCA_947167565.1 uncultured Clostridia bacterium | reverse complement strand
TACACCCTTCACCTTATATAACGCAGAAATCAGCAAGATGGCTACAAACTTTTTTAATTTTTTTATTTACACGTTGCTGTATCTGTTCTCTTAATCGTCTCACTCGTCTTACCAGAAGTAATTGTAACTGAAACCACGAGTTTATACTTACCTTTAGTTACTGCATATTTCTTTTTCTCACTCAGATACGAGCGGTCCGAGGACAAATTCCATGTTTTCACTGTTTTCCATGTCTCCCCGGAACTCTTTTTCAATTTCATTGTTCCGGAGATTTTAGGTTTTTGTTCTCCTGTTGACACAAGTGCGGAACAATTAGCTGTCTCGCCTGTAATCGTTAAATCCGAGCGAACAACTTTAGCATTCACCGCTCCTACTGCAATTATATCCTCTTTTGTCTCCACTGCCATTGCCTTTGCCTGTTGAATTGGTGTCAGTTGAACCACCAATCCCATCAGCATAACTCCTGCTACCAGTTTCTTCATTTTCGCTTTACATATCATTATAAAAGCCTCCTTTATGTATTTTTCAGGAAAATTAACGTATTTTTTTCCCTTCACCTTATATAACGCAGAAATCAGCAAAATGGCTACAAACTTTTTTTAATTTTTTTTAAAAAATTTTTTTACACAACAAAAAAACCGGCACAAAGTCCGGTTTTTCGTTATATTTGATTTCTTTTTATCACTCATAGATCATTTTGATACCATTAGCTACTTTTATAAGTTCTTCATTTTCCCATCCTTCTTGATTATCTTTAATCTGTAGTGTATATAACTCTTTCTTATCTCGCCACACCAAAATACTTGTGTGTCCTTTAGTGGTACATCTATAGAAGTCACATTCTACACCATTATCTAAGACAATGTGTTCAAGTTTAGTATATTCGCTATCTACAGCATTGTTTTCTTCTGTAGGATTTTTGCCATAAGTAAATGTCAAATTCCACCATTCATCATTTTCTCCCATCTTTTCATACACAACCATACCTATACTCGAATCAAACGGCTCATCCAGTCCCAGTGTCATCTCAAATCCATCCGGCACATAGGTGAACTCTATCCCGTTCAGTTCCCCTTGTTCTGTCACAGGATTATCCTCTTTCTCTCCTTTCTGATCCGGGAAACTGTAAGCAGTCATATCATGTTCAATCAGTGTGCGGAAAAACTGGATTGTCCACGCCCGGACATTTTCGTTAAAGGCAAACAGCGCGCCAAATCCCAGCAGGAGTACGATAAAGAATCCTGCGACATTCTGCAGAACACGGTATACTCCCTCACGCACACGGACACCGTTAATCAGCCGCCTCATTTTTTTCTGAAAATTCCGAGAGACATGAATCGTCCTCTCCAATTCCTTATCCGATGGCAGTGCTGCAATCTGCTCATCAATCAGTCTTCCCACCGCTGTTTTTAATATCCGTTCACTTTCACTCATCCCGCAACATCTCCTCCCTTATTTTTTTCTTAATACGATAAAGTCTCATTTTTACAGTATTCACCTCCAATTTCATCTCCTTCGCGATTAGTTCGTAACTGAGTTCCCTGTCATACCGGAGCATGAGAATCACCTGTTCTTCTTCTTGAAGACCTTTCATAATCTGAACAAGTTTCCGCTCATCTTCTTCTTTGACAATGCCGTCCAAAATCCCCTCGCCACCGGCCATCTCGTCCTCCCCCAGCAGGTCATCATTGATTTCAATAGGAACCATGACATGACGCTTTCTCTCCCGGAGCAAATCTACACAACGATTCTTGGTCATGATAAAACCAAGTCGCAGCATATCCTTCTGGGATTTGTCCCGGTACTTTTCATAGTCGTCTGCCCACTTGACATAGACATCATGCACTGCTTCTTCTGCGTCAGCCTGATTATGTACAATCGCAAGAGCTACACTCATGAATTTTCTATATGTTTTCTCATAGAGTTTTTTAAATGAGATACGGTCTTCCTCCGTATCCAGTGCCATCATTAAGGCAAGCATAAAAAGCCCTCCATCTTATATAACGCAAAAACTACCAAAATGGCTACAAACTTTTTTAAATTTTTTTTAAAAAGTTTGCAGCCATTCAAACCACCCGCGAATTTTACTTCCCGGTCGCGTATACCTTTCCGTTCTCCATCTTGATTCCGTTGCGCTCCATCAGTTCACTGACAGTCAGCACATCATAATCATTCTTTTGCAGCCACTTGATAATCCGCTCTGCGCCATCCGCTGACTCCGCATGGATATCATGCATGAGGATAATCGCACCGTCGGATACTTCTTTCTTCATAGCCTTGAGTTCTTTCTTTCCGTCGTGGTACTTCCAATCCAGCGTATCCACGCTCCAAAAAATCATCGGATGCTTGAATTTTTCACGCATGGCATCGCTAATCGCGCCATACGGAGGTCGAAGCAGTTCAACCTGTATTCCGGCAGCATCCTCGATTGCCTTTGCGGTCCTGTCATACTGCTTATTGACCTGCTTGATTGTCAGCTTACTGAGATCCGCATGATCCCATGAATGGTTGGCCAATTCGCAGCCGAGTTCCAATTCCTGCTTGAGCAAATCTTTTCCTTCTGCAACACGCTGTCCAACAATAAAAAAAGTGGCATGAGCATTGTATTTTTTTAATACTTTTAGCACTTTCGGTGTATTGACCGTACTTGGTCCATCGTCAAATGTCAGCGCAACTGCCTTCGTTCTCGGGGCCGGTGTCGGGGCCGCAAAAGAATCTGCCGATATTGCTCCCACGGAAGCACTCACTGCTGCAACCGTCTCTGACACGCCGCCAGGTATCGCTTTCACCGCTTCTGCGCTAACTGCGTCTGCGGTAACAACATTCACAACTTTGCTCTGACCGGTAACCGGATTTGTATCCTTTTCCTTTTTCCACTTACTGACTCCCTTTACAGCAATATAAAAAATGGCGGTCAGCACAGCAAGAGCCAGAATCACCACAAGTGCTCTGCTTACCACAAATGATACGGCGGAACGCTTCCTTCTTCGCCTTGAGCCGTATTTGTCTCTTGTCAGATACATACCACTCCGGTTATAACCGGCATATTTGTCTGCGCTCCGGCGGCGACGCTGTGAAGCGCGCCTTCTCTGATTTCTTGAATTATATCCTTTCAGATAGTCACTCATATGTTCACACTCCTCCTCAAACAGGCAATCCTCGTTCTATCGCCTATCCGACTAGTATAACATGATTATTTCTTTTTTTCAATGACCTTTTTCTCCTTTTGAATCGGTTCTGTGCGGTATTCCGATGTGTCAACTGCCAGGCCCTTTTTCTCCAGTCTTCTCTCACTGAACCGTTTAATCCAGCGATAAATCATTGCGAAAACCGGTACGGCACAAATCATGCCGGGCAGTCCGAAAAGTGAACCAAATAACAGAATGGAAAAAAGAATCCAAAAACTTTTCAGACCGGTTGAATCACCCAAAATCTTTGGGTTGATGATATTTCCATCTATCTGCTGCAAAATGATAATCAGCACAATAAATAAAATACCCTTCATTGGATTGGCGATTAGAATCAGCGTCGCACTCGGTATCGTTCCTATGTATGGTCCAAAATACGGAATGATATTGGTCACACCGATAATCACACTGACCAATACCGTATATGGCATTCCCGCAATACTCATCACAATAAAAGTAAGAATTCCGACAATCATTGCATCGATCAGGATACCGCTGATAAACTTTGCGAACACTGTATGTGTCTCACCGAGAACGGACAGCACACTGTCTGACCATTTTTTCGGAAAGATGGCATATAGCAGTTTCTTCGCCTGCGCACAGAAATTCTCTTTACTCGCCATGAGATAAATCGACACGATGATTCCAATAATTACATCCATGACTACGCCCACTGCAAGCATCACTTTGCCGGTCAGGAACGTCAGCATTTTGTTGCTGTTCGGAAGTACGTCATTCCAAAGCCAGTCAGATAATTTGGTGTAAATCGATGTGGACAGACTGTTAAAATATTCTGCTGCCGACGGATATGACTTAAAAAGACGGTCACCAAAATCAAGCAGATTGTGATAATAAGTCGGCATGTTATTACCCAACTGACGAATGCTGCTGATTACCGCCGGAACGACCATCATAAACAAGCCGAAAATAATAACCAGTGCCAAGATCGTCACGGCCGCAACTGACAGTCCACGTGTCACATTCTGTGCTGTCTGTTCCTTCTTAATTAGTTTATGCATGAGCGGTCCAAAAATGTATTGGTCTGACTTATTGACAATGGGACTGAGCAAAAATGCAATAATCAGACCAATATATACAGGTTTCATTGCTGAATTTACCACTTGAAGCACACTGCCAATCTGCCCCAGATGGTTAAAAATCAGATTGAGTACGAGAGCCGCTGCAATCACGAGAAATGCGGTAACTCCTGCGTACCAGTACCGTTTGAATTTAGGATTTGGTTGTCTCATAAAAACCTCCATTTGTTCTTTGTTTACACGACAACCTTTATTATATTCTATTTATTGAACAATCGCAACTATTTCATTTTGGATTTGAATACCAGACTTGCCAGATATCCCATAATCAGTGCCCCCGAAATTCCTACTGCAGCACTTTCCAGCCCTCCGTAAAACGTACCGATAAATCCCTGAGAATCTACTGCCTCTTTGACGCCTTTGAAAAGAAGGTGGCCGAAACCGATGAGCGGAACAGTTGCTCCTGCCTTTGCCCAGTCCGCAATCGGCTCATACAGGCGAAGGAAACTGAGCAGGGCGCCCACACATACAAGACCTACCATAATCCTTCCCGGAAGAAGTTTGGTGTTATCCATGATAATCTGAACAAGAGCGCAGATTGCTCCACCTATTAAAAAAGATATTACATATTCCATACTTTTACCCTTCTTTCTTTTTTGTATCCTTATATTCTGTCTCTTTACCGGACACCGCTTCCAGTATGACTCCATGGGCGATTCCCGGAATTGAATTGCCCTCATTAAAACTGACCGTTGACAAAAGTGCTCCTGTCGGGACAAAAAGAACCCTCTTCCACTCGTTTTTCCGCATTTTTTCAAGGATGTAACCGCAAAGTGTAATCGCACTGCAGCCACAGCCGCTGCCACCGGCATTGGTGTCCTGCTCTTTATTGTAATAAATCTGTGTTCCGCAGTCAAAATGCTGTTTTTCTATTTCATATCCATACCCTCTCATCATATCCCTCAGAATCCTCTGCCCGATTGTCCCCAAATCTCCGGTCACAATGCGGTCGTAATAATCCGGTCCTACTCCGAGGTCTTTAAAATTGTGAAGGAGAACATCGGCAGCCGCCGGCGCCATACACGCTCCCATATTCATACTGTCTTTGATTCCATAGTCGGTAATGGTTCCTGTCGTGACTCCCAGAACCTCCACATATCCGATTTCTTTCCGTCTCCATTTTGCCTCCGAAGATGCAAGTACTACAGCACCACTTCCAGTCACTGTCCATGTCGAGGAATAGGGCCTCTGACTTCCGTAGGAAAGCGGATAACGGAACTGCTTCTCCGCACTGGCAAAGTGACTGGAGGTGAGTGCAACCACATAATCTGCGTAGCCGCCGTCAATCAGAATTGAGCCAATCCCCATGGACTCACCCATTGTACTACATGCCCCATAGACACCGAACATCGGTATATTAAAATTCATGATACCAAAGGAAGTCGCTATTAGCTGTCCCAGTAAGTCGCCCGCCACCATATAACGAACTTCTTCCGGCTCCAGCCCGGCCTTTCGCAGCGCAATCTTTGTCGCCATCTGCTGCATGCGGCTCTCTGCCTCTTCCCATGTATCAGAGCCAAAGAGCGGATCTTTTTCTACCAAATCAAAACAATTTCCAAACGGGCCATCGCCCTCCTTTTCTCCGGCGACACTACCTGCGCCGATGATGACCGGCGGTCTTGAGAATAATATACTGCGCTTTCCAATCATTTTTTTGTATCCCATGATTAACCTCCATACTGAGTTTTTTTTCTTTACATTACTTTTCCAATCCAGTACAGCACTCCGAGTATCCAACTGGAAAAGACACCGAAGAGAATGACCGGACCGGCTATCGTGAAGATTTTACATCCGATTCCGAATACCTGTCCCTCTCCCTTGAACTCAATTGCCGGGGCGGCAACTGAATTTGCAAATCCGGTAATCGGCACGAGAGTTCCTGCCCCCGCAAAGTTCGCCAGTTTTTGATAGAGATTTAACCCGGTAAATACGATGCTCAGAAATATGAGCGATAGCGTTGTGTAGAGAGAAGCGGTATCTTTTGTCATCCCTGCTGTGAGATAGAGGTTGGTGAACAGTTGTCCCACCGCGCAAATCGCTCCTCCGATGAGAAATGCCTTGCAGAGATTGAGAAACCAGCTTTTCTTTGGTGTATTTTCTTTGACGTATTCATTGTATTTTTCTTCCTGTTTTGTTTTTGATTTTTCCTGAATGACTGATTCAATGTTCATTGACATCGACCTCCTGTTTTTCTCTTTAAAACCACTGATAAAGTGTTCCTGCCGCTTTTCCAAGAGCAATTCCGAGAACAATAAAAGGGAATCCCTCCTTCAGCCGGAATCTGTGTATCATAATCGGCAGCACCCTGAGATTTTCTGCCAGCGCCATCCCGAGACACCCGACAAAGATGCCGGACATCACGCCATACAGGACGAGAAGTGTCCACGACAACGGTACCGGCGTATTGTAAATAAGCCAGATATTTCCCAGTGATGCCCCCGCAATTATTGCGCTCTCATACAATAAAATATGTCGCGCTGTATGTGTGCGGGCAGCCAGTCTTGGAATGATTCCAAGCATGGTGATGAATCCAAACAGTCCACCGGCAACTGCCATTCCACAGCTCACTCCGATTATACTTAGCGCAATTTGTCTAATTAGCATCCACGGTCGTCCCCTCTCTGTCAGAGGCCTCAATAATGGTCCGGTTCACCTGCTGTTCATAAGCGTTCATCTCCACTTGAATCGGTGTTGGGTCCTCTTTGATTTTTTTGTGACGGAAGTGATTATAAAAAATCAGAATACCGACAGGAAGTCCGATGGCATAACACAGTTCCAACGCAGAACCGCCTTGCTTAGGAGTTCCCATTACGGACAGATAAACCTTGTCAAAAACCTTTTCCACACTGACATCCTGATTAAAGGTCATTACGGTGAACGCTGCACCGAAAAATGATACCAGTGCCACAATCACAGTCTTACCATACTCCAGCAGTTTGTTTTCTTTTTCTTTTTCCCTGAGTTCTATGATAAAATCGGTCTCCCCAATGTTTTCAACCTGCAGTTTGGGATACAGCGCATGAATTTTTTCATATACTTTGTTGACAGAAAAAATTGTTTTTTTATCTCCCGAAACCGGTAATGTATAAAAGAGCTCATCTTCTATTTTTTTGATTACGGAAGAATTGCCGCTGTAAAAGGTCGCAAAATCCCGGAATTTTACCTGTCGGTCATACACGATGGTATTCTGATTGATTTTTACGTATAATATTTGGTCCATTCCATCTGCTCCTTTACCAGTGTTCCCCTCTGTGTCTTCGCAAATTCCTTGTCCTGATTCTCCTGCGAGTGATTGAAGTAAATCACACTCGCCGCGACAAGCGCAATGGCAACCACAAGAATACCTATTTTTTTCATGGAATCACATCCTTTCGGTATTACGATTGCCCTTTTTGTTGAAAACTATTCATTAAATTTCATTCGGAGTTTCCTGAGAATTTTTTTCTCCATACGGCTGACCTGAACCTGATTCATCCCCATGAGTCCCGCTATTTGTGACTGCGTTTTTTCTTCAAAATACCGCATTCTGAGAAGTTCCCGCTCTTTTTCTTCCAGCTCCTGCATGAGCTGCCGCAACAGCACCCGGTTTAACACTTCCTCACTCTCATTTTTTTCGCTCGGGATTCTCTCCATCAGACTGATTTCGCTCCCCTCTTTTTGAAAAACTGTCTTGTGAAGGGATTCTACATCACTTGTCGCCTCTAACGCCAGCACGACATCTTCCTGTCTCATCTCTGTCGCCGAGCAGAGTTCTTCCAGTGTCGCCTCTCTGCCCAGTTCGTTTGCAAGCTGCTCTGCTGCCTTTTTTACCCGCCAGCCATTTTCTTTCATGCTCCGGCTGACTTTTACCATTCCATCATCGCGCAGAAACCTCTTGATTTCTCCGGTTATCATCGGGACGGCATAGGTCGAAAATTTGACATCGTAGTTCGTGTCAAAATGGTCAACTGCTTTAATCAGTCCTATGGCACCAATCTGGCTCAAATCCTCTGCATCATATCCCCGCCCGTGAAATCTTTTTACAATGCTGTACACCAATGGCATATTCATCTTTATCACTTGTTCTCTCGCCTGTTTATCTCCTTTCTGTGACTGTTTGATGAGTTCTATGCTTTCCATTGGCAATCACCTGTCAATCGTCTTACTCATCCGGACGGTTGTCCCCTCATTTTTGTTGGAAATCACCTCAAGCTTGTCCATAAAAGCCTCCATAAAGGCAAATCCCATACCCGAACGCTCCAACTCCGGTTTTGTCGTGTAGAGCGGTTCCATTGCCCGACTGATATCTGTAATTCCCACACCGGTATCTATTACCTCAACCCAGATGGTATTTCCCTTTAATCGGCTATGTATCGTAATTTTCCCCTCATTTCCCTCGTAGCCGTGTATAATAGCATTTGTAACCGCCTCTGACACAGCAGTTTTTACGTCATTTAATTCCTCCAGCGTCGGATCCATCCTTGCCATAAATGCGGCAATTACTGTCCTCGCAAAACTCTCATTTTCTGAACTGCTGTCAAATGTCATTGTCATTTCATGTTCCTTTCTCATCTCCGGTCCATCCTTTCTTCACATTTAGGAATAATATGATACAGTCCTGACATAGAAAAAATTCTGTCGATTCCTGCACCGATTCCTGTCACATAGGTGTGACCTCCCATAAAATTCATTTTTCGGTACCGCCCCATAACCATACCGATTCCTGAACTGTCCATAAATGTCATGCCTGTAAAGTCAAAAATTAATGTCTTGATTGTCCCCTTATCAATCTGAGTGTCTACCGTCTTACTGACCTGTACCGCCATGTGGTGATCCAGTTCTTCGCTAATATGCAAAATTAATGTCGAGCCATTTCGCTCTAATGTAAATTGTTCCATATTTCCCTCCATTTTATTCATGATTTCGACTTTTTTTGCAAAACAAAAAAAGAACCGGCAGAGTCTTTTCTCTGCTGGTTCTTTGTGTTCTTTTTCGATTGTTCATTATTCGGTTGTCTGTGGTACGTCTGTCGCCTGTGTGTCATCTGCAGTCCGCGTATTATCCGTTGTCTGCGGCGTATCTGTTGCCTTCGCCGTATCATTGTCTATGCCAAGATACTGATTCACTTCCTCAAGAAATGTCCTCGCCTGTGCCGCCTGGGATGTAGACTCGTCAACTACAATCGCTTTATCATACCATTTCTTCGCTTTTTTATTCTTGCCAAGCCGCTGATAACAGCGCCCAAGCCAGAGCATGGCCTCTTGATTGTCATCATCAACCGCCAGTACTTTTTTATATGTGCTGAGGGCTGTCTCATAACTGGAGTTGTTCATCTCACTGTATGCCTGATCATTCAATGCCTTAATCTGGTCGGCACTTAAATAACTAATCTTGGTATACAATGTCTTGGCCTCGTCAGAGTCAAAATCATCTTTTGTACAGCCACCAACATCAACTGCCGCCTGTACCTTGTCACCCTCAATATAGGATTCCGCACCGACAATGAGTTTCTCGTATTTCTTTAATTTGTTCTGTGCTTCGGTATCTCCATCCTGAATCTGCTTCTTCAGTTCTTCAACTTCCGTGCTCAGAGAATCTCTCTGTTCCTCCAACGACGAAATCTGCGTCTTCTGCGCCTCAATCTGACTGTCCGAACCGGTACTGCCAAGTCTTGTCTTGGAGAGCGTTGGACGAATCAGGACAAAAGACACGATGATTCCCACAACAATTCCGATAATCGCCGTAACCACAGGCATCAGAGAACTCTTGTCCTCCTCATATGGGCCAACCGGCGTAACATTTTCAAGGGGATCCTTTTTCTTGACTGTATTTTTCTTGACTGTATTCTTTCTGACTGCAGCACTTCCTCTGCGGTCAGTCGTCATTGCTTTGTCACCAATCTCCTGCATATAGCGCAGTGTCGTCGTGTTGTTGAAATCAATCTTTCTGGCCTGTCTCAGGCATTTCGCCGCACGCGGGACGTCGCCCGACTCGATATAGAGCAGTGCCAGCAATTGCTGGGCACGGACAAATTGTGGATTGGTCGTCACGACCTTCTTCAGTTGTATCAGGGCAAGGTCAATGCTCCCTGCCTTTGCAGCCGTCAGCGCCGCATTGTATTTGCGTATCGTCTGATTGAGCGCATCGAGCTTTGTCTGATTCTTGCGAATCGTCTCCATATAATAATCTGCTATATTATCCTCCGGCTGCAGATATTTACTCAATATCCACTGGCTCAGAGCCATCACAATCTCACCCATCTCATAGTAGACAAGACCAAGCAGATTTCTGGCATTGGTATTATTTTTATCATACTCCAGACTCTTCTGGAGTGTAAGTATGGCTCCGGATAAATCCCTGACCTTCGCCTTCTCCAAGCCTAAATTGTAGTGAGCATTGGAGACACGTCTTGTATAATGGACAACGGATAAATCCTGCCCGCAAAAAGCGCATCGCTTTACATTGTCACTGATATTTGCATCACATCTAGGACATTTCATAATGGTTCCTCCTAAATTCGTTCCTCCTAAATTGTACTCTTTGATTCTTGAAGCAATTCTTTCACAATATCAGTCACATCTGTCATACTACTATTATAAACTATATCTTCAACCTTCTCCACTTCCAGACTCGGTTGAAATTTTTCAAGTTCTTCTTCAAAATTCAGCATCGTATCGTTTCCTCCAAACTTATCATACAGATAATTATTCCAAAATGCAAGAAGATTATTAAAAAAATCCTGTCACAGAATGCTCTCCCACTCTGCAAGTGTCTGATTCAGTGTGTCAATATCGAACTCATCGTTGGCATCCCGAAGTTTTCTGAGCAATTCTGTCTGCTCCTCATTATATTCATATTTGGAAATCTGGCGAACAATCTCTTCCATACCGTCCATATCGAGTTCTTCCACTGATGTAGACAGAGCGCGGAACATTTTAATGAGCGCCGGCTTATGAATTGTTCCCTTTGGTTTGTCCACTTCCTCATCTGCTACATAAGGATCCAAAATTGTAAGAAAGTCCCGATACATGACAAGCATAGAATCTGTCTTCTCATGAATCAGCTCAATATCTCTGGCATTGCCGGCCTCCTCCATGGCCGCCGCCAGATCTGACAACTCCAGGGCACCAATCTGCCGCGCCGCGCTTTTGAGCGCATGAACTTCAACCGTATATCCCGGCCAGTCCGCATCCTCTTCTTTTTCTTTTATTGTGTTCGCCTTTTTCTCGATCACCCGGTAAAAATCATGCAGAACTTCCCAGAAAAGACTCTTGCTTCCAAGTATCGACAGAGCATATTTCGTATCCAATCCCTCTATATTTATTTCTTCCACATCTGAAAGTTCCATCTCAGCTTCCTTAAATACGGATCCCTCCTGAACTTTTTGGATTTTGTCATCCGGTAGCCAGTACTTAATGCGGGACACAATGTGTCTGAGTTCAATCGGCTTTGCCACAAAATCGTTCATCCCCTCAGAGAGGAATAAATCTTTGGTTCCCTCCATGGCATTCGCAGTCAGGGCAATAATCGGTACATCATTGTACTCCGGATGAAACCGGCGAATCAACCGGGTCGTCTCAATCCCATCAATCTCCGGCATCATATGATCCATGAATACAAGGTCATAGTGCTTGACCGAAATCTTATCAATCGCCTCTTTTCCTCCGGTCGCCGTGTCGATTCTCATCTGCAGCGGCCGAAGCAGCCCTTCTGCCACGGTAAGGTTTACCTCGTTGTCATCAACAATCAGCACCTCCGCATCCGGAGCAATAAAATCGAAATTGTTTTCATCCTGATGAAAAATGGACGTGTGTAAATCTTCTTTATTCAATATCTGAGATACATTTAGTACATAAAGCGGTTTTTTCACAACAATCAGGTTCGGAATATTGAATTCAACTGTCACGCGGAAATCCACCATAAGAACTCCTGTCAAATCCTCGTGCTCGCGTATGAACTGCTGAACCTTGTCTGAAAACATCTCGTGTTCCACAAACAAAAAGGAAAATTCTGAGGCCTCAACGATATCCAGCTCATCCTCTGATTCCAGTGATACATAGGAACCATTCAGACGTTCAACATCCACGAGAAGCTGCTGGGCAACATTGAGATCTTTCACTAAACCAATGGCATTTCCCGCATCTTCTTTTCTGGTAATACTCGGCTTATCATCTACAATCTTTTGTGGGAGATGGAATGAAAATGTACTTCCCGCACCATAGACGCTTTCTACGTGAAGTTCTCCACCCATGAGTTCAAGAAGCTGCTTCGTGATGGCAAGACCGAGTCCTGTCCCTTCGATGTTCCGGTTGCGCTTACTGTCAACCTGCATAAAAGACTCAAACAATTTTTCTAAATCTTCTTTTTTTATTCCCACACCGGTATCCTGAACGGACACGCACAAATCAACCTCTGAATCTGCCAGCGGTTCACAGAATATCTCGATAACAACTTTTCCTCTCTCGGTAAATTTCACAGCGTTGTTGGCTATGTTTACAATAACCTGCTGAATTCGTATCATATCGCCATACAAAAGATGAGGCATATCCGGGTCAATGTCCAGAATCAATTCTAAATCTTTTTTGCCAATCCTCGTCATAATCATATTTGTGACATCGTTGACAATGGACATCGGTTCATAATCATCCGGCCGAATCTCCATCTTACCGGACTCAATCTTTGAAAAATCGAGAATATCATTGATAATGGTCAGGAGTGTTTTTCCTGAAGATATAATCTGATTGACATAATCCCGCGCCACCGGAGGAAGTTCCTCCCGGAGCGCCATCTCCGCCATACCGATTACCGCATTCATCGGAGTGCGGATTTCATGACTCATATTTGCGAGGAAATCGGATTTCATCTGTGCCGCCTTGGCAATCTCACCGGAATTCTCCCTCAATAAATATTTCTGATATGCCATGCGGGACACAATGTTGCCGACCTCGTGCGCAAACTCCGCTGCTCTCTCAATCTGCCCCTCCGACATGATTCTTATTTTCTTAGAGGCCTCCCAAAGACTCTCCTCGTCGATTTCATAACGTCTGGCCAGTGTGCTGACATGCTCTCTCGTCAGCGGTTTGGTCGTCACCTGTCCCCCAAGAAAGCACCCAACCGGCTGCCCATCTACAATAATCGGCGCCGCAAAATCGCAGAGTCCGGCATGACAGGTATAGACAGTTGCATGACCGCTTTCTAATGAACTGAGCATTCCCTGTTTATCACAGTTTTCACATGCTTTCAATCCTCTTTTGGACTTTTTGATGTGTCCTCCACAAAAGGATGTCCAAGAGCCATGAGCAGACATCGCTGTTCCCTCTGTGTCGGCAAGTCCGGTCGATATACCAAGCGTTGTAAAAAGAACATCCTGTAGTCGCTGCAAAGTTTCTGTATCTACAAGTTCCCATAAAGATAATGATCTATCCTGCATGCTTTCCCTCCGTATGCGTCATCACCAAATATCACCCAATAATTTTCTTGACAGATTCCATCAGTTTGTTGCGGTCTATCGGCTTTAACAAATAGCCCTGCGGCCTTAACTTCAACACTTCCTGAATCTTAGATAAATCATCCACACCCGTCACAAATAGAACCGGAATATTTTTTGTCTCCGGATTCTCCTTTAATTTTCGGAACACCTCCGGACCACTCTCGCCCGGCATCACATAATCCAGCAGAATCAAATCTGTTTTTTTCTTCTGGAGGAATCCAATCGCCAGCTTACCGTTGATTGCTGTCGCCACATCATAGTCATTCTTTAAATGTTCTTTCACGACCTTTAACATACGAATATCATCATCGACAACCAGGACGTGTTTGCGCTTGTACTCTTCCTCCGGTGGCTCTACATCATCCAGTTTGAGTTTGCCGGACATAACTTTTTGTAAAATTTCTTGATTGCCCTCTGCCGCCCCCTTGATGTCAGACACCATCATATTTCTCTCTTGCTCACGAAGGAACAATTCAATCTTCTCTTCAATGGCCTTCGTACTCATCGGTCGGGTAATTACCAAATCGGCTATTCCCAATGCGAACTTTTCGAATTTGACACAATCATCCCGGTCACCAACTATGGCAAGAGCAACATTGTTCTGCTGAAAAACAGTCTTCATTGTCTTGATCCGGTTGATATCCTCGCTGTCCTCATTCTGAAGACAATAGACCAGCATATCCGGCTTATAGTACTTAAAGTGACCAATGATGTCATCATATCTTCTGGATGAACTCATACATTCCATCTCAACATGAGTGAAAAAGTCATCAATCACAGACTTGTTTTTCCCCGTCAATAGTAACTTGTACTTTTTCATAAAAATCCCTCCAGTCCTATCTTTATACTGCTTTATTGCAACTGTGACAGTCTCTCCTTGACCTGAGCCATCATGCTCTGATATTTTTCAAGTTTGGCTCTCTCCTCTGCAATCTTCGCCTCGGGTGCCTTGTTGACAAAGTTCGGATTGCCGAGCATTCCCTCGGAGCGCTTCAACTCGCCCTGCAGACGTTTTTCCTCTTTCTTCAGGCGCTCAATCTCTTTTTCTATATCAACCAGCTCCGCAAATGGCATATAGATTGTTCCATCTGCAATCACAACGGAAACGGCATCATCCGCAATTCCGGAGTTGTCCTTTTCAAATGCCACATCATTGGCATAGGCGAGTGTCACGAAAAATACTTTGTTGTCCTCAAATACCTGACGCACCTCGTCTTTTTCCGATACGACAACAACAGACACTTTCTTGCTCGGCGGAACATTCAATTCTCCGCGGATATTTCGGATTCCCTTCACTGCCTCTTTGATGCGCTCAACTTTCGCCTCTTCCTCCGCAAAATTTCTCTCTTCGGAGTACACTGGCCAGTCGCTAATCATAATGGAAACATCTTCACTGCCCATCAGCGTACAGTAAATCTCTTCCGTGATAAACGGCATATATGGGTGAAGCAGCTTCAGCGCGTCAATCAATACCGTCTTTAAGATGTAAAGCGCTGCTGCCTTCGTCTCGTCTTCTTCATTGTAGAGACGCGGTTTCACCATCTCAATGTACCAGTCGCAGAATTCTTCCCAGATAAAGTCATAAATCTGCTGTACGGCAATTCCCAATTCGAAAGTCTCCATCAGAGCCGTGACGCTCTTTGCCAGATTATTTACCTTGGAAAGAATCCACTTGTCTGCCTGCGTGAACTGCTCCGGACTGACATTCTCATAATCAAGTCCCTCATTCTGCTCAAAATTCATCATGATAAAGCGTGAGGCATTCCATACCTTATTGGCAAAATTGCGGCTCGCCTCCACGCGCTCCCAGTAAAAACGCATGTCATTGCCCGGTGCGTTGCCGGTAACAAGTGTAAGTCTGAGTGCGTCCGCACCATATTTATCAATTACCTCCAGCGGATCAATACCATTGCCGAGAGATTTACTCATCTTTCTTCCGAGAGAATCACGCACCAGTCCGTGAATCAGCACCGTGTCAAACGGAACCTCTCCCGTGTGCTCCAATCCGCTGAACATCATTCTCATAACCCAGAACGGAATAATGTCATACCCTGTAACAAGTGTATTGGTCGGATAGAAATAGTTCAGTTCTTCTGTCTCATCCGGCCATCCCATCGTTGAAAACGGCCACAGAGCAGAACTAAACCATGTATCCAGCGTATCCGGATCCTGACGCATCGGCCTGCCACACTTCGGACATACGGCACTGTTTTCCTTTGTGACAACGAGTTCTCCGCAGTCATCACAATAGAAGGCCGGTATCCGGTGCCCCCACCAGAGCTGTCTCGAAATACACCAGTCACGGATATTCTCCAACCAGTGAAAATAGGTCTTGCTAAAATGCTCCGGAACAAACTTGGTTCTTCCGTCTTTTACCGCATCAATTGCCGGACCGGCAAGCGGCTCCATCTTTACGAACCACTGCTCTGACACGCGTGGCTCTACTGTCGTGCCACAGCGGTAGCAGGTGCCGACATTGTGGTCGTGGTCCTCTGTCTTGATAAGCGCGCCCTCAGCCTCCAAATCCTTCACAATTGCCTCACGCGCCTCATAGCGGTCCATACCGGCATATTTTTCATAGTCCTCAACAATCTTCGCATCATCAGTCATAACGTTGATAATAGGTAAATTGTGTCGGCGTCCCACCTCAAAGTCGTTCGGATCATGCGCCGGCGTAATCTTAACAACACCGGTTCCGAATTCCATATCTACATAATCATCTGCAATCAGTGGAATCTCTCTGTGTACAATCGGCAGAATCAGTTTCTTGCCGATAAAATCTTTGTATCTCTCATCGTTCGGGTTGACTGCGACTGCGGTATCACCGAGCAGTGTCTCCGGTCGTGTCGTCGCCAGATCAATGTAGCCGCTTCCATCCGCAAATGGATAGCGAAGATGCCAAAAGTGCCCTTTCTGATCTTCATACTCCACCTCAGCGTCAGAAATCGATGTCAGACAGTGCGGACACCAGTTAATAATCCGCTCCCCGCGATAAATCAAGCCCTTATTGTATAAATTGACAAATACTTCTCGAACTGCCTTGTTGCAGCCCTCGTCCATCGTAAAACGCTCTCTCTCCCAATCACAGGAAGATCCCATCTTCTTGAGCTGGGAAACAATGCGTCCACCGAACTTATCTTTCCATGCCCATGCGCGCTCAAGAAACTTCTCACGTCCGAGATCCTCTTTGGTGACGCCCTCTTCTCTCATGGCCTCGACAATCTTTGCCTCAGTCGCAATCGATGCATGGTCTGTTCCCGGCATCCATAACGTCTCATAGCCCTGCATTCTCTTGAATCGAATCAAGATATCCTGCAGGGTGTTGTCAAGTGCATGTCCCATGTGAAGCTGCCCCGTAATGTTTGGTGGCGGTATCACAATTGTGTATGGCTTCTTGTCCGGATTTACTTCTGCATGAAAATATCCCTTATCCGTCCACTTCGTGTATAGACGGTCTTCAATGTCCTTTGGATCGTATGTTTTTCCCAGTTCTTTTTTCATTTTTTCTGTTTTGCCTCCATGTACAACTACTTCTATAATGATATATAGTTCTATGATAGCAAAGATTTCAATAAAAATCAATAAGTGGGTAGGAGATTCTTAGAGAACAATTGATTTTTTCTTCGAAAAATCACTATATTCCCTTTTTCCTTTTTTCCTCCGAAGTTTAAACATCGCTACATATTATACGAGGAGGGAATTGCCATAACACCTCAACACCCCCACAGCAGACTGCTGTGGGGGTGTACCGTATGAACGATTAATTATTTCCACATATTTCGGGAAGTTGAACATTCCCGCTATTCCGTTGAATATGCCTGTTATAATTGACCAGAATGAGCCAAAGAACTGGCCGAGAAATTGAAATAGAAAATCAAATACTGTATCCACGGCTCGCCGCGCCTTGTCGGCCTCGCGGCGTTCAGGCCGCTTCGGCCTCCGCGACGG
>CAMVIN010000044.1 GCA_947167565.1 uncultured Clostridia bacterium | reverse complement strand
AACTCGGCTTTGCACCTGACCTTCGAGAGTACGGAATCGGGGCGCAGATTCTTCATGATCTCGGTGTTCACAGGCTTCGACTTTTGACAAATAACCCGACTAAGATTGCGGGGTTATCCGGCTATGGCATCTCGATTGAGGAGAGGGTTCCGATTGAGATTGCACCGAAGCCGGAGGATTATAAATATCTGCTGACAAAGCAGGAGAAAATGCAGCATATGACACATTACCACAGAGCAACAGAATAAGGAAAGGATATTAAAATGAGAACATTAGAAGGAAATGTAATTGGAAATGGAATGAAAATCGGCATTGTTGCCGCAAGATTTAACGAGTTCATTGTGAGCAAATTAGTTGGCGGGGCAGAGGATGCGCTGGTTCGTCATGGGGTGAACACAGATGATATTGATTTGGCGTGGGTGCCGGGTGCGTATGAGATTCCGGTCGTTGCACAGAAGATGGCGCAGTCAGGTAAATACGATGCTGTGCTGTGTCTTGGAGCGGTTATCAAGGGTTCGACTTCGCATTACGACTATGTGTGCGCTGAAGTTAGTAAAGGAGTTGCTGCTGTAGGATTGAATACAGGTGTGCCGACATTATTTGGCGTGTTGACGACAGATAATATCGAGCAGGCAATTGAGCGTGCCGGGACGAAAGCGGGCAACAAAGGTTATGATGTGGCTTGCTCGGCAATTGAGATGGTAAATTTGATGAAAAACATCGGGTAAAGAACTTTTAGATGTTGCAGTTTTTCATATCGAGTAAAGTGAGCACATGGGGGTAATTATGAAGATTGTTGTGTTGGAAGCTGCGTCAATTGGTTCAGATGTCAGTTGGGAGAGACTTAAGCAGTATGGGGAACTTGTTCTCTATCAGACAACGAGAGATGAGGAGATTGCAGAAAGAATCAGTGATGCAGATATTATTGTTCCCAACAAGTGCCTTTTGCGCAAGGAGAATCTAGAGCAGGCATTGCGGCTTAAACTAATCTGTGAGGCGGCAACCGGATATAACAATATCGACTTAGAGGTGTGCAGAGAGCTGGGCATTACGGTGACAAATGTAGAATCATATTCCACCGTGGCAGTGGCGCAGCACACCTTTGCCATGTTGTTGCAGGTGTTGGAAAAACTCGATTATTATACGACGTTTGTAGAGTCCGGCCGGTATTCTGCGCAGGACTCCTTTACTAATATGGGGATGCCTTTTCATGAATTGTGTGGAATGACAATGGGGATTATCGGGCTTGGCAATATTGGCAGGAGAGTGGCGGAGATTGCTACAGCGTTTGGCATGAAAGTTGTATATTATTCAGCCAGTGGGCACAGGCAGGAGGTTCCCTATGAAATGGTAACGCTGGATACCTTGCTCGGAGAGAGTGATGTAGTATCCTGTCATGCGCCTCTTAATGATAATACGAGAGGCATGATGAACAGAGAAGCGTTTCGTAAAATGAAAAATACGGGTATTTTTCTCAATCTGGGCCGGGGACCTATTGTTGTAGAAGAAGACTTGGCAGAGGCGATTGAGAGAGGCGATATTCAAGCGGCGGCGTTGGATGTCTTTTCTGTGGAGCCAATGAAAAGAGACAGTCCGCTTCTTGCTATTCAGAATCGGGATAAACTTTTTCTTACGCCCCATATCGCATGGGCGACGGTCGAGGCAAGAGAGCGTCTTGTTGCAGATGTCGAGGCGAGCATAAGGTGTTTTCTTGCGGGAAAACCGCGAAGTGTGGTCTCAGAATAAGAATCGATAAGATCGGGTGGCGCCGAGGGGGAACAGGATGTACAAAATAGCAATATGTGATGATGATGCAAATTTTATTTCTTATATGAAAGAAATGCTCTGCCGGTGTGAGCCGGATAACGAAGAATTTGAATTCTATGAATTTCTATCCGGGGAAGAGTTTATCCAGGAAGCGACACACATGTCTTCCTGTGACCTGCTTGTTTTGGACATGCAGATGCCCCAAATGGATGGGCATGCAACGGCGAAAAACTTTCGCAAATTATTTCCGGATTCTATCCTGGTGTTTTGTTCTGGTGTAGCACATCCTACGGATGAATCTTTCAAAGCCACACCGTACCGCTATCTTCAAAAGAATTATTCAGAGAAGAAGATGCAGGAGGAACTTCGGGCAGTTGTAGAGAAAATGATCAACACAAAGAAGACACCGATTATCGTAGGTAAAAATCACAATAATCTGGTGAAATTGAATCCTCGAGATATTTTATACATTGAGAATGCAAGACGGGGAAGTGTCATAGCAATTCGTGATGATTTGAAAGATTACGCTTTTGAGGAAAAAATCACGACGAAGATGAAACTGGCAGAGTTATATGGCATTTTGCGTGACTGTGACTTCGAGTATGCCCATAACAGTTACCTGGTGAATCTGAACTATGTTGTGAAACTTCGATCAGACGGCGTGTTGAAATTGATTAATGGCACGGAATTAAATGTCTCCCGATCGAAATTACCGGTATTTCGGCAGGCACTGTCCAGGCTATTAGGTGATAAATATATTTGAGACGGGGTGGTAGAAAATGGAAATTTTTAATATAGTGACAGGATGCGTCATCGAAATGTATCTACTGCATTTTTTTCTTTTTAACTATTTTGAGAAAAGGGAAGTATTTAAGCACTCTGTCTGGGCGATGATTGTACTCCAGATTGTCGCAATTTCTATGGAAACTCTCTGTAATTCTCTGCATAATGTTATCCTGAATCTTATTTTTGTTCCGGTGATTCTTGCTTCGTATGCCATGATTATGTTTCGTGGAAAAATCGGGCATCGTTTGTTTTGCTTTTTCATGTATATTATAATTTTAGATTGCTGTGAATTTATCTTTATTATTATCTGGCAGCCGGATGCCGATAGCGTTGATATGGGAAATGTTAAGTTCCTTTTACAGACGCTCCTTATTAAATTTATTTCATACATCATCATATTGCTGGTTAATCATCTGGTGGGGAAGCAGAAGCGAATTATGGATTCCAAGGTGCTTATGATGTATATGTTTATTCCGGTGTCAAGTTTTTCTGTTCTTGTGGGGACCTATTGTTCCATTATGGAAATCGATCTTACGTGGCAGCAGAGTCTGGCATTAGTATCAAGTTTCTGTTTTTTGTTTCTTGGAAATATTGTCAGTTTTTATGCGTTTGAAAACTATTCGGAGAGAATATTTCAGAATATGCAGCAGAATGTAATAATCGTTAAGCAGAAAAAGGATATGGAATTTTATATGCAGGCAACTGAGCAGGAGGGGCGGCAAAAGAAGTTGATGCATGACATCAATAATTACATTAAGATGATTACTCATTTTGCAAAAACCGAGGATTATAATTCTGTGAGAAGGCTGTGCAGTGAAATCAGTGGTGAAATGGAAGAGAGTATGCAGCACATATATTGCAATAATCCGATTTTGAATTCGATGCTGAATGAAAAGAGAGTGGAGGCTGACCGGTATGGAATAACCACAGAGTTTTATGTTGAACCGGGCGTTGTTCTGGGGGCAATCTCTATGACAGACATGATTGCTATGTTTGGCAATTTGTTGGACAATGCGATACGGGCAGCTTCGGAAGCAAAGGAAGAGAAATATATAAAACTCCATATTTATATGAAAGAGGTAGGAGGATTCTGTGTGACTAAAATTGTAAACAGCTTTGAGCGGGTGATACAGGAGAATAATGGAAAGTTCCTTTCTACTAAGACAGAAGATGGCGTACATGGAATTGGAATCCAAAATGTGAATCAAATTGCAGAGAAATATGGTGGATACCTGACATGCACGACACATCAAAAAGAGTTCGAGGCATTGTTGTTGATTTCTACAGATGACGAATGACGAGAATGCAAAAATGCGCCATCATTTTGCAAAAATCGACCATGCTATTGAATTTTTCTAGTGAATTTTGTAGATTAGAAGTTGCGGAGTAGAATGTTTTTGCAATATGATGATATAGAGGCATACAGGATAGGCACAATTGAAAAGAAGAAGCATGAGGAGGCGTTTAGGCCTCCTCATGTACGTTTACCTCCAATGACTGGAATGGGATTGTGATGCCGGCATTGTCCAGAGCGTATTTTAAACGTTCCAGTGTACGCCAGCGGATATCCCAGTACTGCTCTGTCGGAATCCAAAAACGGAGACCGATATCAACAGAACTTTCTCCCAGCTCTTTGACGAATATCTTTATTTCTTTGTCGGGAATTCTTGATTCCTCTGTTTCTGCCACTTGTTTTATGACATTTTTAGCTGTTTGGATGTCATCGTGATAACTGATAGGAATGACTAAATCCAAAAAACGCTGTTCGTTTTTGGTCATGTTAGTCAGACTGCTGTTGGCCAGTGTACCGTTAGGAATGACCACAACACGATGGTCTACTGTGTTGAGTTTGGTGTAAAAAATAGTTATTTCCGAAACAGTACCCTCATTGTTGTGGGTGTGTTCAAGAATGTAATCGCCAACAACAAAGGGTTTTAGAATTAAAATCAGCACCCCGCCTGCAAAGTTCGAGAGGGAACCCTGCAGGGCGAGACCGGCAGTCAATCCCAAAGAGGCGATTGCAGCCGCAACGGAAGATGTCTGAATGCCAAATAAATTCAATATGATGACAATAAGTATCATATAGCCGGTAATCCGGATGACCTGATCGACGAACTGCATAACGCCGATGTCAGTATTTTTCGCTGTCATTGCACGTTTTATCATACGGCGGAATACTTTTATAATCTTTACACCAATTCCGTATACAACAATAGCAAGAACAACGCAGAGTGCAAAGGATAACAGATTGGGCACCAGTGACGTGAGCCATTTCATAACAACACCTTGATCTAAGGATTCTACCGTATCCTTAATTTGTGATACATCTCCACTGATATTGTCCATCGTATTCACCGTTCCTTACTTTTGTTTATTCATTTCTGCTATCTGTGACACATATTCCACACCGAAAATATTGTAAATCGGGGAATAAACAGAACTTTTGGAGTCTGTATTCTTATAGCCAAGATAGTATATGCCGTCTTTTTCTATCCATCCGTTGCCCTCGGATACAGAGGTGCCGCTATTGACACCGTTCACTCTGCCTGCGACTCCATAGGCTTTGGCAATTGGGGTGTTGTTTAATGTGTTTGCCTTTACCGTAAGAGTTGGTGTCAGACCGCGGAAATCCATCGCTGACTGACAGTTGGTGAAGGTGTTATTCGTTATGGTTGTGTCTTTCCAATTCATCATGAAAATGGCAGCGTGTGAATCTGTTTTGCTGTTTGCGATGTTTTCAAATGTGTTATTGCGGATAATCGTGCCTGTATGGTAGCAGTTGATTGTCCAGGCACCGGTTTCATCCTGCTTTTGTGAATATTTGTGAGTTCCGATTGCCCGGTTCAAATTTTTGAATGTGCAGTTTTCGATAATCAGTCCCTGATTGACGGTACGGTCCTGACTGCTCCATTTAACATTCAAACCTCCAGTCAGCGGATCTGGTGTATCAATGTTGATGGCCTCTTTGTTGAACTGGGAGGCTTTGGAGGCATTGGAAAAACTGCAATTTTGTATTTTTGCATTCATGGATGCGTCTGCCTCAATAAAATGTCCTGTGTTCATGTTTTTGAATTTGATTCCGGTAATAGTAATGTTTTTGCTGTGGGCAATGACAAAGCCCTTGGCGTCTTTGATATTCTTTAAGTTTACGGATGGATTGCCCTTGCCGATAATTTTGACATCGTGCGAACCGTTATATTCTGTGAGTTTTTTGTTCTTGTTGAATACTTTTGGATGTACAATCTGGAACATTGCCTGGGCTGCCTTGTACTTGGCACCTCCGGTTTTATTGATTTTTACAAGTTTGACGCCTTTTTTCAAAACAAGAGTCGTGTTGCTTGGGATGCAGACGGAATTACTGATTTTGTAAGTTCCCTTTTTTAGAGTGAGTTTTCCGCCTCCATTTTTCTCGATTTTTTCCATGTAGGAGCGAAGAAGCAAATAGTGTTTTGTGTATTTATTTACATTCTTGCTCTTGGTGTACGGCTTCAAAATCTTTGATTTGGGGGTAATTGTGTAGTTTTTCTTCTTGGCATCACTTGTTGTTGATGAGAATACAACACCTGCTGACAGAAGACTAAACAAAACTCCGAGATACAATAACTTTAAATTTTTTTTCATAGATTATGCCTCACTTTCTTTGATTCATTCTAAAGTAATTATATTTTATCAAAAGTTTAGAAATATAGCAAGGAAAACGGAGTTGTTTTCTTGTGTAAAATATAGTATAATATAGGCATTATTTGGTTCGCATAAATGGATAGAATAAAGGAGAATATTGACATGATTGGACGACGAAATAGCTTCAAGTTGACTTTGGGGGTTATTGCACTTTTTATAGCAGTCGGTATCGGGGGAAATTGCAGTGTTTCACAGGCGGCAGCTTTGAATTTTTCGGGATATGCCAAAGAAGGCGATACCCTGACAGTCTCCGGCGGACCGGCGGGGGCGAAATACAACTGGACTGTGACAAGTCAGATTACAGGAAAAGTTGTCAAGACCGTGAACGCCGGCGGAGCGTCACTGGCAACTACTTCCGGTATGGATGAGTGTATGATCACCTGTGAAGTCAATGGGGATGCCACTTATGAGAAGGCATATTTTTATTGTTCCAAGCTTCCGGTTCTCTATATTACATCAGACACTCCGTATACAGATTATAAAAGTGAGAGTAAGACAAAACCATATCACGATGCTGAAATATCCATGATTGGTAATTCAACATACAAAAACACAGAACAGCTTTATAATGGCGCAACAAAGATTAAAGTGAGAGGAAATTCCACTGCGTCCAGAGAGAAATCGCCGTTTAAACTGAAACTGGACAAAAAAGCAGATATGCTGGGGCTGGGAGATGGAATTAAGAGCAAGCACTGGGTTCTGATTGCAAACGATATTGACCACTCTCTTCTCAGAAATAAGTTGTTGTATGATTTTTCAGGTGATATTGGAACAGAATTTTTCTTTCGTTCAGATCATGTGACTCTGATTTACAACAATGAATATGAGGGTGTTTATCAGTTGTGCGAACACAGACGTGTAGATGAAGGGCGCATTGATATTACCGACTGGGTTGATATTGGTGAAGATGCGGCAGCGTCAGTTGCGTCCTAT
The DNA here is from genome assembly GCA_947167565.1 of uncultured Clostridia bacterium. Taxonomy (GTDB): domain Bacteria; phylum Bacillota; class Clostridia; order Lachnospirales; family Lachnospiraceae; genus Eubacterium_F. Next base: position 10,545 of record CAMVIN010000044.1, on the reverse strand, counting down.
GAGGCGGCTAACAATGAAGCAGTGTGGAAAAATAAAGGTGATTTTTCGGATCTTGCGACATATGATTCAACGGCAACCGATGATGTCAACAAAGAGAATGCGGCTGCCGCCTTGGAAGATGCGCTGAATCAGGTGATGTATTCCGATTATTCATGGATGGACAACAAGAAGGTTACATACAAAAATACGACCTTTGATCTGACAAATTCAAAGTATACAGATAAAAAAGGGAAGAACATAGAGATTCCGGCGGCGACCGGGGGATTTGTGGCAGAGATGGATTTTTATAATAAGGATTCTGACACCGTGGCTTCTATTGGGACAAATTATATTCAGCCGTTGTATTTCAGCCTTCCTGAAATTGGTTCAGACGCTTCCAATCAGGCGGCAGCAGTTACCAGTTTTAAGAAAACAAAATTGTATGACTTTGCCAATCGATACACACAGAGTTTTGAGTATGCATTACATGCGAAAGATTTTGTTTTTAGAGGAGGAACGCTGAAAAAGGCAAAAGAAAATTCAGGTGGTGGCTTTTTTGGACGTGGACAGCGCAATGCGACTTACAACAGTTCTACCGGCTGGACCAATAGTACGGAGAGTGTCACATACAAAGATGCGCAGAATGAAGGAAAGCACTACAGCGAATTATTTGATATGGATAGTCTTGTGACAAACTTTATTTTTGTCGAATATGCGATGAACTGGGATTCCATGAAAAACAGTTTCTTCTTTTATAAGGATATCAACGGGTTGGCAAAATTTGGCCCGCAATGGGATTTTGACTGGTGCTGGGGCAATATCAACATGTACAATATTAACACGAATTTTCCTACAGACTGGCAGACTACCAATGAATGGTTCACCAATGAGCAGAGTTACCAGTCCTATCAGTGGAATCGTCTTCTTGTGAAAGATCCTTACTTTTTGACAAGAGCCTATGAGAAATATAAGAAGGTACGACCGGTGATTGAGAACATGATAAAGTCAGGTGGATTAATTGACCGGTACAAGGCGGCTCTTGCGAATGCCGGACAGGCGAATGACAAGCGATGGAACTACACGTATTTTGGTGGTTATTATTCCGGGGCTACGCCACAGAATTTTTCGGATTCTGTGGAATCCATTCGTACATTCTTGAAAAAGAGAGTGGCATGGCTGGATAAGCAGTTTAAAGATGTGTTTGTTTTGGCAGATTCTCTCGGATATTATAAAGCGGCGGATAGCGTCAAGATAAGTGCTGTACAGAGTGGTGGGACGACTACGATTACAGCGCAGGTAACGGACAGTGCATGCAAGAGTGTTGTGTTTCAATTGAACGGAGTGCAGGAATATACCGTGAAACTGACCGGTTCGAAGGCATCGCTCAAGTTGTCGAATGACCAGATTGTTTCAGATGGCACATACAACGTGGTGACAGTGTATGAGAAGGATAAAAGCGGTAACTACATTGAGAATACTTCACTCAAACCATCCGGCAATTACGAATATATTGCAAAGAGCAATTTTGTAGTATTCACGAAGAATGCCGTAGTGCTAAAGGCAGGAACTCCAAGAGTCAAAGCCGTTTCGGGAAAAAAGGCAGTGATCAAATGGGCAAAGACAAGCGGGGCAGTAAAATATAAAATATACCGCAAAACAGGAAATGGCAAGTACTCGCTGATTAAGACGACAACAAAGAGTAAGTACACAGATAAAAAAGTAAAGAAAAATAAAAAATACACCTATTATGTAGTGGCGGTTTCATCTAACGCAGCATATAACAGCGCCAAAAGCAACAAGGTGACGATTCTGCTTCCGGGGAAAGTATCAGGAGTAAAAGTTGTTTCAAAAAAGAAGAAACAGGCGATACTTTCTTTTAAGAGAGTAAAAAAGGCAAGTGGATATCTTGTATACCGCTCTGTTAATAAGAAAAAAGGGTACAAAAAAATTAAAGTATTGTCCGGCAGCAAAAAAATAAAATTTACAAATAAAAAATTAAAGAGCAAAAAGACGTATTACTATCGGGTGGTGGCGTATTATAAAGCGACGGGAGCGGTAAAGATGCTGGCTGGAAACAGTAACGTTAAAAAGGTAAAAGTGAAATAGTATATGGAGGATAGTATGGCAGATTGGGTTGCTGTAGTTGATGATGATACGTCTAACCTAAAAATGGCAGGGCACATCTTGAGAGAAAAAAATATGCGTGTGAGTGCACTTCGTTCAGGCGAGGCTTTGTTGGAATTTCTTGAAGAAAATAAGCCGGATTTGATTTTATTGGATGTGCATATGATTGGTATGGATGGGTTTCAAACATTACAATTGCTGCGTGAGCGGGAGACGGAGGAGCATATTCCGGTCATATTTTTGACGGCCGATGAGGACAATGAGACTGAGGCAAAGGGACTTTTGCTGGGGGCGATGGATTTTATTAAGAAGCCGTTTGTTCCGGAAGTTCTTTTACTTCGGGTGCGTCATACAATTGATTTAATCAGACTTCAGCAGAATTTGACGCAGGAGGTCGAGAAAAAGACAAAAGAGATTGTGGAAGAGCAGAAAAAAAATGAGAGGCTGTCCATTCAGGTGGTTACTGCTATTGCCAATGCGGTTGATGCCAAGGATACCTATACCAACGGACATTCCGGAAGAGTTGCGGAATATGCGGAAAAAATTGCGGAAAGATTCGGATATTCTGAAGAGCAGCAGGAAGAAATCTATATGATGGGACTTTTGCATGACGTTGGAAAAATAGGAATTCCGGATGCAGTAATAAATAAACCGGCCAAATTGACGGACGAAGAATTTGAAATAATCAAAAATCACCCGGTTATGGGGGCGAGAATTCTGCAGAACATAAGGGAAATGCCGAAACTTGTTGTGGGAGCCAGATGGCATCATGAGAGATATGATGGCAAGGGATATCCGGACGGCCTTTCGGGAACGGATATTCCTGTAGAGGCGAGGATAATTGCGGTGGCAGATGCTTATGATGCGATGACCAGTCGAAGAAGTTATCGGGATATTCTTTCGCAGGAGGTTGTCCGCAGTGAAATTGAAAAGGGAAAAGGAACGCAGTTTGATCCGGTGTTTGCTGAAATTATGCTTGGAATGATGGAAGAAGATATAGATTATCAGATGAAGGAGGATTAAATGCAGGACAAAAATGAAAAATATGATTTTAACAGTGATTCGGCACATGTTGTGATTCTTGTGTGTTATTCCATTTTTGCAGTAGCGCTTATTGCCGAGTCACTTCTTCTTTCGTGGGAGAACTGGGCGATTCCCCTTGTTATTTGCGGAGTAATTGCAGCGTGGGGACTTCATATTTCTCAGCAGTTGTCTCAGAGTAATCGTTTGTGGATTTATATAATCTTGATGATGATTACTTTTTTTTTCTATGGGATTCATAGTACAAGTTTATTTGATCTGGCACCGGTTATAGTCTTTGTTATTTTGTTAGCTTCTATGTCGGGAAAAGTGGGACTCATAAATTTGTGCATGATAACCTATTATGTGACAATAATTTATAATATGTTCGTGGCGACAGGAGAAAATTATTCTTGGGACCGGGTAGCTGTATCAAGAATTGTTCTACATATTTTTCTTGTTCTCATGGCGGGTTACACATCCAAAAGTATTATGAAAAGATGGCAGCAGGACTGGAAAGTCAAAGACAAAGAAATAACAAATCTGGTTGAGATGGCAGAAAAGACGGATGACTTTCTTACCAACGTCTCACATGAACTCCGGACTCCGATTCATGCTGTTATCGGACTTTCGGAAGTGATGGTGAAAAAAGAGACGAATGATTCAATAAAACGTGATATGTATTCTGTTAAAAATGCCGGTCACCGTGTGGAACAAAGGCTCAGTGATATTCTTGATTATACGGAAATTGATACCGGAAAATTGAAAATCAACAGTGAAAATTATTCGATATCTTCTATCATCAATGATTTAATCGCAGAATTTAAATTGCTTAGAGATGATACATGTGAACTTATTTTTGATATGGATATTCATATACCGTCAGTTTTGATTGGTGATCAGGAAAAAATCAAGAAAATACTGTGGCATTTAATTTCGAATGGCCAAAAATTCACACAGGATGGCTGCGTGTATGTCCACGTTTTCACGCTTGAAAAGCCTTATGGTGTCAATCTTTGTATGCAGGTTTCGGATACGGGAATTGGTATTCAGGAAGAGGAGATTGAACGGGTATATGAAAAATTTTACCAGACGGAAGCGGGGAAGGATAGCTGGGCGGGTGGTCTTGGAATGGGGCTTCCTATTGTTCATGGGTTTGTCAGAGCAATGGGCGGATTTGTTTCTATGGAAAATGGCAAGGATGGCGGTATAACGGTACGGGTTAGTATCCCGCAAAAAGTGGCGGCTGCAAAAACTTGTTTGGAAATAAATAACAGAGATAATTTGTGTGTGGCATCCTATTTGAAATTTGAACATTTTTCAAATTCAAAAGTGCGTGAATACTATAATGAAATGATTGCGAACATGGTAAATGATTTTGGAATTCTGGTTCACCGGGCGGGAAAGTTGTCAGAACTAAACAATCTTCAGAAAAGATATGAACTCACACACCTTTTTACAGGGGCGTGGGAGTATGAAGAAATTACTGACGAAATTGAAGCAATGGCAAAAAAATTTGAAGTAATTGTCATGGCAGATGATAAGTTTTCACCGCGCGAGGGGAGCTGCGTGAAGGTTTTGCGCAAACCACTCTATTGTATTCCTGTTGCCGCTGTTTTGAATAAAGCTTTTACAGAGGAAGAAAAGGAAAAGAAAGACCGATTTTATTGTCCGGGAGTGCAGGTTCTCATTGTTGATGACGAGCCGATGAATTTAGTTGTTGCAGAGGGGATTTTCCGGGACTATGAGATGGAGGTCACAACAGCGGGAAGTGGGGAAAAAGCACTTGAAATTTGTGAAAAACAGAATTTCGACTTGATTTTTATGGATCATATGATGCCGGGAATGGACGGAGTGGAGACGATGAAACGTCTTCGCGAGAGAAAACGGGAACAAGGGGAAGAGGTTTGCATTGTTGCCCTGACAGCAAATGCGGTGAGCAGCGCGAAAGATATGATTATGTCAAAAGAGTTCGACGCATTTGTATCAAAGCCGATTGAATTAAATGAATTGGAGAGAACACTAAAACATCTTCTTCCTTTGTCGGCATTTCAATATCGTTCTGGGGGTGGAGAAACCCGGTCAATGGAAAATGAATGGAAAGATAAGGAGCGGAATGAACTTGAAAAGTTGAAAGGAGTCGGAATACAGACAGAGACAGGAATTCATTATTGTAGGAATGATTATGAATTTTACCGTTCTCTTCTAATGAAGTTTTCAGAAGATGCTCAGGGAAAAAAGTGGGATATTAAGAGAGCATATGAACAAGAGGACTGGAAAGATTATGCAATACGTGTGCATGCCTTGAAGAGTACAGCGAAGATGATTGGTGCAATAAAACTATCGGAAATGGCAAAAACTCTTGAAATGGCGGCGAAAGAGGGCGATGATGTACTAATTCAGCGGCAGCATGAGTCTATGATGGCTGTTTATACTATGATAGAAGAGGAAATAGCCAATATTTTCATGAGTGATGATGAGGAGTCAGAGGTGCCCGCAAAAGATATTGAAAAGGATGTTCTTTCTGAATGTTTGAGCAAACTGTATAATTGTCTGAAAACATACGAAGAAGAGCGAGCAGAGGAAATTATTTGTGATTTGAAGAAGTATAGTTTTGAGGGACGACAGTTAAAAAATCTATTGAAACATGCGGAAAAATATGTGGGAGATTATGATATGGAACTGGCCATGAAGGAGGTTCAAGCGATAATTGCTGAACTGACAGGAGGTGTTAGTGAATGAGTCCGAAAAACTTTTTTCATATTCTACAGGATCAGGATCGGAGTATCCATGAGAGAATCTTCCGGCTTTTGACTACAGCGGGACTTATCGTGTATATAGCAGTCGGGATTGTTGCGTTTGTTTTGGGAGAAAACTTTGTGAATTTGCTGATATTGGCGGGAGGCTTCTGCTTGTTTTTCGGAATCACGATTTTTGCGGTCAAAACAAGAAGATTTCGTGTGGGAGCCGATTTGATTGCTTTTGTGCTTTTGTTTTTTGTGCTTCCGTTTTGTTTTTTTTCTAGTGATGGCATGAAAGGCGGCACGCCGCTTTGGTTTGTTTTTTGTGCGGTTTATATCTGTTTTGTGGTCTATGGATGGGAGAGGCTTGTGTTCTTGATAGGTACTGCAGTTATGGCCGTGCTATGCTATATGTTTGCCTATTTTTTCCCACAAATGCTGATGCATCACTCAGAAATGGTTTCTTATATCAGTTCCCTGTGTTCCCTGATTGCTGTCAGCGCCCTGATCTGTATGTTGACACTGTTTGAGATATCTATGTATCGGGAAGAGAAAAAACTTGCGCAAAAGCAGAAGAAAGAAATTGAAGAGTTAAATCTTGCGCAGCAGGGCTTTTTTTCAAGTATGAGTCATGAGATACGAACACCAATAAATACGATTATTGGATTAAATGAAATGATTCTTCGTGAAGATATTTCGGATGAAGTGGCGGATGATGCCAAAAATATTCAGTCTGCAAGTAAAATTCTTTTGCAGGTTATCAATGATTTGCTGGATATATCTAAAATTGAGTCCGGAGAGATGGAAATTCATCCTGTGGTTTATGATGTGGGAGCAATGCTCTCGGAGTTGGTAAATATTATCTGGATTCGGGCAAAAGAAAAGGGGCTTGGATTTCATGTAAATGTGGACCCGTCGATTCCAACGACATTATATGGCGATGACATGAGGATAAAACAGATTTTGATTAATTTGCTCAACAATGCAGTCAAATACACAAAAGAGGGGACGATTACCCTTTCTGTTCAGTACAAGCAGCGCGAAGATGGGAAAAAATTGATTCTTTATTCCGTTGAGGACACGGGAACAGGGATAAAAAAAGAAAATATTCCTTATCTGTTTGATGCGTTTAAAAGGGCAGAACATGACAAAAATCAGTATATTGAGGGAACGGGACTTGGATTGTCTATTGTTAAGCAGTTTACAGAACTGATGGGGGGAGAGATTTCAGTAAACAGTGTGTATTTGAAGGGATCCACTTTTATTCTGGAACTGCCGCAGGAAGTTGTGGATGGAACTCAAATTGGAGAAGTCAGTTTTACGACAGGACACTCTACATTTGAGAGAAAGGAGTATCATCCGAGTTTTGAAGCTCCGAATGCCCGCATACTTGTAGTGGATGACAATGACACAAACCTTCTTGTGGTAAGAAAACTGTTGCGCGATACAAAAATTCAAATCGAAACTGTCAGCAGCGGAGCAATGGCGCTTCAAAAAGCGCTCGAGAGCCGATACGATCTTGTTTTTATGGATCATTTAATGCCGGAAATGGATGGAATTGCCTGCTTTCATGCAATGAAAGATCAGATAGGAGGCTTGAATAAAGAAACGCCGGTTATCGTGTTGACGGCAAATGCCGGGAGTGAAAATGAACTGCATTATAGCAGAGAAGGGTTTGATGGATATTTATTGAAACCGGTAAGCGGAGAGGAATTGGAGAGGGAAATTATGAAATTTCTTCCGGAAGAACTTATGGAAGTCCAATCGGAAGAGGGAGATACAATAGGAAATGAAAATTTACCGACTCAGGGATATGGAAGGAAAATACCGGTTATTATAACGACGGACAGTGTGTGCGATTTGCCACCGGAGCTGGTGAGACAGGAGAATATACCGGTAATTCCATATCTGGTTAATACCGATGACGGAATCTTCCTTGACGGGGTGGAGACAGAGGCAACCAGTCTTATTTCTTATATGGAGAGCGGTGATGAAAATACGGTATCAGCCAGTCCGCCTGAAATCGGAGATTATGAGATTTTCTTTTCAGAGCAGTTGACAAGAGCGCAGCAAATCATTCACATTTCCATGTCCTCTAAACTGAGTACCGGATTTGAAACAGCGGCGGAGGCAGCTCAGACCTTTGACAATGTTACGGTTATTGACAGCGGTAGTCTGTCGAGCGGCGTTGGGGTTTTGGCTCTTTATGCGAATAGTCTCACAAGAGAAGAACTGACAGTGGAAGAAATGATTGAAAAAATTGAGCAGTGGAAGGTGAGAGTTGATACTTCATTTATCTTAAATGATACGGAATTTTTGTTTCGCTCCGGTCAGATTGGAAACCGCATTCATTTGATATGCAAAGGGCTTTCTTTGCGGCCGGTGTTCCAGTTGAGAAAAGGAAGAATGAGATTCAAGGGAATATATATGGGAAAAATGGAACGTGTATGGAGGCGATACATTCGTTCAACAATGCATGACAGTGAAGAAATTGATGGCAGGCGTGTAGTTGTTTCTCATGTTGGTCTGAGCAGTACGGACTTAAAAGAAATAGAAGATGAGATACGCAGATATGCGGATGTAGAGGAGATTATTTGCCAGAAGACATCCCCTGCACTTGCAAGTTATAGTGGGGCGGGAAGCTTCGGAGTGGTTGTGCAGAGATAAAACGGCAGAGATAAAACAGTCTCTTTTTCTTGACATTTTTCTTATTCGTGATAAAATAGACTTTGTTGAGAGTTTTTTTAGCAGGATTAGTACATCGGTAGTATGCCAGCTTCCCAAGCTGGAGAGGCGGGTTCGATTCCCGTATCCTGCTGGTTAAAGCCGGTGTTTGGTTTGGCACTGGCTTTTTTTTAAAGAGGATTCGGAGGTGAAAGAGAGTGACATATCTGATTATTGCACTACTTGCTATTGCCTGCATCGTCTCTTTCTTTTATGTTCCTACGTGGGTATTTGTTGTTTTTGTCCTAATCTGGTTAGGATGGTCGGTTTTTGCTCTGATATTTTTGCGGCATACCCAGGAGGAAGAAGAGGCCTCGATTTTTTCTCAGATGCGAAGAAACGACAGGGGACGTGTATTTACTCAGTATATCAATGAATTTTCACGACAGTCGACATGGTTGGAGGAACGGGCAAAAGTACTTGAAGACTTTTCGGAGTCTTATTCGAGTCTGGCAGATGATTTAAAGAATGCCATGCAGGGAAATTTTGAAAAAGCAAATAACTATATGCGTGCCTGTGATTATCGCGATGTGGAAAGCAAGCGCAAATATAAAATGAAAGTGGATGCTTTGTTCAAAAATAATAAGGAATTTCTCGATAAGATTAATGATTTGATTGAGCAGCTTGCAGAGATTGAAAATTCAGCAGATGATATCAGTACAGAAAGAGTGGATGACATTATTGAATCATTGAAAGAAATGACTCAAATATAAGATGAAATAAAACATGTGCTTTGGCACGGAAAAGAGGGAAAGATGAAAACAAAAAATAATAAAGTGATTGGTATCAGTCTTGTGCTCGTATTTTTGTTTGTAATGATAGTATTACTTATTTCCAGATGCACAGGTGGTTCAATAAGTCAGAAGGATTCATTGGAAAATCTCATCAAACATGTAGATTATTCAGTAAAGAAACCGGTAAAGGGCAATGTTGATTTGTCAGATGCGTCTCTTTATGACGAACTGCCGGAGATTGATAAATACCCAATGTCTTTGGAAGATAAATCGGGGGATATTAACCTTGAGATTTTTGTTTCGCCGGAGAAGGCAGGGACAGGCGCAGATTCATGGATGGTTGATGTTGCCAAGAAATATAACAGTGAGAAGAAACAAGTTCAGGGACAGACCGTGTCTGTTTCGCTTAGAAATATTACTTCGGGAATTGCGGCGGATTATATTATTTCGGGAAAATATGTTCCGACCGCATATACACCGTCCAGTAGTCTGTGGGGATTTTATGTAGATGCCCAGGGCGGGAATATGGAGATGGTAGATGACAATCTTGTGGGAAATGTGGCAGGATTCCTTGTGTCAAAGAAAGCGTCCTATAAAGATTACAAAGCTGTTGTGGCAGCGGTACAAAAGGGTGAAATTAATATCGGTTACACCAATCCGCAGGCCAGTACGACAGGTATGAATCTTCTGGTGACGATTCTCAGTGATGCGGGTAATGGAGACTTTACCAGTGAGGCAGCCATAAAAGCGTTTTCGGATTTTCAGAAAAACATTCCGTATGTGGCAACTAATACGATGCAGATGAGAGACAGTAGTGCCAGTGGCTCCCTGGATGGTATGACAATGGAATATCAGTCCTATATTCAGGATGAAGAACTGAAGGCTTCGTACAATTTTATTCCATTTGGTGTTCGCCATGACAATCCGATTTACAGCTGCAATAAAGCGACAGAACTTGAAAAGGAAGCATTGAAAGATTTTGTTGCATATTGTAAGAGTGATGCCAGTCAGAAAGCTGCGCAGAAAAAGGGCTTTAACAATAATAAAGACTACTCATCATCGATTGCCATTACCGGTAAGGATGTCAAAAATGCATTAGATATTTACAAGAAAGAAAAGGATGCCGGACAGGATATTATTGCCGTGTTTGTGGCAGATATCAGTGGAAGCATGGAGATCGGAAGAGCACACGTCTGAACTCCAGTCACAGATCGCAATCTCGT
>CAMVIN010000043.1 GCA_947167565.1 uncultured Clostridia bacterium | reverse complement strand
CAAGGAAATTAAGTATAGTAAAATTATTCAACACCAAGCGCTTGGAAAACTCTATTTTTTCTAAATCCCAATCGGTTAAGTCCTCAAATTCAAATTCAGGAAATTCCCTTTTTACAGCAGACCAAAAAATATACTGCTCTGGTGGATATTTGAAATTAAACGGGTAATCTCTCTCTTTAATTCTTTCTGGATATTTAAAATTCCAGTTACTCATTTCCTCAACTTTCATCAATTCCGTACCATCATATAATTTTCTCACATCACTTGTTTTTCCAAAACAAAACCAGTCTGTCGGGTGAAATAACAATGGCATTCTTTCATATTTATCCTTATGCCAATATACATGATATTTTCTTGTAAATATTTCTCCAATCAGCAATCGATCTTCAAATATCCTATATTCATCCTCTCGCAGAGGAAACGAATTATATATGCTTAACAAATCATCTCCCAAAAGAATCAAATCGCTCCTTAGTTTCATAACATACTCTGTAGAAACTAAGTCCAATCCTTTTTGGGTTGACAATAATTGCCTATTAATATTATTTGGTATAATAATTTCGCTCCAATTGCAGATATTTGCAACATTTCCGGGATCATCATTAAGAACAACCTCATCAACATTTAAGTCACTTATATCACATTCTTTCCATGTAGATAAAATAATCTTAGCTCCCGGCAACCATTTGCGAATACTTTCTACTGTCAGGGTCGTAATATTTTTTTCCACATACCCCTGTACCACTACAGACACATCGTTGGAATCGATTTTTTTACTGTGTGCAACCGGAATATATTTGTTGTCTTCCCTTTCATTAGCAAGTTTATCCAACCACATAAGAAATATTTTTTCCCACGTATTGAAATCATAAATGTCAAATGCAGATTTTTTATCTTGTTTCTTTCCCGGAGTTCTTACCACTAATATTGAAGAGTCAGACTCCGAATAGTAAAAAATTTTTTCTTTGGCTGAAAACACCAATATATCTCCGGCTACATATTTCTCCCCATTAACAATTAATTCTCCGGAAAGTATTGAAATCATTTCACTATTATTTTCCCAATAATATGGTGGCCGAATTGTATGCTTACCTAAATACTGGACAGCAATTTCAATATTATCCATTTTGATTGCTGATGGCTCAAAATCCCCAACCATATATCCATACTTCATTTCGCTAAATTTCATTTTTTTCATAATCCACCTCGTAGTTCTGCATTGACTAATTTACTATTATTTTAATTGTTTACATAATATCCCTTACCAATCTCTTCCTCTATTGCTATTTTTAATTGTAAAGTATCAATACCATCTTCCTCAAAAATAGGATCCTTTAATATCTCACACAATCGTTCAAAGTTCTTATGGTATTTTTTATGAACATTATCCTCTTCCTGACCTTCCCGAAGAACTTGAAACCAAATATAATCAGCTTTTAAACTTTTCCCCCACTTAGCAAAATCAATCATTTCTTCGAAATTTCTATTCTGTACGCAAAAATTCCATTGAAATTTTCTTATTTTATCTCTCTTACTTGATAAAAATTCTAAGTTTTTCTTCAATACATCGAAATTGCCATTCACTCTTATTCCTTCATATGTGTTCCTCTTAGCCGCATCAATTGAAATCGTCACATCTATATCATAATCATCGCAAATTGGTTCAACATATTCATTCCAATTTTTCTCATTAAAAAATATTCCATTTGAAAAAATATTTATTTGTTTTAAATCTGGAAATCTGTCACGGTTTATTGCTTTCAATATCTTCATATTATTAGGGCTGAAAAAGACTTCACCACCACCAGAAATAAGCATACTTTCTAATCCATCCCATTTATAATCCAATATCATGTCAACCCATTTTTTTGTAAGTTCATTATCGAAATCAACAATGGCTTTACCGTGGCACATTCTACAGGCAAGATTACATGATATATCAATACCTACGTTCAAAAATTTGGGACCTCTTGAAAGTTCCATTTCCTTATTATCAATTATTTCTTTATCCTTGGCATCTAACTCGTCATATTCTTTCATATTATATGCAGCCGGGCAAACCTCAAAATCGCAAAAACAATATGACCCATCTATAACTGATGCCCGAATTTGCTGCGCATGAGGAGAATTCCATACTTCCTGCAAATTATTGATATTTAGTATATTTTCAGGATTAACCTTTACAAAATTTACATAATGCGGACAACAAGTTGTACTATAATCAGGATAAAGATGTAGCAAATTAAATGGCTCCATACATATTAATCTTTTCCCTTCATCTTTTCCATTTATTTTGTTCACAATTTCTTTATTCGTATAAAACCCCGGAAACATCTTTCGCGACTCATGCTGCAACTCTTTAGCATCTTTTTCTCTTAAATACATTAAAATTTCATAACAATCAAAATATAAAATCTGATTCTTCTCTAACTGTGGAATAATTTCTAAATGTCCGGCAATTGCTGCAACTAGAATTATAACGTTATCTCTATCAATATTATCATTATCAAATATATAATTCGGTTTGAATATCTTATCTCCATCCTTGTAAGTATCAATCCAAAAATCATTTTGTAATCCCATGATTTTCAAAATATCTAGTATCCGTTTTCCCGATATTCCGCCCCCCCAAATCCCCAATTTCTTCCACTTGTTATTATCCAAAAAATCTTTTAACTTTTTAATACTTTCCATAATTATTATCCCTCTCTTTTATTTGTATTGCAGAAAAAAAATTCTTCCGCTGCTTTTTCTATTTCACTCCACAATGCTTTTGCCCATTCTTCTGGCTCTTTTTGTTTTGACAAAATCTCTGTTTTCGACCTTTCTTTCCATCTTTCACGTAATTCTAAATCATAGTATAGATTTTTTATAAAAAGAACTAAGTCATCCTCAGTCCCTTTAATTGTGTTTTCCTCGCCAATCCAATCCACCACATCAGATACTTCCTCATAGAGTGATGCAACGATAACACCTTTCTGTATCGCATAAGCCACAGAAAATCCTCCACCCGGTCTTTTGGGATTCAAATAAACATCACAGAGATCATACAGTGATAATAAATCTTTTTCTTCTTGAATTATTCTTATCTTATCAATATTAACTTTTGAGTTTTTTAGGTTATATATAACCTCAGAATCCCCTACAAGAACCCAGTATACATTTTCAGTTGAATTTAGAAATTCACCCATCAAATTTATTAGCTTATCGCTTATCATTTTGGAAAGATCATAAGCAACAGTAACAATAACAAAACTGTCATCTTCTATTTCCAAATACTCTGCTTTTGTATAATTCTTCTTGTTAACTATTTGATAACTTGGTTTAATTAACGGACCATTAATACACATTTCAGATGTAATTTCCGTATTATATTCGTTTGGCTTCCCAATTAACTTATGGAAAAATGTAGCATATGAGCAATTTCTCATAGGCCATTGTATCACAGGATAATCATCAACTAAATAATACGATATCGGGCATGTCTCATCTGTAGAATCAACAATCACGTATGGTCTGAAATCGTTAATAGACTCTATTGCTTCACTAAATGTCTCTCCTAATGTTGCCTCATAAACATATTCAATAGAAACCTTATCATTCATCATATATTTATTATACGAATCAAAGATTTCAGAGTTTTCTATGACATCTGGACCGGCAACAGACAAAAAATCATATGAATTCCTATCTCCAGGATATATTACCATTATTTTTACTTGTTTTCCAAGCATTACCATTTGATTAGCAAAGGTTCTGTACAAATATCCCGGAGAATTTGTTTCTCCACGAAGCGCAAATACTAAAAGAAGAATCCGATCACAATTTATAGAATCCGGTTTTTTTATGGTAATATTTAGACTGCAATATTCACATATCTTTTCCCAAATTCTTTTCCTATCCACTCCAACATCTTTATACGTCATCTTGTTTTCTGACTCTTTATCCCCCATCCCGAGATGCATCGTTAAAAGGTACGCCCACTCATAATTATAATCCACCAATGCTCCAATGTCTTTTAAAAATTTTCTGGTATCATCTTCTTTTAATTTATTTAAATATCTCAGATAATTTCCACAAAGTACCCTGTCTACAACATCTTCACTTTTATCTCTATACTTTCTTATTTCACTTACAAACCCCTCTTTATCCTGCAATTGACTATAATACATCCTCATCCAATAAAATAAGTCTCCATAATTCACCATATATTTTCTGCAATTGAAACGAATATTTAGAAATTGTTCCCATGCAATTTGGGGATCATTTACCATTCTGTAATCTCTTTCTCCATCAAAAAAACCAACGGATGGTTTTAAAATCTGATCCTCAGTGCCACCATATTTCAGTACAATCTTAGTCATTTCCTTAGCAGTTTCAATACTCGATGTACCTAAAACAACATAATCATACTCATATTTTTTTAATCGTTCAGGCAAATCAATAATAACAGAAATTTTTTTTCCACGATTCATCGCCTCAGCATCTCTATCCACCATACAGACAATTTGGTTATTTTCCTGTAATTGCCTGTACATCATATAGCCAGTCAATCTGGCACCATAAATCACTACTTTTTTGTTAATCAATTCAACCGGGAACATAAATTTTCTACCTATCATCTATGTACCTCCCTCATTCTTTATTGATAATCTCCTTGATAAATAAACTCATCCCTGACTTTGTTTCTCACTACTCTTTTGCCAACTATCTCGCTCGTATTCTCTACAGATATCCCCGTCCCCGGCCTTTTTGCATCCAAATCTTCTTCTTTTATCACTTCACCTGCCTTCATATCTCTTGTCAAAACTATACTTCTTCTCATCTTCACACGTTGTTGTTTTTCATCCTCTGTAACAACTCTTTCCTTTGTTCCCAGTCCCTGACATACATTATGGCTTATTTCAATCATTTTTTTGAACTCATCCGGTTCAGTAGCCATATTGTTATCCATGCCCATCTTTTTTTTGTCAAGTGTAAAATGTTTCTCTATCATACATGCCCCAAAAGCCGTCGCCGCTGCCGCCATTTCCACGCCCAGCGAATGATCTGAAAATCCAATTGGATATTCCGGAAACTTCTCTCTTAATCCCAATATATTGTTTAACTGAATAATTTCTGGCGGCGCAGGATATACCGATACACAATGCAAAAGACATAACTTTCTGTTTCCTGTACTCTCAATTATTTCAACTGCTCTTTTTATCTCTTCCATATCGGCCATACCAGTTGCTAGTACAATCGGAAGTCCTGTCTCCCCAATATATTTCAAAAACATGTAATTATTAATGTCCATGGAGGCAATTTTTATATAAGGGACTTTATGCTTTACCAGAAAGTCAACTTCTTGCTTAGAATAAGGGGTGGACGTGACAGAAATCCCCACTTGTGCACAGTATTCAAAAACTTCATCCAATTGTTCCTCTGATAAAGCAAATTTACTGATTATTCTTTTTGCAATCGGATTCTCTTCATAATAATCTTTCGCATATAAAGAATCCGCAGACCATGATTGAAATTTTACACAATCTGCACCAATCATTTTGATCTTATCTATCATTTCAATCGCAGTATCTAAACTCCCATTATGACTGGAATTAACTTCCGCAACAATATAAGGTGTTTCGTAGTCCCCTATGCGTCTTTCGTCATTCAAACATATCTCACTCATTTATATCTTTCCTTACATAACATTATCACTCATAATCTACCGGTTGCACAACCATCTCCCGCAAAAACACATCCCTGTCCATAAAAGGCGATTGGTCTTCCAGCGAACGTTTTTGAATTTTGCCATTTTTTCCTCTTGCGTACGAATTATGCAAATACTTTTGCTCTTTTACACAGCGAATCTCACATATCATGGCACCTTGAGACAGGAATAATTTTTTGATTCCCTCTCTTAAATTTTTACTGTCATCAATCCTCATATAAGGAATATCAAACGCTTCTGCCACCTTCTCAAAGTTCGGACAAGATACCCCGTTTCGTTCGTCTGTTCCTATCGTTCTATCTCTAAACAGATCCTGTTGACGCTTTCGAATCACAGCATAACAATCATTGTTACATATAATTATTTTTATCGGAAAATTATAGTATTGTATCGTTTGCAATTCCTGCAGATTCATCATAATAGAACCATCACCACTGACAGACACCACCAGATCATCTGTTGCACAACTCACACCTACCGCAGCAGGAAGAGAAAAGCCCATACTCCCCTGCGAAACCGGATGTATACACCGCTGTCCTGTCTTTAATTCTAACGACGATGGAATAATCAGCTCTTCAAAGCCCGCATCCGTTAAACATATAGAATGTTCAGGCAAAGTTTCTGACAAACACTTCCCGAGATAATATAAATCTACCGCCTCAGACTCTTCATATATTTTCTCACATTTCGGAAAAATCTCTTTCCAGTGAATACATTTTTCATTCCACCCATTCCAGTCATTATCCAAAGACAGTTCAGATAATTTGCTAATAAAGCTTTTTGCGTCAGCAATTATCTTCCTTTGAATCGGAACTATATTCTTCTTGTGTTCCTGCTCATCTATATCTACCACATTGATTTCAGCATCTCTTGCAAATTTATCATATGGCTGTCCGATTATAACGGGTGACAGACGACTTCCTATGACAAGTAAATAATCCGAATTTTGTAATACAAAATTTCCTGCCCGTGAGCCACCCAGACTTCCAACTGCACCAATTGATAAAGGCACTTCTCCTGCGCCAATCACATCCACCGCCGATGGAGAATACACAAGCGGAATCGGATATCGGTTCAAAAATTCTTTCAAAATTTCTTCCGCACCTGCAAGCCGGATTCCACCACCAATAAGGATTACAGGGCGTTCTGCTTGTTCCAGTTTGTTTTTTACATATTCTACATCTTGTGTTTTTGCCTCTAATATTTCCTGCGGAACACTATAATGTGTCAACTCGTTTTCATTGACCCGCGCATTCTGTATATCAAGCGGAATATCTATCCATACCGGCCCACGTCTTCCGTGAAATGCCAAACAAAAAGCCTTTTCAAGCTCATATTGTATATCATTTGGATTTTCTATCATTACCGCATATTTGGTAATAGGTTTAACCAAACTTACGATATCCGCTTCCTGAGAACCGTATGTCCGTATGGGAAGCCCAGTATGCCTGACCGTTTCTTTCAGCATGTTCTGACCACTGATAAAAACACATGGAACATTGTCCTGCCATGCACAGAGGACTCCGGTCATCGCATTGGTCGCAGCACATCCGGTAGAGACCAAACAGCATCCCATATTTCCTGAATATTTTGCATAGCCATAAGCAGCATAAGACGCTG
The DNA here is from genome assembly GCA_947167565.1 of uncultured Clostridia bacterium. Lineage (GTDB taxonomy): Bacteria > Bacillota > Clostridia > Lachnospirales > Lachnospiraceae > Eubacterium_F. Next base: position 10,405 of record CAMVIN010000043.1, on the reverse strand, counting down.
CCTGCTCATGATGTACGGAAATACTTTTAATTTTTTTGTGTCTGGCAACGGCATCCGTGAGATATAAAATCCCACGCCCCGTCACAGTGTACAAACTTTTAATGCCTTCGTCATAAACCCTTGATATTACATAATCTGCTAATCTCATCAAGATAAACTCCCCTTTGGCTTATACTGATTCAGCACATCCGGAATAATAATTACCATTTCCGCTTCACAAGCCAGCTCTCCATCTACATAACCTTTTCCCGCGCCTTTGCACAACCCTCTTTTAAATGAGTTTACCTCAGAAATAATATCCAGTTTGTCACCCGGAACTACTTCCCTTTTGCACTTCATCGAAAAAGAGACAAACCGTGTTGTTTTACCTGACATTCCCGGCAGAGTCGTTATAGAAATTGTGAGCATCTGTGCAAGGGCTTCAAGCAGGAAAGCTCCCGGAACATTGGGTTCACCCGGAAAATGGATCTTAAAAAACCACTCATCCGGCAAAAATTGTTTGTAACCCTTAGCATATTTCCCGGGAAACACCTCGTCCACATAGTCAACCATGAGAAGTGGATCCCGAATTTGTTCGAATTGTTTTAACTCTTCTTTGTCTAAAGAAAAAACTTCCACATTCATATCCTCATTTAAAATTAAATTTCGATCTGATATTTCTTCAATATCTCTTTTCCAATTTCATAAGAACTGAAATCTATAATATCATCTGTCTCCATAGAAATCCCAAAGATTTCTTCCAAATCTGCTATCAAATCCATATGCCCGACAGAATCCCAGTCAGGAATACTCTGATATTCCAGTCCTTCCAGTTTTTCTTCCGAAATCCCTAGGGAATCCATAAACACTTTGTTGTACTTTTCTAAATTCGTCATTTTAAACCGTCCTCTCTTTCTTATATATATAGTGAAAAACATTTTCTCTCTGCATTTGATTTCGTCTCCATGCCATTTTATGCCGTAGCGAAATCCAACCGTATTTGTATTCCACCCCATACTTTTTTATCAGTTCAAGAGTAAGCGTCCTCTCCATGCTATACAGAACTCCCGCCCACCCCTTATTATAAATCAAATTAACAAACACTCTCTTCCCTTGTATCTTAAAAATAATGAATGAAACAATCTCTCCGTCTTCATGTTGAACCATCACATTTTTCTCTTTTATATACTCTTTGAGCTCTTCATCTGTATAAAACGTATCACTATAAGAATCAAAACTTTCATCTATAATCTTCTGAATTTCTTTTAAATCATCTTCCGTAGCATATGTACCATATTTTTTATTATAAAAACGATTCCAACGATGTTTATTCATACGTTTTGTTTCTGTCACAACATCCCGAAGATGTATTCCTACCTTTTGATAGACATCATATAAGCAAAATCCTGTGTCCTCAAATTTCTTTTCATCCGAAATCTGACCGTTAACAATTATATTTAGAATAGAATTTTCAGGCATATTACTTAATATTTTTTTACATTCGTCCATGTCCGATGTAAAATAAAAAACTTCTTTTCTTGACACATTTGGGTTTAAAAAAATAATAGTATTTATGCCTTCGTAAGTGGTAAATAATTTTTCTGACCCTTTAAAGTTAAAAAAATAATTAGTTTCAAAATGGCCATTTTTCTTAATCTGTGCAACGCGTTTCAGGATTTCTTCAATTGACAATTCTTTTTTTCTTACCATCAATTATATCAGACTCCTTAACTCTCACTGCTTGATATACACCACATCATACAAACCATCTGGCTCGTTTTCCCAAAAATGATTGACTGTTCTGGCCTTTCTGTTTTTCACATCCTGCCATCCGAAAAAATAAACGATTCCATTTTTCTTATCTTCTTCCCAGTTTTTTCTCTGCACAGAATACAAATCCGATAATTCGCCGGCATTATACATATAATAACCGTATTTTTTCTTTCCTTCTACTTTGTTAATCTGTATTGTGACTATCTCTTTTTCTCTTCTGTGTATCCAAACCCAGCCATTTTGTATATACAGTTCTAATTCTTCGCGGTTGCACAGATGATAGGTATACGGATCAAACACCTCTGTCAATTTATCCAAAATATCGTCGGCATCCTGTAGTTTTGCCAGCCACCCTTTTTTTTCATCGTACAACTCTTTCATTGTTTCCAATTTTTCATCAAGTTGCTCTATATTTTCCTTTGTATGACGCCTACTTATTCTCTCAAATACCGCATATTTACTAAAGCAGCCATTGATGAGTATGTCTTCCATGTCCTGTCGGTTACGTGATAAAACATCTATCACCGAGTTCTTATCGACCCTTTGTAATAGCGAAGAGATTTCCTCAGAATCGTTGCCACAAAAATAAACTCTCTTAAGATTTTGTCCAGTCAATTCAATCTGTTCACTCCTGGTAAAAATAATGCTGTTACTACCTCGGAGAGTTTCTAAATCTTCATTTTCTTCAACAGAAATATTATTATAGTAATTACTGAACACTTTCCCTTGTCTCTTCAGTCTGTTAATCTCCTGCATAATATCACAGAGTTTCATTTTGCACCGCCCCCTAAAGGTTGCTTTCAATCATCTCGCAAAAATCCATTCCACCCAGTTCCATAATCATACCTCCCCACGAGAGACCAGCTCCAAAGGAGCATAGACAACAAGCAATTTTTTCTTCTTTGCAAAGTCGGTGTTTTAAATTATGGATAATATTAACTGCCAGAACAGAGCCACTGGAATTACCGAACTCCTCCACGATGTTCATAAACATTTTCTCACGTGGAACCCCAATCTTGTCAGCCAGTTTCTGCAACATAAATTTGTTTGGTTGATGGAATAGATGATATTCTATATCGTCCTCTTTAACCCCGGCAAACTCATATAATTCCTCTATCAGCACCGGAATTTTTCTCTGGACAAAATTAAACACAAGAGACCCCTCCATGCTCATTCCAGCGGAATCTCTTAATATGCCATCCCCAATGTCAACTTTTCCGTCCCTGATTTCATGTTTTTTATACGCCCCTGTTGGCATAATCAGACAATTTCTTTCTTTCCCATCAGTACGCATATCAAAATATATATCTGACGCATCATCACTATTTTCTACAACGGTAACTGTGACAGCATCTCCGCCAAACGGAGGTTCTTCAAAATGCTCGTTTTCTTTCTCTTTTCTGCTCAGCACATTAGCCGTAAAGACTACCGCCTTTTTTTTTGTATGTTCCAAAATCATAAATGCCTGCGACATCGCCATAAGCCATCCCGTACACGCCTGCGGAATATCCATACACAAAACATCCTCAGGCAACCCACACTCTCCATGGACAATATTACTGACCTGAGGCAAAAAATAATCCGGAGTTAATGTATTGACCAAAACAACTCCGACCTCTTCCCTTTTTATCTTTCCTGTGTCAAGAAGATGATTCAGCGCAACTATACACATATCTGAGACATTCGTATCCTTTTTGACCCTTCTTCGCTTGCCATACCCCATGACATCCTTAAGTCTTCGTGCACGAACACTTGAATAGTCAGCCGTCTCCTCTTCAAATGTATACTCATTCTCCGGCATAACAGCAAGCATACCGGTTATCTTCTTGCCCTTAAATACCGCTTTCAATTATATCGTTCCTCCGTTCTTCATAACGAGTTCTGATATTTTTTTTTCACTCACAAAATATTCCGGCGTCACATCCAGAGCATCGATGACAATTTCAAATTTTTCTTCCAACATAGATACAAGAGTGGCCACATCAAAAGAGTCAAGAAAGCCGTCCTCAATAAAATCTTCGCTGGTCTCAAAATCGAATTCCGGCCGTATCTCCTCTAACATCTTCTTTATTTCTTCCATTTTACTTCTTTCCCCCCTGTCACAGTCTACTCATTTTTTGACGCAATATGCATTTTCTTCAACAGTTTACGATCAATTTTACCATTATCATTATAAGGAAATTCTTCTAAAAAAATATAGGCTCCCGGAATCATATATTTAGGCAAAAGAAGCGCAAGCGCCTTGCGCAACTCTTTTTCCTCAATTCTCCGTGACTTACAAAATGCCGTAATGACACTCTGTTCCTCATCATAAATGCAACACGCATTTTCCACATCCGGATGACTTAAAATTGCCGTCTCAATCTCACCAAGTTCAATCCGGTATCCCATGTGTTTAATCTGGAAGTCTTTTCTCCCGTCAAACATCAATTCACCAAATTCATTGTAATGCACCAAATCCCCGGTACGATAAATTTTTTCCTCGTAATAAGGATTCAATGGATTCTGAACAAACGCTTCTGTTGTTTTCTCCGGATTGTCATAATATCCAACAGCCAGCGAAGTCCCCCTTACGCACAATTCACCCGTTTTGTTTGGTTCGTGTATCCTTTCATTGGCATCGTTCAGAATCAATAATTCCGTGTTTTTACATGCCTTTCCAATCGGAAGTGGTTCTTCATCAGAAAATTCCCGATCGACCACGTAATATGAACACACATCCGTTATCTCCGTCGGCCCGTACAAATTGGCATAAACAGCATCCGGAAGATTTTTTCTCCATATGTTCAAGTGCCTGTTCGGCATTACCTCCCCGCAAAACAGAACTTTCCTGACGCAAGAACAATCTATTTTTTCCAACAATCCGCTGTTAGCCACATTAATCAGTGCAGAAGGCACCCAGAAAATATAATTAATTTCGTTGTCTCTGAGATACTCCAGTAATTTCGCTGTAAATGCAAAATACATCTCCGGTGTAATATATAAATGTGCCCCTCTACTCATACAAAGGTATAAATCCATTATGGAATTATCAAAATAAAACGGAGCTTGATTCGCAATCTTTTCTTTTTCCGTAATCTGAAAAGTCTCTGCAACCCAGTCGATATAATCCACGATACTTCTGTGGGTGATTGAAACTCCTTTTGGCACACCGGTAGAGCCGGATGTAAAAAAGACATAGGCTAAATCTGTGTCAATAATTTTCTCTAGATAACGCTGTGCCTCTTCCTTCATATCCTCTTCTTTTTTTGTGCCCTTTATTTTTTCAATCTCCTCTGTATACAGGATTTTTTGTTCAGGAACACCGTTCTCCAACAACTTTTTTGCACAATTTTTATTTGAAATAATAATTTGCGGATGGAGGCACCGAATAATGGAACTCACCTTTTCAAAAGGAAAATTTACATCGGTCGGTGTGTAATAATTTCCGCTATACAATATGCCGGCAAATGCAATCGGAATATCAACCGTCTTCGGCAAATACACAAGAATCGGAATTTTAGCACCGTCACTCTTTTTGATTATGCAACTCGCCAGTGCCAACGCACACTCTCTCCATTCAGAAAAGGTAATTTCTCTATCTTTATCTGTGATAGCAATTTTATCTGGAAATTTCCGGACGGTTTTCTCCAAATATTCAAGAACAGAACTCTGCATTTTTCACTCCATAAAACGATACAAATCTGCCACAGTCTTACATTTTATTACTTCAGATGCATTAGGAAGCTTACCAAACTTTTCATCCATCGTAGCAATAACTGACAGCACCGCAACAGAATCCCATGTTTCAAATTCTTCCAATGCCTGCTCCTCCTGTAGTTCAGCACTGTCCACCTCTAAAATTTCAGCAACAACCTCTTTCTTTTCTTCCTGTGTCATACAAATAGATCCCCCTTTTCAGTGATTCCCCGATGAACTATTATTTTTGCCATCATAATCTCTATTTTATATCAAACCAGCTCCGACCGGAATCCGTGCCCCGGTAATATATTCCGACTCCTCCGACATAAGAAAGCCAGCCATATAAGCAATACTTTCCGGTTTAATCAGTCCAAATGGCTGATTTTCCAACAGTTCCTCTTCCTCCACACTTCTATATCTCTTATACTCTTCAATTAGTGGAGTATCCACCATCGCCGCCATCAGACTGTTTACCCGTATCTTTCGATGCACATTCTCAAGAGCAACCATCTGAACCGCCATATTCAAAGCTGATTTTGCTATACAGTAAGGTCCAAGTCCCCTCTCCGGAATTTGGGCAGACATTGAGGAAATCGCAACCACTGATGCTCCATCATTAGAATAGAGTCGATTACAAAAATAACGACACATCTCCAGAAACGAAAAGCAGTGTAACTGCATAGATTTCTCATAAATCCCTGCCTGATATGCCTTCACCGGACATCTCTCAATTGTTCCTGCCGCATAAAGAAAGCCATCCAGTTTCCACTCCTTATCCCTGCAGACATCAAAAATAACTTTTTTGCTCTCATGACTGCTCAAGTCAAAAGGAACAACCGCACACTCCGACGCCAGTTCCTCTGCAATATCTTTCATGCAATCTTCACGCCTTGATACCAAAATCAGATTCGCCCCACATTCAGAAAAAAAAGAGGCACATGCCTTTCCAATCCCTGACGAAGCTCCTGTCACTAATATATTTTTCCCTTGTAAATCAATCGAAACACTCATCTCGTCACCATATTTATGCCCATGGAAACTGCGAATAATAATCTGCAATCTTCACGAGCAAGCCTTTTAAACATAATTTCTACAGAACTACAACCAACAATTTTTTCGTATGCTTCGCCCTTCCCGTTTTGCAACGGGACTTTTTTCAAGTATGTTCCCTATTCATATCCAATGCGACAATGCGACAATTGTATAAATAATAGGTACTAAAAAAAGCCACATTCAAAACCCAAGAACATGGCATAAAGACCTCAGGAAAAATATTGCCTCCCTGCAAATAACAACCACTCTTTCCGCATCCATGCTGGCTTTAAAACATGTATAAAGTGTTCCTATGTCAGGAACACTTCAAAATTAAGGTATTTATTTGATGGCAATAAAAAACCCCTCAGAAAATTACTCTGAGGGGATAAAAAACTTTATACGTTGATTATTTGAAATTTACTTTAGCAACTTAACCATACAATCCTTTCCACAAAATGCAATTCCATACTTATGCACGGTAAAATATCCATCGTCCTCCAGTTCCCTGACATATTGCCTGGCATCAATCTGCTTCAATGCCTTATCCGCAGTTACTTCCAACTCCCGAATATCCCTTGTCATTTTAAATTCTAAAATAAAGGCTGCTTTTCTTCGCGACACCGGTTTAACAAACAGGTCACTTCTTCCGGTTCCACCTTCCCGGTTAGATTTTACAATATATCCTTTCATTCCGGAGAGAATTCCAGCGAGAAAGCCATGATAAAAACTTTCATAGGCGTCGTTAAAACTTATAGTCTGAAGGAGCAGTTCGTTTACCTCCTCCTCAAATGTCGGCACATCCATATTGGTAAGGGCATTAAACAAGCGAGTTCGATCCTGTGCCTTTACTTTCTCATCAAACCATGAAAGAATCTTCGTGCGGAAGATATATTTCACCTCCCGGTTAGGAAGTTTTAGTTCCAAATACCGATTATCTTCGCTATCCATTTGCTCATTTACTTTTCGAAAGTACCCGGTAAAAAACATAAAATTCCACAGATTATTCATGGATTTGTAAACCTCATCATAGGTAATATCCTCATGGATAGGTTTTTCCACTGTCTTTCCTTCAATCAGTTTCTCAATTTCAGTTTTTGTGTCCTCATCTGCGATTTCAATCAGCTTTCGGACGATACTGTTGGAACTGGTGTTAGCCCAGTAGGCAGTCGGATATACATTAGGATTAGAAACCAGATCATCCATTAATTGGATAACGCTCCATGGATTATAGACATTGGCATTTCCAAAAAGATAGCCGTTATACCATTCCTTGAATACCTCAAATTTTTCCGGCATATTATAATCAGAGCATAGTTTACGAACCTCTGCATTTGTAAATCCAAAATATTCATCATATTGACTATTCAAAATAGAAATTATCTTTAGATTATTCATTCCAGTGAAAATCGATTCCTTTGAAATCCGCAGGCACCCGGTAATCACGGCAAATTCCAAACTGGAATTCGTTTTTAGGGCTGACTCAAAAAGAGAGCGGATAAAGTCTACCATTTCATCATAAAAACCACGAATATAGGCATTCTCTAACGGGACATCATACTCATCAATCAAGATAATTACTTTTTTTCCAAAAAAATTTTTCAAACATCCTGACAAAAACTGAAGGGCATCTGCATACTGTTCTCTTTCTGCGCTCTCTGCCATAATGCTGCGATATCTCGCCCTGTCCTCATCCAATAACTCTCCATCAAGAAGATAACGATGTCTTTTAAATTCCTCCGCAATCTGTCTGCACAACATATAATAGGCCATCTCAAAATCGCCCTGCTTGGCGCTCTTCAATGTCAGATTTATCACCGGATACTGCCCCATATGGGCAAGATATTTCTCGCCTGCCTGCATGATATCCAGTCCGTCAAAGAGATAGGAATTGTCCTTTTTTTTCCCATCAAAACCACGCATGTCCTCAAAGAAGTACTGCACCATGCTTATATTCAGTGTTTTCCCAAATCGTCTTGGCCTGGTAAACAGGTTGACATCTCCCTTTTTATCCAGCAACTCTTTGATGAAGTTGGTTTTATCAAGAAAATAGTAGCCTCTTGTCACTAACTTTTCAAAGTCATCTACTCCGATTGGAAGCGGTTGATATAGCATGGAAGAATACCCCCTTAGTTTTTCTCACATTCTACCATAAAAAAAAGTTCTTAACAAGAGGCTTTCTCCCTAAACTAATACCCTTTAATATCAAACAGAGCGCGAATCAGAGTGTCATACCCCCTCCGACAACAAGAATCTGTCCTGTTGTGTAACTTGACAGATCTGATGAAAAGTATAAACAGGCATCCGAAATTTCCTTTGTTGTGCCCATTCTTCCCATTCCAAGAGGAGGAATATTTTCCTTATATTGATTTTTTATTGTTACATTAAGCCTTTCTGTTTCAATCATGCCGGGTGCCACTGCATTTACCCTTATATTATAAGGAGCCAACTCTTTTGACATTGATTTTGTCATAGATATGACTGCACCCTTGCTTGCAGAATAAGCTATCTGACCACTGCTGCCTTCTACTCCAACTATAGAAGCTATATTTACTATGCTTCCGTCTCTCTGCTTCATCATAAACTTTGTTGCAACAAGCTGTGATAATTCCATCAATCCGAAAACATTAACATCAAACATTTCCTTCATTTTGCCTATGGATATCATCCCGAGTAATTCATTTTGGACGATACCGGCATTATTTACCAGCACATCGAATCTTCCCTGTTCCTTTTTTATTTTTAAAATTGTATCGCGAATTTGTGAGCTATTTTTTATATCAAAATAAACAGGTATGATTTGACCCGGGCTGTGTGAATTTACCTTATATGCCCAATCATCAAGAACACCTTCCGTTCTTGCGTTTGAATAGACAATTCCGCCCTCAGAGGCGAAATTTTCTGCGATAGTGCGACCAATCCCTCTGGACGTACCTGTAACAAGACATATTTTAGCAGATAATAAATTTCTCATGATGATAGTAGTCCTCCGTCTACCGGTATTGTTGCCCCGTTTATAAATCGTGAGCGATTACTTAATAAAAAAACAATCACATCAGCTATATCTGATGGTGTTGCAATTCCAAGATATTGACGATTAGTGAGTTCTATGGAACCATCTTCCCCTCCAAGACTTTCTTTATAATATAATTCTGTGCTTGTGAGTCCCGGAGCAACAGAATTTATATATATTTCTTTTGTTGATAATTCTCTGGCCATACATCTTACTGCAGCATCCATTGCAGCCTTTGATGAAGAATAAGCCAATTTTGCTTTGTACCCTCTTAAGGAAGCAGCAGATGATACACCGACTACACGACATCCTTTATTATGATTTCCTTTTCTGCTTAATTGACGTACACACTCAACAAAGGGATAAAAATTTGTATTAAATACCTTTTCTATTTTTGAATGCTTTGACTGAAGAAGAGGTATGGATGAATAAATTCCTACAGAATATACAAATCCATCCAATTGACCATGCTTTGATTTTATCCTTTCAAAGAGTGATTGGATAGCATCAATGTCACTTAAGTCAAATGAAAAAAAATCATGAGAGCCTCCGGACATCTGTGCTATGACCTCTTTCAGGCAATCCTGCCTCCTCGCTACAAGATATACTTCGCAACCGAGTTTACTTAGCAAAATTGCAGTTGTTCTGCCTATGCCTGAAGAAGCACCAGCAACAAGAATCTTCTTACCTGTAAAATCAAAATATCCTGACATATGTCTCTCCTTATTATCTTAATTTAATTGTTTATAAAGTATCTTTCCGGTGTCATTTCTTGGTATTAAGTCTATTTTTATGACATTAAAAAATGATTGATACAGTCCGGTTTTCAAGGAAAGAAATTCGGATATTTTTTCTGAATTTTGATCTTGAGTTATATATATATTCATCCCTGTATCATCTCCGGTACATGCACATTCAGTATTAAAT